>JBFHME010000069.1:0-17157 GCA_041594435.1 Acidimicrobiales bacterium
CCAATCCTTGCCTCAGGGGGGACGTGATCCCGCCAATGTTCGAGGTGGTCGACGGATCCGGACGGCGTGGGTGTCACGGGTCCGCCACCGGCGGTGAGGCCGTGAGCCGGCCGACGTGCACATAGCCGTGATGGCCGTCGGGGCCGGGCTGAGCGGCCCAGGCCGCGCCCGGTGGCAGGTCGGCGTCGTCGGGAATGGGTCGCGGCCCGCCGCCGCTGTCGGGTTCACCGGTGAGCACCCAGGCATGGCCACCCGACGACCGGGCCAGCAGCGAGACGAGATCCGGGTGCCAGCGCGTCAGGTAGTAGCCGAGCGCCGGCTGACCCGACCCGTCACCGGAACCGCCATCGACCCGGGTGTGTTGATTCCCGGCCAGAATCAGGGTGAGCGCACGGGGCCGGGCGGCGGCGGCGTTGAGCACGAAGTTGGCCATGACCTCGTCACGTCGTTGCTCGACAAGATGCAGCCAGTCCAGCGGAACCGGCGAACCGGGCGCCACCCACGGTCCGTCCATGAACACGATCTCGACGTCGTCGCCGTCGGACCGGCGGGTGACGAGGTCATCGACCAGCCCGGCCATCGCCCGGCTGGAACGCCCATCCTGGAATTCGGGCCGTCGCCGCCAGAACGGACCGAGCCGGCCGGGCTCCTCCGAACACGGCACCTCCAAGGCGACCGTGACGGCCAGCGTCCGAGCGATCGCGGCAGCGACGATCCGGCCGATCAGTGCCGGGAACTCCGCGGTGCCGTGCCACTCACCGACGGCGAGCACCTGTCGGGGCCGCAGCAGCGGATCGAGATCGTCGACAACCGCGGCGAGCGGGTCGGTCACCGGGAACCGCCGTGCACCCTGACTAGTATCGGCCGCCGTCGACGAGGAACTGCTGGGCCGTGCACGCCGCTCCGTCGTCGGCAGCCAGGAACAGAACCATCTGGGCGAACTCGGCCGGATAGATGCGACGTTTGATCGCCTGGTCACGCATCGTGCCCGCCTCCCCCTCCGGACTCCACCACTTCTCCAGTTGACGTTCGGTGGCCACCCAGCCGGGGAGCACGGTGTTGACCCGAACGTTGTGTGGCCCGAAAGTGCGGGCCATGGTGCGGGTGATCCCCTCGACACCGGACTTGGCGATGGCGTACCCGGGAAAGAAGTCCTCCTGCATCATGTAACTGCTGGACCCGACGTTGATGATCGAGCCGTTGCCGGCAGCCAGCATCTGGGGGGCCACCGCTTGAATCGTGAAGAAGTAATGGCGAAGGTTCGTGTTCAGCCGGTCGTTCCAGTATTCCGGTGTCATCTCCTCCCAGGTGTGGCGCTCGTCGGAAGCGGCGTTGTTGACAAGCACCGTCACTCCGCCGAGTTCCTCGAGTACATCCTCGACCACCGTCCGCAGCCTCTCGATGTCGACCAGGTCGACGTGATGGAACAACGGCTGGTGTCGGGGTTCGAGCTCGGCGCAACGGGCCAGCGTCTCCTCGGCCCGGGATCGGTTGATGTCGGCAAAGGCGACCTTGGATCCCTGGCGGCAGAACTGTTCGACCAGCGAGGCTCCGATCCCGTCGGCACCGCCGGTGACCAACACCGAGCGGTCGACGAGTGAGGGGTAGCGGGCGTAGTTGGCAGGGTCGGGGGTGCCCTCGGTGGCCGGATCGGGATAGCGCTCATAGGTGGGATTCGGAGTGTCGGTCACAGGTTCGGTTCCTTCAGCGTTTCAGACGTAGCGGCCTTGGAGTTCGGTGATCTCCGACAAGCCTATGAGGTCGGTGAAGTCGTTGAACGACGGCAACGAGGGTTCGATCTCCACCGGTGTGCCGGCGGCCTTCACCCCGGCCAGTGTCGCGTTGATCGCGCCGACGGCGGCGAGCAGGATCGTGATCGGCATGATCACCAGGGAGAACCCGAGCTCCGCCAGCTCCGCATAGGTCAGCGCCGGCGACCTGCCACCCTCCACCCAGTTGTGGAGCAACGGCGTGTGGCGGTACTCGGAGGCGACGGCCTCGATCTCGTCGCGGGACCGGAGGGCTTCGACGAACAGCACGTCCGCACCGGCTTCGACCGCGGCGTCGGCTCGCCGTCGGGCCTCGTCGAGGCCGAGCGGTGCCCGGGCGTCGGTGCGGGCGATGATGAGAAAGTCGTCGGACTGGCGGGCATCGACCGCGGCCCGGATCTTGGCTGCGAATTCCGCCGCCGGCACCACCTCCTTACCCTCCATGTGCCCGCACCGTTTCGGCATCACCTGATCCTCCATGTGGATGGCGGCCACCCCGGCCCGTTCGTAGCTCCGCACGGTGTGCACGACATTGACCGTATTGCCGTAGCCGGTGTCGGCATCGGCCACCACCGGAACGGAAACCGCCGCGGCGATGCGGCGGGCGTTGTCGACCATTTCGGCCAGGCCGAGCAGCCCCACGTCGGGACGACCCAGCAGTGTGGCGGCGGTACCGAACCCGGTCATGTAGACCGCGTCGAACCCGGCCTGCTCGATCAAACGGGCGCCGAGCGCGTCCGAGCATCCCGGCAGCAGCACGGGCCCGCCGCCGACCTCCATCAGGGTGCGGAGCCGGTCGGGGGGTGCGGGCGACGACAGAAGATCAGCCATCCCGCCAATGTAGATCGGGGTCCGCTCGGCCGGGCAACATGCGGGCCCGCCCCGCCGATGCACCCGGCCACGACCTCGTCGGATTGCCGTGGCGGAGAAGTGGGCGTATCCGGGGGGAGTGGTGGAAAACCGGAGGCGGCAGACCCTAACGCTCGGAAACCTCGGCAGCCGCGGCGGCCTTCCGGGCCTTGACCACCCGGGCTCGGGCGATCGGGTCGAGTTCGACCTTGCGGAGGCGGATCTCGGCGGGGGTGACCTCGACGCATTCGTCATCGGCGATGAATTCGAGAGCCTGCTCGAGCGACTGCTGTTTCGGCGGTGACAGCTTCACGGTGGCGTCGGCCGCCGCTGCCCGGTGGTTGGTGAGCTGTTTCTCCTTGCAGACGTTGACGTCCATGTCGTCGGAGCGGCTGTTCTCACCGATGATCATCCCGCAGTACACCTCGGTACCCGGCGGGATCAGCATCTGAGCCCGCTCCTGCAGCCCCAACATCGCATACGGTGTGGCCGGACCTTTGCGGTCGGCCACCAGCGAACCGGAGCGACGGGTGCGGATCTCACCGAACCACGGCTCGAAGCCCTCCATCGACTGGTTGACCACGCCGGTACCCCGGGTCTCGGTCATGAACTCGGTGCGGAATCCGATCAGGCCCCGGGCCGGAACCAGGTAGTCGAACCGAACCCAGCCGGTGCCGTGATTCACCATCTGATCCATGCGGCCCTTGCGGGCGGCCAGCAGCTGGGTCACCGCCCCCATGTGCTCCTCGGGTACGTCGATGATGACCCGCTCGACGGGTTCGTGAACGGCGCCGTCGATCTCCCGGGTCACCACCTGCGGCTTGCCGACGGTCAGCTCGAAGCCCTCCCGCCGCATCGTTTCGACCAACACCGCAAGCTGCAGTTCGCCCCGGGCCTGGACCTCCCAGACATCGGGCTTCTCGGTGGTGAGCACCCGCAGGCTCATGTTGCCAACCAGTACGGCATCGAGCCGACTCTTGACCAGGCGAGCGGTGAGCTTGGATCCGGACTGCCCGGCCAGCGGCGAGGAGTTCACCCCGATCGTCATCGACAGCGACGGTTCGTCGACCTCGATCACCGGCATGGGTCGGGGGTTCTCGATGTCGACGAGGGTCTCGCCGATGAGAATGTCGTCGATGCCGGCCACTGCGACCAGATCGCCGGGGCCGGCCTCATCGGCCGACACCCGATCGAGGGCCTCGGTCAGATACAGCTCGGTGATCTTGACCCGCTCGACGGCGCCGTCGATGCGGCTCAGGCCGACCGACGCACCCTTGCGCAGGGTGCCGTTCATGATGCGGCACAGGGCGAGGCGGCCGAGGTAGGGACTGACGTCGAGGTTGGTCACCCAGGCCTGCAGCGGGTGACCCTCGGTGTAGAGGGGCGCCGGTACCACCGACGCGACGGCTTCGAACAGCGGGGTGAGGTCGGAGGCGGAGCCCGTCGACCCGGCTGCGGTGTCGGCGACCAGGTCGGCGACCGCGTCGATGTCGGTGGTCGCCCATCCGGCACGGGCGGCACAGTAGAGGATGGGGAAGTCGATCTGATCGTCGCGGGCATCGATGTCGAGAAAGAGCTCGTACACCTCGTCGACCACTTCTTTTATCCGGGCGTCGGAGCGATCGACCTTGTTGACGACCAGGATGACGGGCAGATCCCGTTCAAGGGCCTTGCGCAACACGAACCGAGTCTGGGGCAGCGGCCCCTCGGCCGCGTCGACGAGCAGGACGATCCCGTCGACCATGGTCAGCGCCCGCTCGACCTCGCCGCCGAAGTCGGCGTGGCCGGGGGTGTCGACGATGTTGAGGGTCATCTCACCCCGGCGGACCGAGGTGTTCTTGGCCAGGATCGTGATGCCCTTCTCCCGCTCGAGATCGTTGGAGTCCATGATCCGGTCGGCGACGTCCTCGTTGGCCCGGAACACACCGGTCTGACGCAGCATGGCATCCACCAGGGTGGTTTTCCCGTGATCGACGTGGGCCACGATGGCCACGTTACGGAGGTCCTCACGCCGAAGGCGCGGCGATTGGTCGCTCCGAAGGCGCGGCGGGTTCTCGCGCTGGAGGCGCGGCGGGTTCTCGCGTGTGGCGGCCGGCGAGTCCGACGCTTGTTGTTGGTGGCCTTCGGCCATGGGCGGTTCCTCTCACGAACCAGTACGACCAATCAACGATAGGGCGTGGTGTGGCTCGAATGACCCGGGGGTGCCAGACGGCTCACGTCGATCCGCCTGGCCAGGGCGCCTCGACGGCGTGCGACACCGAAACTACGCTGGAGGAACAGCATCCGTTGGAGGTCACCATGGCTGCAAAGCCAACCCCGGTCGAAGTCTTCGGGGTCCGGTCCGACGGCGAGTTGATTCCGCTCTCCAGATCGAACCCTCCCGACCAGCACGATCCGTCGCGGGCACGAGCGCGAACCCGGGTCGACTCGGACCGCGTCTGGATCCTGGGTCCGGTGATCGACGGGGTCGGGGCCGATGACGAATCCACCGACGGCAGATCGGGCCCGTCCTACCAGGCCAGGAAGGCTGCTCGGCCGGGAGGCTATGGCGATCGGCCCACGAGGGCCGGCGGCCGGGAGGACGTGGTGGCCCCGGTTCCGGTGCTACCGGGCCGGGCCAGTCGGGCCCTCCACACCGGGGAGCTGTTCATCGATCCCCTGCCGGGCCTCAAGGTGGACATCGAGAGTCTGGAGGTTGGCGAGCACGGCTCGTCGTGGGACGCGACCGTGACCTGGGGGCGGCTCCGGCGGCGCACCCGGCCGGCCACCCTGCGGGCCTATCCCTCTCGGTCGGCCAATCTCACCGTGCTGGAGCTGGTACCGATGCGATCGAGACTGATTCACACCAGGGCGTTCATCCGGGCCGGGGTTCCGGCCATCGCCACGCTCTGCTCCCGTATCAACCGGGCCGCCGGACCCCGGCGGTGACACCGGCACCCCTGCGACCTTCCGCCGTCGACGCCCGTTGAACTCCTCGGAAAACCATCGACGTGACAGCCGCGCTGATTCGACCACGTGCAGCGGTCGCAACCCGAGGTTCGCCGGTGATCGTCACGGGACCGTGCCGGTGGCGCCGGAGAAGCCGTCGACATCGTGCTGGTTTGTGCGGCCGGCGGGCGGTTGTGTTCAGATGCTCAGATGGTGTCAACTGCTCAAACCTCCTCCACCAACCCGATGCTGATCACCGCCGCCCTGGCCGTGGCGGCCTTCGCCCTCTCGACCTGGATGTACACCTCCGCGTTCGACGACCAGTTTCGCTGCGATTACCTGATCGTCGACGGCGTGGACGCCCCGCAGTTCATGTGCGACGGGGCCGATCTCGGATCCGCCACCGGTGTGTCCGGAGCGGTCGACTCCGTGGCCGACGCCCTCGGGCTCGGCGGCGACGAACCGATCGTCGGTGACGCGCTCAGCGTCCCCGGCCTCGCTCGGCTGATCGACGGGCCGCTGGAGGTCATCCGCCGAATCGGTGTGGTGGCCGGGATGCTGCTGCTCGCCGCGACCAGTGCCGCCATCACCTGGGTCCAGCGGCATCTGCGCCAGCTGATTCGGCTCGTCCGATTCGACCCCGACGCGTGGCGTCACGCCGCGGCGACAGGTCGGACGTTCCTCTCCCTCTACGTTGCGCTGCTCGTACCCGTGGTCGTCCTGGCTGTCGTCGTCTGATACCGAACGCAGGACGGACCACGTCAGATCAGCTCGACGGTGCGACCGTCCGCCAGTTCGACGAGGGCGGCCAGACTCCGGTCACCGATCGACACGATGACGTCGCCGTCGGTCAGCTGCAGGTCGAGCGCATTGACGAGATCGACGACAGCCGGCTCGGGGTGCGTGATGCTCAACGCCGCCAACCGGCCGATCCTGGGCGTCGAACGGGCCGGACTCGGGGTCGAACCCCAGTCGATCACGAATGGGACGAGACCGTGACCCGACGGGTTGGCGAGGCCGAGTGGTGATCCGACGGTTCGAGTCAGCCGCCACGAGATCTCCGCGCCGTCCGGACGGCGACGACTCATCGCCGTGACCGGGCCGGGGTCGAACCCGAGTTCTCGCATACGATCGGCGACGGAGTCGATCGTCTCGTCGCCGAGCGGATGGATGGCGAACGACGCCATCCGGGGTGGCCCTTCGCCGTCGACCTCGAACGGTCGAGGTCCAACATGGTCGGGCTGGTCCGGGTCGACGGAGATGATCTCGAAATAGGCACGGTCGTCGAATGACAACAGGGCGTTACACGTACCGGCGCCGGGATGGGCGCCACCGGGCGCGGCCTCGACCCCGCTCAGCGCGGAGACGGCGGCGATCCCGGCCTGCAGCTCGGGGACGGCGTAGACGAGATGGTCGATGGCCGGCATCGCTCCACCCTAATCCCAACCCTCCGATCCGTCCCCTGACCAGCTTGCCACGGATTGTCCAACTCACGTGACTACTGGTTCACCATGCGCGCCACCAACGCCGTGAGGTGGTCACCGAAGTCGGGTTGCGCTGGTTGCAGGTCGACGGCGTCGTGGCTCCAGCCGTGGCCACAAAGGAGTCGATCGAACCGCAGCCCCGAGGCGGCGAACCGTCCGAGCGACTCGGTTTGGGCCTCCCAGGAGTACCAGCAGGCTCGTCGAAACGCCATCAGCTCACCGGCACGACGGTTCCACGCCAGCGAGTCACCGGAGAACAGCAGGTGACCGTCGACGTGGTACAGCACGCTGCCCTTCGTGTGCCCTGGCACGGGGAACGCGATCACGCCGGCCGCGATCTCGGTCGGTTCGATGCCACGGAGGAGATCGGTGGCATAGGGGGCGGCCGAGGCGTCGTCGGCGTGGATCCACACCCGGGCGTCGAACCTCTCGGCATAGCGCTCGGCATCGGCCACGTCGTCACGATGGGAGAGGAGGATGTGCTCGACGCCGCCCAGCTCGGCCAGCGGGCCCGCCACCTCGCGGGTCCAGCGGGGAGCGTCGATCATGAGGTTGCCGCCGCGGTTCGCCGGGCGAACCGCGAGGTAGGAGTGTGCGCCGAACGAGTCCCGGGAATTGTGGCCGAGCCGGTACACCTCGTCGCCCAGAGGTTGCGGAAAGACCTGGCGCGGCGGCCGACGTTCGGAGACGTGGCCGACGGATCGGGTCGGGCAGACGAGCACGGCCCGCCAGGCCATGTCGATCTCGGCCTCGGTCTCGGGCTGGCGCACGAAGACCGACACACCGTCGCCGGGGTTGCGTTCGATCAAACCGGGTGCCACATGGCGGGCGGCGTCGCAGTCGATGCACCTTTCATCGACGAACCACGGACCGGGGGCGCCGGCCGGGTGGCGGGCGTCGACACGGGCCATCTCCGAACCCTACGGTCACCGTGGGCAACCGGTCAAGGCGCCCGGCTGCCGCCCCGTGTGCGGGTCCCGACTCAGCGGGGCCCGCTGCACACGACGGTGTGCAGGGCGGCGTGGCGCCAGGAGCGGACGAAATCGACCGGGACGCCGGTGGCCGGTGGCGGTTGGGAGAAGGGATCGGAGGTCGAACCGACCAGGGCCAGCAGGACAACCGGACCCACCACATCGGTTGGGTCGGCGTCACCGAAGTTCCGGCTGAGGTCGATGTCGACGGGGACGGCCCTCGGCATGCGGGCATCCAGCTGGACGGGCAGCCGGTGCAGCACCGACGGGCCGGTCATGGCGACATGCCAGCCCCGAAACCGTCCGTTGGGGTTGGACACGGTCGGTGCCGTCCACCCCGAGGGCGACGGGCCGGGAACACCGGTGGTCCGATCGACACCGCGGGCGAAGTCGGCGATTCCGTCGCAGGTCACCGACCCGGTGTTTCCCCACTGCCACAGCAACATGGCGAAGGCGTCGCCGGCGTCCGCGATGTTGGTGTCGCGATGGTGGATCAGCACCTCGACGGTGCACTGCTCGCCCGGCACTTGCCACCGGCCGTTGCGCCGCCGCTGGGGCACGACGGACCGCAAATCGACCTCGTTGGCCGCCATCGGCACACCGGTGAGTCGTGGCCGCCATGCCGGCTCGTAGGCCGCGGTCGGATCGTCGACCACGACCAGGTTCCACAGGCGACGGTCGATGGTGGGGGTGCCGGTGGTGGTCACGTCGCTCCGTTCGGCCCGGAAGCGTTGAATGGCCAGTTCGAACGGTCGGGTCCACCGACCGTTGACCTCGATGGCGGGTGAGAAGCGACGAAACGCGGTTTGGAACGTCCAGATCTGGTAGGGGGTGTGACGATTGCGGGTCAGCGGACGACCGGGATAGGCCGGCGGTGGATCGGTGCGGGGCCAGCGGGGCCGGATCACGATGTCGGGGCTCCGGTCGACGGCCAGCGGTCCGGCGGCCGTCGAGCGCCGAGGGTTGGCCTGCGGTGTGGGGAACACCCGCCGATCGTCGTAGCGGTGGGCTCGAATCCACGTTTCGGCGTGATCCTCGCGGTCCAGGTTGAGCTGCCACAGACCGCGGGAGGCCAGGGCGGCCACGAGCGTTTTCGGGGCGTCCGGGGACGGCTTGTGAACGTGGAGGTCCTGGACCACCGCCGGCGGCAGGCGGCGGCCGATGAGATCCCAGTCGAACGAGTTGTCGGATGAATCCCGCACGCCGCGCCACACACCGAGCGCCGTTCCGACGTAGACGTCGTCGGTCTCATCGTCGACCGCCACCGAGAAGGCGGGGTCGCGCTGGGTGATCTCGTCCTTGAGCCCGGTGGCGTGCAACTGCGTGCCGTCGTGGAAGTAGAGGGTGTCCACGGCGTTGCCGTGCGGTCCGCCGGGGTCGAACTCCTCCCCCGTCGTGGCCAGGTAGAACATGTTGGTGCCCTGGACGGGTGCGATCTCGGTGACGAGGTAGGTGCCGATGTCCCCGGTGAAGCCACCGTCCTGAAGCAGCCAGGTGACGAGATTGGGTCGCCACCGGTGATCGGCCGGGTCGCCGACCTGGTCGTAGCGGCAGACGATGTCATCGAGCAGCACCAGCAGGCTCCGAGCCTGTCCCTGCGCGTTGCGCACCCAGCGCACGGCCGAGATGCCCGGTCGCTCCGCCCGGCTGCCGGCGGTCTCGTTGAACTGGAGAATCCCGAAGGTGACCTCTCTCCTGCCCCGGGCCGGAAGGTTGCCGCCGGATCGGCGGGCCCGCCGGACGGGGCCCTGCGGTTGCAGCACTCCCTGGACGGCGGGGAAGTTGTGCCCGGGCAGCACCCACCAGCGGTTGGCCCGGGCCCGGCCCCGTTGATCGTTGACCCAGACCCGGTCGGTTCCGATGGCGATCCTCGTCACGTTGGCGTTCCGGTCCAGACGGGAGGTCGACGCGTTGCTGTAGAACTGGGCGTTGTCCTCGTCGGGCCGGTCATCGGTCGTCCACACCCCCGGGGTGGCGAACCAGCCGTTGGGACGGCCCCTCCAAATCCCCTTCTGGAGTTGACCGAGGAGATGGTGCGGCCGCTGCGGATCGAAGGCCACACCCCCGCCGTCTCCGGACAGGGCCTCCCGCCACACCACATCGCCGTCACGGGCCATGATCCCGTTGTCGTGGCAACCGAAGATCGTGAAGGACGAGGATCCGGGGTGCGATGCCCCGTACTGGGACTCCATGGCGGCGATTCCGTCGCTGCGGGTGATGAACGTGTTGTCGCGACCGCTCTCGGTCGAGACGGTCACGCCCCCGTCGTTGCCCACCCAGACCTTCCGGGTGTCGCCGGAGGCCACCCGGATGGCGTGAATGTCGACGTGCAGACCGCTGCCGATGTGACCGGGCCGGAACGACCGGTTCGTGCCTCCCGTCGACGAGATCCCGGGGATCGGCACGAGGTCGTCGCCGTCGACCTCGAAACACCACAGCGACGCCATCCAATGGCCCCGACCCCAGAATCCGGATCCGCCGAGGAAGAGCCGATCTCTGGCCGGCGCACCGGTGCCGAACTGGGCTGCGGTGATGGCCTGGCTGTAACCCCCCTGCGTTCCCCAGAACCGGCTCTTGTCACCGCTCTCCCAGAACCGGCGGGTGCGACGGGGCACGTCGAGGCGACGCAGGGTCGGCGGGTCGGCGGCGTCGTGGGCGGCCAGCGGATGGTCGACGGCGCAGATCTCGACTTGAGCGTCGCTGTCCTCGTCGAGCCAGCCGCCCATCACGTAGACCCGCACGTCCGCCCCCTCACCGGCGGCGCTCAGGCTGGCACGGCCCCGAGGGCGCTGCATACGTTCGGCGAGGATTCCGTTCACGGCGCCGTTGATCTGCCGGAACGTGCGGCCTCCGTCGTCGCTGTAGGCGGGGGTCGGCGGACCGAAGAAGGGCCGGTGCTCGTGACGGGCGGTGAGTGTGGCGAAGAGACGCCCCTGGCTGTTGCCCTGGACCGGCAGCCAGAGCGCGTCGGCTCCCATCGGCTGCTGCGGGTCGCCGTCGGCGTCCTGGAACGGATAGGGAGCGTCGAATTCGTCGCGAAACGTCGAGGCGATCCGGGTCCACGAGAACCGGCCGCTCGAGCGGACCCCGCGAAACAAACCACGACTGGTGACAGCCACCACCTCGTCGCCATCGCCTCCCGGTGTGACGCCGGGACGGCGGGCCAGGCGGAGGATGCCGACGCCCTCCATCTGACTCAATCCGTCGGCCGCCTCCCACGGGTCCTCGTCGAGGGCGTTGTTTGCCGGGCCGAGGGCGGCGAGAACACCGACGCCGCCGATCTTGATGGCCTCGTCGGACGAGTAGCCGTCGGGGTTGAGTTCCCCGGTGCCGACCATGACGAAATCCTCCGATGAATTGTCGCCGAAGTGCACGAGGAGCGCCCCGACCGACAGCACGCTGTTGGCTCCGCCCCGCCGGCCGATGCGCCGCGTCCACCCTCCGACCGGCCGCCAGGTTCGGCCGCTGTCGCTCGTGTACCAGACCCCACCCTTGGCGGTTCCGGCATAGGCCCGACTTCCGGTGCGGTCGATCTGGAGGTCCCGTACCCGCCCGGACACCAGCAGGTGTCCCTCCCTGCGGGTCATGGTGGCCCGGGCGATCGACGGGCCGATGGGCACCCACTGGCGCTCGTCGAGGACGGCCAGGTCCTGCCCGTTCACCTCGACGAACCGGAAGCGCCAGCTGTGTTCCAGCCGCTGCCACGGCTCGGGCAACCTCCGGTTGCGAACGGCCCTTCGGGATCGGGGATCGCTCATTCGCTCGTCCCCTCCATCACCCGGACCCATCCCTCCTGCAACTCATGCGGCAGTCGAGGGAGCAGGGCGGCCTGGGATGCGGCCAGAATCGGGTCTTCCCGCCAGGTCAGCGGCCCGGTTCGGCGAATGAACTCCTGCTTCTCGCCCAACAGATTGATCTTGGGCAACCGGATCTCGCTCCCGTCGACCAGCACCGGACCGACCCGCACGGAGGGAACCAGCCGCTTCAGGCCGGATTCGATCCAATCGTTGTGCAGCTCGATCGCCTTGCGGGGCAGGATGCCGCTGGTGATGTGCACCTTCCCCGCCGGGAGCATGAGCATCGTCAGCCGGTAGGTCTGACCGGGGCGGACCATCAGCACATCGTCGCCCGAGACGTAGGGGTGGTCGAGGGCACGGGCCGGCGGCGAGACCACGGAGCCGAGCAGACCGAGCTGGCCGCGATGACGGCCGCTGTCGCGGGCCTGGGCCACGAGTCTGCCGTCGACCAGATGGAACCGGCTGTAGTCGTCGTCGACGAAGTACCCGAGGAGGGAGTCGTCGGACCGTTGCAGGTCGCCGAGGCGAACGGGGAACCGCTGATCGGCCAGCCGCTCGAAGGCCGCCCGGCGTTCGGCGGCCACGTCAGGAGTGGGAACGACGACCTCGTCGAGATCGTCGGGGGTTTCCAGCCGGAGGATGGCTCGGACCACGGCGATCGGGCGGCCGACCAGACCGGCGACGGTGCTCGAGCCGGTCGCCGTCAGGGAGTCGACCGTCCACATCGTGGTGTCGACGGCTCGGAGGAAGGCGCTGAGTGAACTGTCGTGCTCCGGGTCGAAGGTTCCGGCATCGGGATCGTCACTGACGTTCGACCGGGAGTTGACGTCGGCCTGAACGACGCCGGAGGCGATCCGGCCGGCCAGTGCGGCATGGGGGTCGAGATCGGCCAGCGGGCCGGCGCCCGGTGGTAGCGGCCGTCCCGGAGCCGGCTCCCACCGGACCGCCCCGGTCAGGTCGTGATGGTCGAGCTGGCCGATGGGGGTTCCGGTGACGTCGAAGAACTCCAGTGCCTCGTCGATGTGGTCGGGAAGCAGGAAGCCGACCACCGGGTTCACCGCCCCGGTCGGGTCGACCTGATCGACGAAGGCCTCGGGGGCGTCGGCGCCGGACCCCTGGTGGGCCGGGTCGACGAGTCGCAACAGCAACCGCGAGCCGTGCTGGAGACGGGGTCGGACGGTGATCGCGGCCGGGTCGTCGGCCACCCGCAACCGGGTGGTCGTGTCGATCCGGTCGACCGGCACGTCGAGCGTCCGGCCGAAGGCGTCGACCAGTCGGAGCCGTCGCAGTGCCACCCGGCCACCGAACAGCGGCTGGGCCCGACCGTCGGCCCGGGGCCGGTCGTCTTCCTCGGGGCCTGACGACAGTCCGCCGACGTAGTCGATCCCCAGCAGCTGCTCACGGATCCCGTCGAGCGACGTCGACGCCATGTCGAGCGGTGACAGGAACCGCTGGATGTCGGACAGGTCACGGCGATGACGGTAACCGAGCGAGGCGTCGCGGCGGGCCTGCTCGGTCACCCAACGTCCGACGGATTCGTGCAGCGACTTGAGCGCCCCTCGACCGAGCGGGGTACGGCCGACGTAGCGGCGGGACACGACCTCGGCCTCGCCGTCGCCTCCGTCGACCTCCGGTTGCGGCTCCAGGTCGAGGTCGTCGAGTCGCCAGCCGGCGATCGTGGTGCGGCCGGTCACCTCGACCTCCCACTCGGCCCACAGCGGGGCCCAGGGCTGGCGCCACGTGGTGATCCCGACCGGGCTGAGGGGTTGACCGGCACCGAGCGAGGCCCGGGCCAGCTCGGCCGATTCCCGGATCCTCTCCCGCCAATGCTGTGCGTCACGTTGCCAGCCGACGCCGGCGGCAGCGGCGGTGGTGCCGGCCCCGGTGGCGGCCCCGGCATCGGTGCGGGTGGAGGCCCGAGCGATGGCATCGAGGGAGGCGGTGGCGTCGCCGGTGTAGGTTCCGTCGGGACCGAACAGCAGGAGTGTCTCGGCTTCCATGCGCCGGGCCACCGCCTTCGAGAACTCGGAGCCGGAACTCGACGAACCCTCGCGGCGGGCCACCACGTCGGCTCTCCAACCGGTGGCGTAGGGGTCGAGCAACACCGCCTCCTGCACCACCTTGAGCACGTCGAACGGCACGGCACCGGACCCGAGGGTCGCCACCAGATCGCTGCCGGCGAGCACATCGCCGAGTCGATCACGAAGCTGGGACGGGTAGCGAACCTTGAGGGTTCCGTCGTCGGTGTACATGCCGTCGCCCAGATACCGGAGCGACGGCCGGCAACCCCGGACGGCCAGCATCGGGGCCGTCGGCCGGTGGTGGCGGGGTCCGGGCTTGGGCACGGTTCGGGACTCGGCCAGCTGATCCTCGATGGCGGCCACCATCGCCGTCTTGATCTGCTCCTGGCGCTGCGCCTCCCGAACCGTGTGGAGGCTCGACTTGGGGTCGTCGGTCCAGATCAGGGTGGCCGAACTCCCGAGACCGCCGCTCGTTCCGGTGGACGACGAGGACGACGAGGTCGAGTTGCGGGCCGCCGCTTCGGCCCGACGCCGGGCCGACCGGCCCTTGCGGCCCATCACAGTGGGGTTGGCAGGAGCGACGTCGGTGTTGAGGAGCCGGTCCGGCCGGCTGGTGGGAGGAGGCGGCCCGGCGAACGACCAGAACGATCCGGCGTGGTCGTGTTCCTCGATTCTGCGAAGGCCGTCAGGGGCGGTGAGCTGGTCGAGCAGATCGGTGGTCAACGCCGACGTCAGCAGCTCGACGCTTCGCCTCCGTTCGTCGGGCAGGGCCCAGGAGTCGGCGAACCAGCTCGCCACCAGATCGTTGAGATCGAGGCCGAGGGCCACGTCGAGGTTCTCGGCTCGGGGTCGATCGTCGACCCCGGCGGTCACCGAGCCGTCGACCGGCACACCGGCCACGTAGCCGTGAAGCAGCGACGAGTAGAACGGTGGATCGGAGGTGACGACGATCTTCTCGGCACCGACGTCGGCCGCCCGGGTGACACCTTCGATCGCCACCCCCTCCACGTGCTGGCCGGAACCGCCGAAGCGAAACTCGACGTCGCTGGTGGTGCCCTCCACATCGTCGAGATCCAGGTCCTTGATCCGCTGCAACTCGACGAGACCGCTGCGGTATTCGCCGGCCGGCATCTCGGTGGCCGACCAGTCCAGGCGTTCGAGCAGCTCGAACAGGTCGGCCTTGGCCGTCCGGGTCGGACCGAGCGGATCCCGATCGGCGGTGGATGCCCAACCGGCGACCACGTAGGTGGCCCGGCTCGGAGCGCCGTCATCGAGCTGCTCGTCGTCAAGCGGGTCATGGAAGGCGAACCGGTTGACGCTGGCCTCGTACACCGCGGTCCAGTGCAGCGATCCTCCGGCCGCGCCGTCGAGCCGATCGAAGGTCGGAACCTCGCTATTGGCGGCCGGCGTGCCGGAGTAGGAGGCCAGTGGCGTTACCGAGCCCTCCACCGAGTCGACCACCCAACCCTGCAGGAGGGGCCGGGATCGGCCCCTCGGATAGAGCAGTCGAACCACGGTCCAGCGGTCGGGCAGCTCGGGAAACTCGAGATCGTCGGCCTCGGGATCGGCCGATCCCCGGAGCAGGGCGTCGGGAAGCGCCCAGTGGAGGTGGACGCCGGCCGGGCGGACGTCACCGTCGGCGAACGGTGCCGGATCGCCGGGACCGCCGGTCACCGCCACCGTCGGCTCTGCGTCGTCAGCGGCCACGACGAACGCCTGCACGTCGATGGGCACGAAGATCCGGCGGTTGCGGACGAGATACCGATCCCAGGTTTCGATCGAGGCCCGGTCGACGCCCAGCCGGGTCAGCAGCGCCCAGTTCCGGTGGAAGACCGACTCCTCGATCAACTCGGGCAGGGTGAGGTCACGGTCCGGTTTCAACGGAACGTCGCGGTCGAACACATCGCGACGGGCAGCGGCCCCGATCTCGTCGGGATCGACGGCGCCGGGATCGATTGCCGGTTCGAGCGGCTCGTCGCCGGGGAACGGCTCGAGGTGGCTCATGTCGGCCCCCCCGGGTCGGCGTCGAACTCGAAGCGCTCGAAGTCCGCCTCGTCGACGACCTCGATCCGGGTGAACTCGTCGGCTTTGGCCTGGTAGTGCACGGTCGGTTGGAACACGTCGGACACATCGATCTCCTCGACATCCCCGAAGACCTGGCGGTAGGGGAATCGAACCGTCTGGAGGGCGTATTCGGCGCTGTCGAGTTCGGTCCCGATGCCGGTGTCGCCGACCTGTTTGAGCCGTTGCTCCAGACGTCTGATGTCGACCACACCCGACGGGCCGGCTCGGAACGGCACCCTCACCGGGTCGACGTCGAGGTCGGTGAAGTCGGAGACCTTGCGTGGCTTCAACGTGGACGACACCCGCCCCTGGGCGTCGACGGCCGCGTCGAACCCGAACTGGATTCCCTGCCGCGGTTCCTCGATGTGGACCACCTTGGGAACGCCGTCGAACAGGCACAGCAGCACGGCGGGAGCAAGCCGTTCGAGCCGCAGCAGCCGGATCCGTCGGGGGTCACCTTCGGGGGCCTCGGCGTACGGGGCCTCGTCGCCGGCCGGGGGATCGACATTGAAGGCTCGGACGTGGAGACCGGGCCAGCCGGACACCGCCTCGGACCGGAGCAGGAAGCCGCTGATCGGACCGGGATCGCCGCGCCGCCGCCGCACGGCTCCGCCGACCCGGACATTCCGCTCCTCGTGATCGAGATCGGCCCGGATGGCCGGATAGTTGGCGGTCAGCACCGTACGATCGTCGGTGTTGACGGTCCCCACGCTGAGCGCCCCCTGAACCACGGCGTCGGTCCATCGCCGGTCGAGGTAGAACCAGCGGATCGACTCCGGCGGGAGTAGATCGCTGTCGGCCACCAGATTGGCGAACGGCACTCCCTCCAGCAGTCGCAGACGGACGAGCCAGTTGCGCAGCTCGGCGGGGATCGACGTGTCGTCGTCGGTCCCGAAGTCGACGATGATGTTGTCGGTCGCCCAGTCCCCGACGGCCCGGTGGGCCTCGGCGATCGACTCGATGTCGGCGGTGTACTCGCTTCTCATCGGGGCTCCTCGAACTCGGCGGGATTCCGGAAATCGGCGGGACTCCGGAGGCGCGCCGACAGGCGGTCGACGCCGTTGACGTCGGCGATGACGTCGAGGACCCGGTCACCGAGGCTCTCCTGCAGCACGTCACGGATGGCGGTGGTGTCGAGATCGGCCAGTCTGAAGGTCGCGTCTCGAACCTCGTGGCGGATGAGGGCGTCGAGAAACCGGCCGTCCTCGATATCGGTCAGGGTGACGTCGAGGGCCAGCCCGGCATCGAGAATCTCGGCCGGTTCGCCGTCGATC
>JBFHME010000070.1:0-17120 GCA_041594435.1 Acidimicrobiales bacterium
CAGTTCTATCAGCAACCATCGCCAGGACCGCCGCGGCCGCGACGCGGCCCGGGCGAACAGGATCGCCGGCTCCGCGTTTCAAACGGTGACCGGGCTCTCCGTCCGCCGTTCCCGCCCGGCCTCATCACCCGGGGCCCTGTCGGGAACAGCTACCCGCTCGGCGTCTTGGGATCGGGGTTCTCGGTGTTGCCGTCGACCGCGATCACCTGGCCGGAAACCAACCGGGCCCGGTCGCTGCACAGGAACACGGCCATCTCGGCGATGTCGGCCGCCGTGACCCAACGGCCCATCGACGTCCCGGAGGCGTACCCGCGATACAGCGCATCCCGGTTCGTGCCCTTGACCGCGGCCTCCCGTTCCAGCACCTGCTCCATCCTCGGCCCCTCGACGGCGCCCGGGCAGATGGCATTGGCCCGTATCCCGAACGGACCCAACTCGGCGGCCAGGGTCTTCATCAGACCGATGACCGCCCACTTGGCCGCCACGTAGGGGGCACGGTTGGGGTAGCCGTACTGGCCGGCGGTCGACGAGGTGATGACGATGGATCCGGCTCGGGCCTGCTTCATCAGGGGCGCAGCGTGCTTGGCGGCCAGGAACGCCCCTTCCAGATTCACCGACACGCAGTGCCGCCAGTCATCGAGATCGATGTTCTCGATGGAGGCCGTGGGGCCGGCCACCCCGGCGTTGGCACACAAGGCGGCCAGACCTTCACGGCCGTTGTCGCCACCGGCAGCCAATTCGGCGAACACGGCGGCCATCGCCGCCTCGTCGGACGCATCAGCCCTTCGGCTGTTCCAGTGCGGGGGCAGCGTGGCGAGCGCCTCGACGTCCACATCGGTCACCCACACCCGGTAGCCATCGCGGTCGAAGGCGTCGGCCATGGCCCGACCGATGCCCGACGCCCCGCCGGTGATCAGCACGTTTGACATTGGAGGCTCCTCGGAGGCGGATCAGCCCAGGTCGGTCAACAGCAGGTCGTCGTAGGTTTCGCGCCGGACGACGAGACGGGCCCGGCCGTCGCGGCAGAACACGACGGCCGGTCGCAGCACCTTGTTGTAGTTCGACCCCATCGAATGGCCGTAGGCACCGGTCACCGGGGTGGCCAGGATGTCGCCGACGGCCAGGTCGTCGGGCACCGACGCCTGCCGCACCAGCAGGTCACCCGACTCGCAGTGTTTCCCGACGATCCGGACGCTGCGGGGGCGGGCGGCGGTGGCGGCCCGGGGCAGGAACGCCTCATAGCCGGAGCCGTAGAGCACCGGGCGGGGGTTGTCGCTCATCCCACCGTCGACGGCGACATAGGTGCGGATGCCGGGCAGGTCCTTGACCGTGCCCACGGTGTAGAGGGTGATGGCGGCCCCCGCGGCGATGGCCCGGCCCGGCTCGATCCCGATGCGGGCCGTGACGCCGGCGTCGGCCATCGCCTTCTGGACCACCGACGCCCACTGGGTGATCGTGGCCCCCTCCTCACCTTCGACATAAGGCACGCCGAGCCCGCCACCGACCACCAACTCGGGCAGGCCGAGCGGGTTGGCGAACTCACCGAGCACGCCGCAGGCCGCAGCGAACGAGTCGACCCGGAACACCTGGGAACCGATGTGGGCGTGGATACCCACCAACTCGACGGCAGGGGACGCCTGGGCCCGGGCCACCGCACGGGCGGCCGCGCCCGAGGACACGGTGAACCCGAACTTCGAGTCGTCCTGGCCGGTCGCGATGTACTCGTGGGTCTCGGCCTTGATCCCGGGGGTGATACGGAGGAGGATCTTTGGCACCTGACCGTCGATGGTGTGAAGGGTTTCGAGGCGGTCGAGTTCGTCGAAGCTGTCGACCACGATGCGGCCGACACCGACCTCCCGGGCCAGCGACAGCTCGGTCACCGATTTGTTGTTGCCGTGCAGGACCAGTTTGGCGGCCGGCACGCCTGCCGCCAGCGTTACGTGCAGCTCACCGCCCGTGGCAACGTCGAGGCCCATGCCCTCGGAGTGGGCGAGTCGAGCCATGGCCTTGCACAGGAACGCCTTGGTGGCGTAGGTGGCATGCTCACCGAAGGCGGCCACCGCCTCCCGGCAGCGAGCCCGCAGGTGCTCCTCGTCGTAGACGAACAGCGGCGTGCCGAACTCCCGAGCCAGCTCCAGGGTGTCGCAGCCCCCGATGGTCAGGTTGCCGCTCTCGCCCACGGCGGCCGTCTCCGGCAGGAGGTGCCAGGGCAGTGGATTGCCGGTTGGCACGAAGTCGAGATCCGGGTCCGGGCCTGCCATCACATCTGCTCCGGAGCGCTCACACCGAGCAGGCCGAGGCCGACGGCCAATCCGATTCGGGTCGCCTCGGCCAGCCACAGCCGGGCCTGCGCCACGTTGGGATCGACGTCGGACCGGAGCACCGGGCAGTCGCGGTAGAAGCCGTGGAAGGCCGAGGCCAGTTCCCGTACCCAGGTGGTGATCTTGTGGGGGGCCCGTTCGGCGCAGGCGATCTCGAGCACCTCGCCCAGCGCCGAGAGTTGCCGGAGTACCTCCAGTTCCCGCTCGTGGGTGAGCACCGACAGATCCACCTCGGCCAGCGGCTTGCAGTCGATCCCGCGCTCGGCGGCCTCCCGGCCGAGCGAGTGGATTCGGGCGTTGGCGTACTGCACGTAGTAGACGGGATTCTCGGCCGCCTGAGCCTTCAACACCTCGAGGTCGAGGGTTTGCGGCGAGTCGACCGACTGCAGCAGGTACGCGAACCGGGCAACGTCGGGACCGACCTCGTCGACGAGATCCCGGATCTCCACCAACTCGCCGGCCCGTTTCGACATCTTGACCTCGACCCCGCCCCGCAGCAGCTTCACGTTCTGGCCGATGATGACCTCATAGGAGTCCTCGGGTTTGCCAAGCGCGATGAGTGCGGCCCGCATCCGGGGGGCGTAGCCGTGGTGGTCGGCGCCGAGGATGTCGATCAGGTGATCGCCCCGGTTGTACTTGTCGAGGTGGTAGGCGATATCGGGCGTGAAGTAGGTGTAGGTGCCGTCGCTCTTCACCAGCACCCGGTCATCGCTGTCGCCGTATTCGCTTGTCTTGAGCCAGATGGCACCATCGGCTTCGTAGACCAGGCCGGACTGCTTCAGCCGTTCGAACACCTCGGCGTCGGCTCCCCGGTCGACGAGGGCCTGCTCGCTCGACCAGGTGTCGAACTCGACGTTCATCGCCGCCAGGGTCTCCTTGGCATCGGCCAGTGACCGTTCGATTCCCCAGGCGACGGGGTCGGCGTCGGACGGCATCTCGGTGGCCCACTCGTCGATGTAGGCACCCTGGTAACCGTTCTCGGGGACATCCTCGCCGCTACGCCGAGCGGCCAGCGACTGTCCGAACAGCACGGTCTGGTTGCCCCGGTCGTTGACGTAGAACTCCTTGTGGGTCCTGTAACCGCACCGGTCCATGATCCGGGCCAGCGAGTCGCCGTAGGCTCCCCACCGTCCACCGCCGGCATGAATCGGGCCGGTTGGATTGGCCGACACGAACTCGATGTTCACCGACTTGCCGGATCCGACATCAAGCCGGGCGTAGCCGTCTTCGCCCTGGTCGACCACATCGATCAGCACATCGTGCAGCCAGGTCGGGGCGAGGCGAAAGTTGACGAAGCCGGGACCGGCGATCTCCAGCGCCTCGACGTGCGGCGGTCGATGTTCGGTGAGGTGATCGGCGAGGGCCTGGCCGAGCTCGCGGGGATTCCTCCCGGCCGCCTTGGCCGAGACGAGCGCGGCATTGGTCGACCAGTCGCCGTGCTCGCGACGGGCCGGCCGCTCCACGACCACGCCTCTCGGAACCGGATCGATTCCGAGGGCGTTGAGCGCGTCGGCAACCGCGTCGAGCAACTGATCTTTTATCATCCTTCGATGCTAACGGTGATGGCTCGTTCCCGATCCCGCATTCCGCCGGGCTGAATGGCGCCCTCGCCGCCCGACGAGGTCGCGGGGCGGTTCGACGTGTCGGTTTCTTCGCCGGCCTGGCACGATGAACACGTGCCGGTCTACGTCAACCAGAGCCTGGTCATCGGCGACGACGAACTCGAGTGGCGGTTCACGTCGTCGGGTGGGCCGGGCGGTCAGCATGCCAATCGGGCCAACACCCGGGTCGAGCTGCTGTGGGACATCACCGCGTCGCCATCGCTCACCGAACGCCAGCGGAACCGGCTACGGCGCCGTTTCGGCGACACCGCCCGGGTGGTGGCCGACGACACCCGGTCCCAGCATCGGAACCGGACGATTGCCATGGACCGCCTCGGCGATCTTTGCCGGGACGCGTTGAAGGCCCCGCCCAAACGGCGCAAACCGACCAAACCGTCACGCCGGGCCAGGCAGCGGCGAATCGACGCCAAACGCAAGCGGGGCCGCAAGAAGGAACTGCGCCGCAAACCCACCAGCGACGACTACTGACGACGACCGGACCCCCCAGCCCTGCGCGAATGACAACACGATGCGCCGCTAGGTGGTGCCCCAGATGACGTGGTTGACCTTGTTCTCGAGCCACTCCTGGCGACCCGACACCGGTTGGGGATCGAGATCGGAGTTGACCGCGGCGTCGGCCACGGCGGCCAGTGAGGCTCGTCCCTCGAGTATCTGGCGACCCAGGTCGCCCTTCCAGCCGGCGTAGCGCTCGTCACGGACCGCTTCGAGCGTGCCGTCGTACAGCAACGCCTCGGCCACCAGGAGGGCCTGGGCCAGGGTGTCGATCCCACCGATGTGGCCGTGGAACAGGTCGCTGCGATCCATGCTCTGGCGCCGGAGTTTGGTGTCGAAGTTGAACCCGCCGGTGGTGAAGCCGCCCGACCGCAGGATCTCGTAGACGGCCAGCGACAGTTCGTCGACCGAGTTCGGGAACTGGTCGGTGTCCCAGCCGTTCTGGTAATCGCCCCGGTTGGCGTCGACCGACCCGAAGATGCCGTTTTCGACGGCATAGGCCACCTCGTGGTGGAACGAATGCCCGGCCAGGGTGGCGTGGTTGACCTCGATGTTGACGAAGAAGTCGCCCAGCAGGCCGTAGCGGTCGAGGAAACCATGAACGGCGGCGCAGTCGTAGTCGTACTGGTGTTTGGTCGGCTCCTGCGGCTTCGGCTCGATGAGCAGGGTGCCGGTGAAGCCGATGTCGCGTTTGTGGTTGGCCACCATCTCGAGGAAGCGGGCGAGCTGATCGGCCTCCTGCTTCATTCGAGTGTTGAGCAGAGTCTCGTAGCCTTCCCGACCACCCCACAGCACGTAGTTGGCGCCCCCGAGCTCGTGGGTCGCCTCCAGGGCGTGACGGACCTGGGCCGCAGCATGGGCGAACACCTCCGGATTGGGATTGGTGGCGGCACCGGCGGCGTACCGGGGATGCGAGAACAGGTTGGCGGTCCCCCACAAGAGTTTGATGCCGGTGACCGACATCATCTGCGCCGCACGGTCGACCATCTCGTCGAGGTTCGACTTCGAC
Organism: Acidimicrobiales bacterium; assembly: GCA_041594435.1. Lineage (GTDB taxonomy): Bacteria > Actinomycetota > Acidimicrobiia > Acidimicrobiales > SZUA-35 > JAHELU01. The sequence goes on from JBFHME010000070.1 coordinate 5,445, forward strand.
TCGCGCAACGTCGCCCCCTCCGGTGCCATGTCGACGTCGTGGAAACAGAAGTAGGGGACACCCAGTTTCGAGATGAACTCGAACGCCGCGTCCTGCTTCGCCCGAGCGGCCTCCATCGGGTCGCCCGTGCCGGCGAGCCACGGACGATCGAAGGTGCCGGTGCCGAAGATATCGGAGCCCGGCCAGTTGAAACTGTGCCAGTAGCAGACGGCGATCCGCAGATGATCCTCCATACGTCGCCCGGCCACGGTCCGGTCGGGATCGTAAACCTGATAGCGCAGACCGCCCGGCTCGGGTTCCGTCCCGGCGAAGGCCACCCGGTTGGGCACATCGGTGAAGAAGTCCATGGCCAGCACCGTACCCCTCGCAACAGTTGTTGCGCCAGACATGCGCGGTGCTCGCCTCCGGCTACGAATCGTGCAGTGGGAACGTGGTGGAAGGCAGGGTTTCGTACATCCGGACGACGACGATCATGCCCGACACGAACGTCATGACGGCGACGACCACAGGCGGTAGACGCCGACCGATCGAGCCCGCCATGTCGGATTGGCGACATCGCCGACGGCGGCCAGGAGCGTCGGGTGGACCATGGCGGTTCCCGCCCCGAGCGCCATCGCCCCCGCAACCCGAGCCCACGCTTTCGAAGCCGGCTTGCAGCAGCCACTACCATCGGTGCATCCCACGAAAAGGACAGATCAGTCACATGCACATCGGCATCCTCACCTCCGGCGGCGACACCCCCGGCCTGAACGCCGCCATCCGCGGTATCGGCAAAGCGGCCATCAACACCCACGAAATGAGTGTGATCGGCTTTCGTGACGGGTTCAAAGGTCTGATGCAGAATCGATCGATCCGCCTTGATCGACAGGCTCTCTCCGGCATCCTCACCCTGGGCGGCACCATCCTCGGCACCAGCCGGGAGAAGCCACACAAGATGGAGGTCGGCGGTCAGAAAATGGACATGACCGACGCCATCATCGAAAACATCGAGGCCCACCACCTCGACGCCCTCATCTGCCTGGGCGGGGGCGGAACCCAGAAGAACGCCCTGCGGCTGCATCGGGCAGGCGCGCCGATCATCACCCTGCCGAAGACGATCGACAAGGACGTCTGGGGCACCGACACGACCTTCGGTTTCGACACGGCGCTCGGCATCGCCACCGACGCCATCGACCGCTTGCACTCGACGGCCCACAGCCACCACCGCATCGTCGTCGTCGAACTGATGGGCCACAACGCCGGTTGGCTTGCCCTGGGCGCCGGACTTGCCGGCGGCGCCGATGTCATCCTCATTCCGGAGATCCCCTACGACCTCGACGCAATCGCCGACACCGTGCTGCAGCGGCGCGCCGGGGGCAGCACGTTCAGCATCATCGCGGTCAGCGAGGGAGCGCTGTCGGCCCAGGAATACGCCAAGATGATCGACATCGAAGACCGGCTGGCCGACACCAAGGGCGACGGCTCCAGGGCCGATGAGCGTTCTGCGGCAAAGGCCGAGAAGGCGGTGCTCGAAGCCCACCGTCAGGACACCACATCCCGACTGTCCCGACGCCTGGAGGAGATGACCGGGCTCGAGGCCAGGGTGACGATTCTCGGCCACGTTCAGCGAGGCGGCACACCGTCGGCCCAGGACCGTCTGCTGGCGACCCGTCTCGGCACGGCGGCCGCCGACTTCGCCGCCAAGGGCACGACGGGGATCATGGTCGCAACGGTGAACGGTGAGGCCGTCCCGGTTCCGTTGGAGGACGTGGCCGGCAAGCGGGCCGTGGTTCCGGGCGACCATCCATGGATCCAAACGGCTCGCAACCTCGGCATCGGTCTGGGCGACTGACCACGGCGACCGACTCGGCGGCGTGAGCCGCTCGGAACCGGTCCATGACATGGGCGGTGGCGGCGAGCATGCCACCACGGGGCCCCTGTCGTTCGCGGGCGACAACGGTCGAGAGCGGTCGATTTCGCCCGCGAATGACCGCGGGGTTGGTGAAATTCCGGGAAATTATTGAGAAACGCGTAAGGGCCCGTTGCGCCATTGGTCAGGAACGTCGAACCGCACTTCACCGGGAAGAGCGGAACGACCAAAGGAAGACCAATGCGCAACAAGCTTTTCAAGACCAAACTCCTGAGCACCGCCTCACTGGCCGGCCTCGTCCTCGGTGGGCTCGCTCCCGCCGTCTCGGCCCAGAGCCCGCTACCCCAGCCCGACCAGCTCGTCATCGTTCCGCCGGTGACGATCCCCGAGCCGGATCCGCAGCCCGATCCCAAGCTTACGTTTCCGGTCGGCCCATTCGTGATCGTCACACCGACGATTCCCGAGGAACCGCCGTTCCCACCCGACGACGACCCCGAGCCCCCGACGTTCGTTCCCGACTTCGAGCTCTGCCTCGATCTCGAGAATCTCTGCAGGGACCTCGACGACCTGATCACCCCTCCGGGTGACGACGGCGGGGATCCCGGAGAGGACGAGCCCTCCGAGGAACCGACCGACGAGCCGGATCCCGAGGACGTGCCCACCGAAGAGGAGCCAGGCGACGAGCCGGGCGACGAGGACTCGGATGACTCCGACACGGACGTCGACGTCGACATCGACATCGACATTGACATCGACATCGACATCGACGCCCCAGTTGCCGGCTCACCGAAGTTCACCGGCTGACCGATGTGCGCTTCCACCGAAACACATGATTCGCCCATCACACCAGGAGAACGACCAATGAGCACCCGCACCACGAAGACCAACACCGACGAGCACGTCACCCGAACCGGCCACCGGTCCCTGACGATGCTCACCCTCGGCCTCGTCGTGGCCATCCTGTCCACCGCCTGCCTCCCCGGCTCCGGCGGGCAGTCGCTCGGCAGCGAGGCGGTGGATCTCGGAACGGTCGCCGCGACGGCCGATACCGACGACGATGCCGACGCCGGCGCCAACGCCAGCTACGGTGCCGCCGCCGACTACTCCTCCAGCAACACCCGGGCCATCGTGCTCGTCGACCAGCTCGCCGTCTACGACGGCCCGGGCGGGAATCTGCTCGGCACGATGTCGTCGACCACCGAATACGGCACCAGTCGGGTGCTGCTGGCCGAGGCCACCGAAGGCGACTGGGTGCGGGTTCGACTGCCGGTGCGGCCGAACCACACCACCGCCTGGGTGGCGGCCGACCAGGTCAAGCTCGAGAACGTCGAGCCGACCGTCGAGGTCGACCTCGCCACCCGAACTCTCACGGTGCGGTCCGCCGGTACGATCGTGGCCCAGGCCACCGTGGCCATCGGTAGTGAGGACAACCCGACCCCTCGCGGCACCTTCTACATCACCGACAAGCTCGAGACACCCGATCCCGGCGGCGCCTACGGGCCGTATGCTTTCGGTCTTTCCGGCTTCTCCGAGACCCTGTCGGAGTTCGGTGGCGGCAACGGCCAGATCGGCATGCACGGCACGAACGACCCGGCCTCGCTGGGGCAGGCCGTCAGCCATGGCTGTATCAGACTCCCCAACGACGTCGTCACCCTCCTGGCGGATGTTCTTCCGCTCGGCACCCCGGTCCACGTGGTCTGACGTGCGAGGGTCGATGCCACACCGAAGGGAGCAAGTTGATGCCGAACTCCACGGGGAAGCTAGAGTTTTGTTCCGAGCCCCGTGGGGCCGGCTCACCGAGGGGAACGATGGGTACAGGCGGCGTTCGACACGATGAACGAACCGACTCCGAGTTGGTACTCGCTGTGCGGGGCCAGGACCGGGACCAGTCCGGTCCCGACCCGGACGCCTTCGGTGTTCTGTTCGACCGCTGGTACGACCGCTGCTGGAATGTGGCCCGCGGCATCATCCGATCCGACGACCTGGCGGCGGAGGTGGCCCAGGACGCCATGCTGGCCGGCTGGCAGCGCATCGATCAGCTCCACGACCCTGACGCCTTCGGTGGCTGGCTTCTTCGCATCACCCGGAACCGTGCCCTCACCCGCCTCGAGCGGGAAGGGCGAAGTCGAGCGACGGGGGACGAGATCGTGAGCGCCATGCGAGACCGCAACATCGCCCAGAGCCACGAGGAACCGCTCGGGGCTCAGGCCCCGCTCCCGGTCGAGAAGGTGCTGGAGGTCCATGATCGCCAAGAGCTCGTGTGGGCCGCGTCGGCCGCGCTCGGTGAGCGCGACGCCAGCCTTCTCGATCTCCATCTCCGTCACGGCCTGACGCCGGCGGAGATCGCCGAGGAGCTGGGGATGGAGGCCAACGCCACGCACCAGCTGCTGTTCCGGCTCCGCAACAGGCTCGGCGACGCCATCGGCTCCTATCTGCTGTGGCGCAACGGGCGGACACTGTGCCGAGGACTGGCCGCCGCCGTGTCCGGTGACGTCGCCTTCGACCGGTCCGTGGCCAGGGCCGTGGCCAGACATCAGAAGACCTGCGACGAGTGCGCCGAGCGACGAGCCGGCCTGGTCAGCCCGACCAAGCTGTTCGCCTCGGTTCCGTTCCTCGTCGTTCCGTTCCAGTTCAAGATCGACGCCGCGGCGGCGTTGGCCGAGGCCGGAGTGCCGATCGATCCTTCGGCTCTTGGAGCCTCGGCGCCGCCACCCGGGCCCTCGTCCGGTTCAACGCAAGGACCGAACCCACAAGGACCGAACCCACCAGGACCGGGCCAACCGCCGCCATCACCTGCGCCGCCCGAGCACTCGATCCTTGGCGGCGACTCGCCGTCCGTGTCGAGCGCGGTCGCAGGACCGGCCCGCCGGACTCCGGCCGGTTGGGGCTCGACCAGTGGCGTCGGCTGGACGACGGCCCGCTCCGCCTGGCTCAAGTCGCTCGGCGGGGCCACCGTGGTGACGCTCGCCGGGCTGCTGCTCATCGGGCTGCTGCCCGGGGTGGCCCTGTCGGACCTGTGGCCCTTCGGCGGCGAGTCCTCCTCCATCGGTTCCGAAACCCTCGCCGGGCCCGCCATCGACGAGACCTCGACAACGGAGGCCACCGAGGCGGCCACCGCCGACGCCGAGGGTGCGGCTTCGAGCGACCCGACCGACCCGTCGTCGTCGACCACTGCCACGGACCGTCCGATGACCGTCACGACCTCTTCGCCGACGACACCCACCACGGCGTCGTCCACAACGGGTTCCACGGCGACGACCGCCACCACGGGTACCTCGTCGAGCACCACCGAAACGACGGTCACCACCGTCACGACGGAGACCACAACCGACACTCGCCCCACGACGTCGACCGACCGCGACACGACGAGCTCGTCATCCACCACCGAGACCACGGACACCGCCCCACCGCCTCCGTCGAGAATCGTGCGGTTCACCAGTCGGGTGGCCGATCTGGATCTCCGATGCAACAGCCCCAACGACCAGACCTACGAGGCGCTCTGGGTCACCGAGCACGCCACCTCGGTCGAACTGTTCCTGCCCGACGGCTCCCGGGTCCCCGGAGAGCCGAAGGGATCGCACGGGTTCTGCGGCCATCCCGGCGACTCCATCTCGCTGCGATCCATCGGCCCGGGAGGAGACGACAAGGAATCGATCATCCTCGGCTGAGTGCCCAACCTCGCCAGGGCGGAGGCACACCGTCAACGTATCGAAACGGCGTTCACAAACCTCTTCAGCAACCAACCACCGATCAAGGGGAACATCCAGTGCAAGGCGACGGACAACGGCGGCCCCGGCGGCTCCGCCCGGTGTTCGCGGCGGTGCTCATCACCGCCCTCGTCGTCGTCGGCCCTCACGCCGCCGGCGGTCAGATCAACGAGCAGGCCGGGCAACTGATCGACTTCGAGGACCTGCCCTACGAGACCAGCCGTGAAGGAATCCCGTCGATCCCGTCCGTCGAGGTGACCGACTTCTACCGTGACCGTGGCGTCACCTTCGACCCGCCGGTACTCGGCCTCCGAGTCGACGCACAGCTCCTGGAGCGGGCCTCATTCGCCCACTCCGGTTCGGGCTTCATCGCGCCCCTCTGCCCCCGGTCGTTGATCGCGCCCGAGGCGGCCCTCGTCCCGGGGTTCTGCCGGCCGGTCGCCATGGTTTTCGACACCGAGATGTCGACGGTTGCAGTGTTCGTCGGCGCGGCACCGGCCAACGAGAACCGCACGCTCACCCTGGAGGCACTCGACGCGAACGGCGATCCCGTGGCCAGTGACGCCGTGGACTTCCCGGAAACCGGTGACTTCACACCGATGAGCACACCGCTGACGGTCAGCGTCCCGGAGGGCGGCGTCTTCGGGGCTCGCCTGTACTGGATCGGCGGTTCCACGACGGCGTTCTTTGTCGACGATCTCGGCCTGACGCCGTTCGTGGGTACGCCCGAGATCGAGGCCAGCGAGTCGGGGATCGAGCTGTTCGGAACCGTCGGCACGGAGGTTCCGGCCACCTCCACCGCAACAGTGGCCTTCGCCAACGTGGGCACCGGAGCTTCGGTCAACCACCGGATTCGGCTGGTGGCCCCGGAACCGTTCGACGGGGTGTTACGCCTCGACACCACCGAGTGTGCAGATCCGCTCGACCGAGGCGCGTCGTGTGTCGTCGGGGTGATCCTCGACACGGCGGCCTTCCCGATCGACGAAGCCGGCGAGTACTCCGGCGGAGCAGAGCTGTGGTTCGAGGATCCGAGAGGTGACGTGCTGGAAGCCGTCGATCTCTCCGTGACGGTCGTCGTCGACGGCTCGGAACAGGCCACCGGGAACGAGACGAGCGATGACCGGCAGACGACCGCGACGACCGCGTCAGCCGACGACGGCTCCGCGCAGCCTCGGCGGAACCGGGACAACGGTACCGAGACACCATGGTGGGCCTGGCTGCTTGTCGTGGTCGGCCTCGGCGCGATGATCATGGCCGCTCGATCCGCGGTCAGGCGGCTTCGACGGGTCGCCGCCGGGCGGCGGCCAACACCCTCACCTCCCCCGCCACCGCCACCGCCACCGCCACCGCCACCGACGTCTCTTTACCGCATCACGATTCGGAACACCGGCGGTGACCAGCACCTCATCGGGCGCAACGGCCCGCTCGTCATCATCACCGCCACCCGACCGCCGGGCCGGGTCGAGATCAGCGAAAGCGACGAGGACGGCGATCCATCACCCGTTTCGGTCGAGGAAAGCGACGCACCATGACCATGACCACGACCAGTGAGCTGCTTTTCGATGCCGACGACCCGGCCGGCGCACTCCAGGAGGCGGCGGACGACAAGACGCTCTCACTGGGACCGTTCCGTGTCGCCGGTGTGGGTGTGCCCGAAAACGAGGTCTGGTCGGCCGTCGGCTCCGTCCTCGACGAGCCCATCGTCAATCTTGCGATGCAAGGCTGGAGCGGGTTGAGCAAGGTGCGGACGGTCAAAGCCAGAACGCTCGAGTTTCCCGGTACCACCGAGGTGGTGCGCCTCCTGAATCACACCCTGGAGAGCACCCAGGAACCGACCGTCGAGCTGTCGGTCGGCCCGGTGAGCGCCGATGTGCTCACGTTCACGGTGACGATGAGCATCAGGATCGACGCGGTGGAGCTGACAATCGCCGGGGGCGAGATCAACAAGATCGACGCCGGTACCGCCACCGCTTCCGCCACGCTTGCCGTCGGTGACACGAAACTGATGGAACGGACGAGCCGACCGGTCGACTTGAACTTCCTACGGCTCGTTTCCTAGATCGATCAACCGAATCGGTTGCGTTCCCGTTCCTCGATCCGCGCCGCCATCGCCGCCGCCTGGGTTCGACGGTCGATGCCGAGCTTGACGAACAGGTTGGAGATGTAGTTCTTGACCGTCTTTTCGGCCAGGTGCATCTCCTCGGCGATCTGGCGGTTCGAGTAGCCGTCACCGATCAGTTCGAAGATCCGGTGCTCCTGGTCCGACAGCGAGTCGACCCGCCCCTCCTCGCTCGCCCGAAGGCGGCGGAGTGTGAGCCGGACGACGGCGGCGTCGAGCAGTTGGGCGCCCGTGGCCACCTTGCGGATCGCCGTGATGATGTCGGTGCCACCGATCTGCTTGAGCACGTAGCCGGCCGCTCCGGCCATGGCTGCATCGATCGTCGCATGGTCGTCGGCAAACGAGGTGAGGATCAGGCACGCGACGTCGGGATAGGCGGAGCGGATGTCGCGACAGACCTCGATGCCGTTGCCGTCGCCGAGTCGAACATCGAGCACCGCGACATCCGGGTTGCAGGCCTCCACCACTCCCAGCGCGGCAGCGGCCGACGTGGCCTGACCGACCACGGTCAGGTCGTGCTGGGTCTCGAACAGGTCGATCAGCCCGCGCAGGACGATCTCGTGATCATCGAGTAAAAAGACGCGAATAGGTGAATCGTCGGTCATGGAGACGCTCCGTCGGGGCTCACCCCCAGCTTAGTTCGTCCGTGATCGGCAACGTGTATCCGGGTTGTGTCCGTGTCATGCGATACTTGGCCCGTGGCCAACGGCGCAGACACCAACACGAATCCGGCCAACGGTGACGACGTCGGTCTCATCGAGATCGTCCCGATCGAGCTGGTCGAGTCGTTACCCGACGGCATCGTCGTCACGGATGCCAACGGAACGATCGTCCAGGTGAATCGTCGCGCCGAGTCGATGTTCGGATACCCCCGCAACGAACTCATCGGCCGTCCCATCGAGACGCTCGTGCCCGACCACTTGCGGGGACCGCACACCGCCCATCGAACGCGCTACCGGGTGGAGCCGCAGTTGCGGCCGATGGGCAATGGCCTGGAGCTTCGGGGCCGACGTCGGGACGGCGACAACTTTCCCGTCGAGATCTCGCTCAGCCCGATCGGCCAGGGCGAGGGACTCGCCTTCGTCGCCGCCGTTCGCGACGTCGGCCAGCGGGTCGAAGCGGAGGCCGAGAGCCATGCGATCCGCCACGTGATCGACTCGGCCCACGATGCCCTCTACATGTTCGAGCCGGATTCGCTTCGCCTCGTCTACGCGAACCGGGGGCTGGCCAACCAACTCGGTTACGACGGCTCCGAGCTGCTCACGATGACGCCCCTCCATTTCATGCCCGACGTCTCGCGTGCAGCTCTCATCGCCCAGCTCCAGCCCCTGGTCACCGATGAGGTGAAATCGGTTCGGTTCACAACCACCCACCGAAGCCGTCAGGGCACCGACGTACCGGTGGACGTCGTCATCAACTACCCCCGTTCCTCTCGTTCCGACCAGGATCGACGGCTGGTCGCCTTGGCTCGAGATGTCAGCCGGCGCCAGCAGATCGAACAGGAACGCGATGACGGCATGCGGTGGCTCGAGGCGCTGGCCCGTATCCGTTCCACGCTGCTCTCCGAGCCGACACTCGACGGCGCCTTGACCCTGATCGCCGATCAGGTGCGGTCACTCACCGGTGCCGACGTCGTCGTCATCGCCGAGCCGACGATCGGCCCCAACGACCGCGGAACGGAGCCGACCCCGACGGACGTCGTGCCGCTCTATCACTCGGCCTCCAGCGAGCACCGAAGGCTGGCCGAATCGTTGATGGCCACTCGTCTCGACATCGATCAGACCGTCGGCGACGTTCTTCGAGGCGGCACCGTCGCCGCCCGCCGGGAGACCGCCGCCGGCCGATCGGACATCTGGACTCAACCGGCGGTCGAACCCTTCGAGAACATCCTGCTGCTACCGCTCGAGCGGCGCGGCACGGTCCACGGACTACTCCTCGCCGGCCGGGTCGGTCCGGAACCGTTCACCGATGCGCAGGTGGCCATGGCCTCCAGCCTGGCCGATGAGGGAGCGAACGCCTACACGTTGATGGACGCCCGCCGGGCCAAGGTTCATCTTCGGCTCCTCGAGGACCGGGAACGGCTTGGCCGCGATCTCCATGACCTGATCATCCAGCGCATCTTCGCCGCCGGTCTCCGTCTCCAATCGGCTCACGCTCTCATCGACGAGCCGGTGGCGGCCGCACGAATCGTCGAAGCCATCTCCCAGCTGGACGACATCATCGTCGAGCTGCGCAACACGATCTTCCAGCTGAGCACGCCGGTCGATCTGGTGGTGGCCGACCGCCTGCAGACCGTGGTCGACGAGGCGGCCCGGTATCTCCCGCTCCGTCCCGACCTCGTCATCACCGGAGATCCGTCACAAATCCCGGACGACGTGCTCGGGGAGCTGGAACCGGCCCTCACCGAGATGTTGGCCAACGTCTGGCGTCACGCCGCCGCCTCCCGTGTCGAGGTCACGGTTCAGGTCGGCGACAACGAGGTTCGAGTCAGCGTCGCCGACAACGGGCGGGGCTTCGATCCGGATCTCGTGGAGCGGGGGAACGGCCTCGACAACATCGAACGACGGGCCACCCGGCTGGGTGGAACCATGCAGGTCGATTCGACGGTCGACCGGGGAACGACCGTGCACTGGACGGTCGCTCTCCGGCCGACGTCGAGCGAAACCGAGGGCGAGGGCTCCTAGCATCCTCTCCGGCGGATTCGACCGGTCGGCCGTCTTCTAGCCGTCGGTCTCCGAGGCCTCCTGCTCGGCCACGCCCGGGGCGCCGTCGTCGTCGAGGGGTGTACCGGCGGTCTTGCGCCAGTTCGTCGGCTGGACCGGATGGAGGTCGGGGTCGTAGTCGGGATCCTCGTTGACCACGATCGCCGTCACCATGCCGAACATGCCGGTCTCCCGCTCCACGTGGGTCAGGATGTGGCAGTGCCAGACCCAGACCCCGGCATCGTCGGCCTTGAACAGTACCGTGAAACGCTCGCCGGGGGCGACGTTCAGCGTGTCGACCCAATAGGGCTCATCGAGTGGTATGCCGTCCTTCGCGTACACCAGCTGGGGGAACTGGTGGAGGTGCATCGGATGGATCTGAAGACCCTCGTTGTAATAGGTGATGCTCACCCAGTCACCCTGATCGACCACCAGAGGTTCGGTGGCCGGGAAGCTCTTGCCGTTCAGCGAGAGGCCGATGACTCCGGCGTCGTTCAGGACCATCGGGATGTCGAGCGCCAGCTCGAGCTCCTCCTCCGTCGGCAGGGTCACGCCACTGACCGTGGCTCCGTAGGGGACGGGATTGTCACCGATGCGGAACACGCCGAACATGCCGTTGACCACCTGGGTCTGGGCGTGGTTGTGGGCGTGGTACATACCGATGGCGTCCTCCTCGGCGGTGAACTCGTAGGTGAACGTGCCACCGTTGGGCTCGATCAGGTCCTGGGTGATGGGGGCGACGCCGTCCTGGTCGTTGGGGGTGCGAACGCCGTGCCAATGGATGTCGGTGCCCATGGGCAGATTGTTGACCACGCGAACCTGGATCTTGTCACCGCGGTCGAGCCAGATCTGCGGGGCCGGGACCACGCCGTTGTAGGACCAGGCTTCGACGATCCGGCCCGGCTCGATTTCCCACTCGGTGATCTCGGCGGTCAGGTCGAACACCTTGGTGCCGTCGGCCAGCACCTCGGTCGGCTCGAGCATCGGATTGCCCCGGCCCTCGGTTTCGGCCGGGAAGGCCATGATGGACTCCATCATCGCCCGGTCCATGGCCGCGAAGTCCATCTCGTCGTGGTCGCCGTGACCGCCCGCAGTGGCGGCGGCCGCAGCCTCCTCGGCCGTCCCGGTGATCGTGAGCGTGTTGACCATACCCGAGTCGACGTGGCCGGCGATATCGCAATAGATCTCGTAGGTGCCGGGGGCCAGCGTCCCCAGCGCCAGTTCCACGGTTCCACCGGAACCGACGTTGTCGCTGAGCAGACCGAGTTCGCGTACGCCGATGTTGTGGTCCTGGGAGCC
>JBFHME010000071.1:0-17015 GCA_041594435.1 Acidimicrobiales bacterium
AACAACTGGAAGCCGCCGGCGACGAGGGCCGGTGGTCCCAGATAACGAACGAGGCCGAACAGCACACCGCTGGCCGAGGCCACGGCTTGTCCGACGATTCCGGTTGTACCGGTGTAGAGCGCAAGACCGAACAAGACGCCGAGGGCTATGAGCGACAAGCCCTGGATGTCCCGACGGTCTTCCTGGGCGCGACGCCTGGCCGACTTCTTGCGTGTCGGTCTGCCTCCGCCCGTAGCCCCACGACCGGAACGCGATTGGTTCCGAGTTGATGTTGCCACAGTGCAGGAAAGCCTAGCGCAGTTCGGAGGCGGCGTGGTGCACCTCGTGCCACCCCACCACGTCCCAACCCCGGGTGGCGCTCGCCGACCTAGTGCGTCGAGTCGGCGATCAGCGATCGCAGGGCATGAACCACGGCCTCGTCGCCGTCGATCGACAGGCGGTCGATGGGACCGCGACCCCAGGCCCACAGGTCGAGGTCGATGGCCGGACCGCTGAGCTCGGCCGAGGGGGTCGTGCCCTGCCCCGGGGCGTTCACGGCGATGGTCGGCTCGTCGATGTAGTGGGTTCCACGGGGAGAATGGCCGCTTATCGAGCCGAACTCCAGAAGCCAGTGATCGTCGGTGTCGACGGCGTGCACGGCAAGGCACCGATCCCCCGACTTGTAGTCGGCCCAGTCCGGCACTCCGCCGGCCATGATGGTGACCAGCTCGTCGAATCCGTCGGCCGCAAGAGCGGCTTCGACCTCGGGAGCCGAACCGTCGGTGGCCAGCACCGCGTCGAAGCAGTGGATCAGCGCCTCATGGGTCTGACGGCGGATGCTGAAATCGATGGTCTTGTGGTCGGGATGCCAGGTCCAGATCGGATCATCGAACGGCGCGGCGTCGAGGGCCGAGCACAGACGATCGTTGGCGTCGACCAGTTGGGCCCGTAGAGCGGCGGGCACCGCCCGGTCGGGCATCACGGCCTCCTCGACCGGCGCCGGCCGGTTCTCGATGATCCACGACCAGAACGACTGGACCTCGGCAAGATGCCAGATGAGATCGGCCATGGTCCAGGCACCACACGTTTCGACCGGGATATCGAGGTGCTCGGGGTCGGCCAACTCCACGAGATGCCGGGTGAATCGGGCGATCGCTTCGGTACCCAACACCTCGGGGTGAAGCCCGAACCGGTCGGTCACGACGGCTCGCCACCTTCGTGCGCGCCCAACACGACCGGCACCACCATCGGGCGCAGTTTGGTTCGACGGTTGATGAACCGGCCGAGCGCTCGGCGAACGATGCGTTCGAGCTCGTCGCGGCTGCGTTTGCCGTCGGCCAGCGCGTCCTCGACCGCCTCCCGCAAGGCCAGGGTGGCCTCCTTTCGCAGGAGTTCCCCCTCGTCGCCTTCGACCCAGCCTCGGCTGACGATCTCCGGCTCCCGGAGAAGCTCGGCCGAGGCCCCGACGATCGAGATCGGTACGACCACGCTGACGAAACCCTCCTGACCGAGAATACGGCGATCGATGAGCACGCTGTGATCGAGCGGTCCGATGGATCCGGCGATGTAGATGTAGTCGGCCGGAATCTCCTCGCTGCGTCGAAGCCCCTTGTCGGACAGGACCACCGAATCACCGTCGGAACAGACCATGATCTTGTCGGCGGGCTGACCCATGCCGGCGGCCAGGCGGGCGTGCTCGGCCATGTGACGGTACTCACCGTGGACGGGTATGAACCATTCGGGCTGCACGATCGAGTGCATGACCCGCAGCTCCTCGGCCTTGGCGTGCCCGGTGGCGTGAACCCTGGCGATCCCGGAGTGCACCACCTCCGCACCGCGGCGAATGAGCCCGTCGATCACCCGCGAGACGCTCGACTCGTTGCCGGGAATCGGATGGGACGACAAGATGACGCAGTCACCGTCGTGGACGGACAGCCAGCGGTTCTCACCCGAGGCCATACGGGCCAGTGCGGAGAGCGGCTCCCCCTGCGACCCGGTGGAGATCACGCAGAGTTCGCCGTCGGGGATGTCGTCGACGTCCTCGATGGCCCGCAGCTTGGCGTCGGGGATGTGCAACAACCCCATCTGACGGGCCAGCGCCACATTCGAGTTCATCGAACGGCCCATCGTGGCGATCGTTCGTCCGGTGGCGACGGCGGCATCGGCTATCTGCTGCACCCGATGAATATGGCTGGCGAAGCAGGCGATGATCAGGCGCCGACCTTCCCGGGCGCGGAACAGATCCTGGATCGACTGCCCGATCGAGGTCTCGGAGTCGGAGAAACCGGCCGACTCGGCGTTGGTGGAATCGCACAGGAACAGCCGGATACCGTCGTCCTTGGCCAGATGGCCGATGCCGGCCAGGTCGGTGAGGCGCTGATCGACCGGTGTCATGTCGAGCTTGAAGTCGCCGCTGTGAAGGATGACACCCTGAGGGGTGTGGAAGGCGGTGGCGAAGCCGTGAGGCACCGAGTGGGTGACCGGGAAGAACTCCATGTCGAACGGTCCGACCTGAATCCGGTCGTTGTCGCTCACCTCGATGAACGTGGCCTGATCCGTCATCCCTCGCTCACCGATCCGGCTTTTGGCCATGCCGATCGTCAGCGGCGAGCCGATGATCTGCAACGGCATCTCCTCCAAGAGGTAGCTCAAGGCTCCGATGTGATCCTCGTGACCGTGGGTGGCCACCACCCCCTCGACGCGATGGGCGTTCTCCCGCAGGTAGGTGAAGTCGGGCAGGATGATGTCGACGCCGGCGTGATCGGCCTCGGGGAACATGAGGCCGCAGTCGATGAGCATGATACGTCCGTCGACCTCGACCGCCGCGCAGTTCCGGCCGATCTCGCCCAGGCCGCCGAGGAAGGAGATTCGAACAGGAGCGGCCATCAGGACACGCTCCGTCCGAGGTCGGCGAGGACCGATCGAGCAAGATCGTCCTGATTGTCAGGCGCTGGGCCCATTGGCAGTCGACAGTGTCCCACGGGGACTCCGATCAGGTTCATCAGCGCCTTCGTCGGCACCGGGTTGGGAGCGAGATCTCCCGTTTCATAGGCGAACGACGGCAGCATCAGGGTGTTGAGCCGTTGGGCCTCGGCCACCTTGCCGTCGGTGTACGCCGCGATCATGTCGGCCATTTCCGGGCCGATCCAGTGGGTGGCCACACCGATGACGCCGACCGCTCCGACCGCCAGGAGGGGCAGGGTGAGGCTGTCGTCGCCGGAGTAGTACTGGAGGTCGGTTTCGGCGATGATCTCGGCCGATGCGCCGGGATTGCCCGCCGCATCCTTGACCGCCACGATGTTGTCCACCTCGGCCAGGTTCAACAGAACCTGCTTCGAGATCTTACGGCCCGTCCGCACCGGAATGTCATAGAGAATCACCGGGAGATCGGTCTCGGCCGCCGAGGCGCGAAAGTGGGCCTCGAGACCGGCCTGCGACGGCCGGTTGTAGTACGGGGTGACGGCCAGGATGGCGTCGGCCCCGGCTTCGCCGGCCATGTGGGTGTTCTTGACGGCGGTACGGAGATCGTTGCTCCCGGCGCCGGCGACGAGCGTGTGATCCGGAATAGCCTCCCGGACGGCGATGGTGAGTTCCCGCTGCTCCTCGTAGGAGATCGTGGGCGATTCGCCGGTGGTACCGGCCACCACAACCCCGTCGTTGCCGTTGGCGACGAGATAACGGGCCAGGTTCTGCGCTCGGTCGAGGTCCAGGGCGCCGTCGTCGTCGAAGGGTGTCACCATTGCAGTGAGCACCGGCCCGAATCGGGCCTTGGGGCGGATGAAGCTTGCTGCCGCGTCGGATGCCATGATGAATCTTTCCGTGAATCGGTGTAAGCGGGTGTGGGGCCGGGCAACGCCGTGTTATCGGGTGGTTTCGGTTGGATCCGGGTTGGCCCGGGGCGGCTCGGTTGTCGGTTCGCCGTTCAACCTGACGGTTTCCGCGGCCCGCTCCAATCCGAGCGTAGCGAGTAGATCCTCGTGAAGTTGGAACCACAGCGTGTGGTACGACAAAATCGTGGGTTTGGTCAGCCACTCGGTCTCGCCGCTCCGCAGACGACGAAGCGCTTCGGAGAACCCTGGACGGTAGCGACCGAACCGAGTCAGCACGGATTCCAGCCGAGCACAGATCGGCCGAACTCGATCGTCGAGTTCGCCGAGATCGGCCATGACGGCGGCATCATGTGCTGGATCGCTGTGGTCGTTGAGCACGACCGGATCCAGGCTCAGGAGCTGCCATCGGGTGCACAGCTCGAGCATCGGCTGGTTGAGATCGACGAACTGCTCGTAGGCGTCGACCACCACCTGGCGCCCGGTTTCACCAGCGCCGGTGGCGGCGTCCAACTCACGAACCAGCAGCATCTCGCCGTGACGGCGTCCGTCCGCGGTGAGCGTCCACCGACCGTCACCACCTCGCGCCGCGGCCACCAGGCCGTCGGCCTGAAGGCGATCGAGCTCCTCGCCAACGGCGACTGCGTCGAGATCGTGCAATGCGGCGATGTCGTCGGCCGACGCCAGACCCGCCAGCCGCATCCCGTGCAGCGTCAACAGCCGAAGCTCGTCGCCACTCATCGGCTTCTCGACTGCCGCCGAAGAAGGGCTCCGTAGAACAGCACGCCGAGCGTGGCGAAGATGAACCACTGGGCGGCATAGCCGAGATGCGGGCCATCGCCCGATGCCGGTAGCGGAACCGGGTCGGGGAACTGTGCCGACGTCGAGGGGCTCGCGCCCGGTCCCTCCGTCGCCACCTGCAACCACACAGCGGGCAGATCCGTCTGTAGCCGTGCGGCCAGATCATCGGTGTTCATTCGTGGAACGAGGTCACTCCGACCGCTGTCGTCGGCTCCGAGGCGTCCCTTGGCCACCGATTGCCGCAGCCAGCCGGTCACCGTGGTCGGTCCGTCGGGCGACGGCCGGATCGCGGGATCGGCGTTGGCCGGCACGAAGCCGCGGTTCACCGCCAGCAGGGAACCGTCGGTCAGCTCGACGACGCCGACGACGTATTCGCCCGCCACCCCGCCCTGGGAGCGGTTGACCACACGAACGAAATCATCGTCGAGAAAGGTTCCCGAGATGGCGGCGGGCCGGTAGTCGAGATCGGCGGGATCACCCACCAGATCGTCGGCACCGACAACCTCCAGGGCTTCGGTGGCCACTCGTTCGGCGACGACGGCGTTGGTCGCACGCCGTTCGTCGTGTCGGCCGAGCTGCCACAGCCCGAGGTTCACGAACAGCACCACCACGGCAAGGGCGAACAGATGGGAGAACGCCCAGAAGGGCCGCCGGGCGAACGACCAGTCGACGGCATCGACCGGATCGGCGTCGTCGGGACGGGTTGGCGAGGTCACGGAAGCCACAGTACGGCCAACGGTATCGGGGAGTTTTTGCCGCGGGATCATGCGACACTGCGAGGGGTGAGACTGGAGCGAGGACAGCCGCCTGGCAAATGGATCGTGCGTACGGTCATCGGCCTCGTTCTCGTCTCCCAGGGGGCCGCGCTGATCGGAGATCTCAACACGGCATTGTGGTTCGACCGGCATCCGGCGTTGCTCATCGCACTGAATCCCCGAAACCGAATCCTGACACTCACCACCATTCATCTCGACGCGGCCACCTACTACGCGGTGGGCTTCGCCCGCCTGGTGGCCTCCGACCCCCTCTATT
This sequence comes from Acidimicrobiales bacterium, assembly GCA_041594435.1. GTDB lineage: Bacteria > Actinomycetota > Acidimicrobiia > Acidimicrobiales > SZUA-35 > JAHELU01. The sequence goes on from JBFHME010000071.1 coordinate 5,640, forward strand.
ATCTGCTCGGCTACTGGTACGGGGAACGCGCGATCGCCTGGACGGAGCGGCGCAGCAAGACCTACGGGCCGCTGATCCGCGACGGCGAGAAGTACTTCCGCAAGATCGCCTATCCCCTGATCTTCCTGATGCCGAACAACATCATCTGTGCGATGTCGGCGGCCACCGGGGTGCGGATCATCCCGTTCATCGTGTTGAACATCGGCGGGACGATCACCCGCCTGGTGTTGATCCGACAGGTCGGTGAGGTGTTCGAGTCGCCGCTGCAGGGAATCGGGGGATTCATCGCGGAATACCGCATCCAGATCTTCATCATCTCGGCGATCGCCGTGGCCTGGAGCGTCTACAACGAGTTCTTCAGCGAACAGGGCGAAGCTCAATCGCTCATGGAGCTGACCCACGACGACACCGAGGGCCCGAGCGACGGCGGGCGAGCGGGAGCCGGCCCCGATGATCTAGATATCGAGGATCCGGTCGAGTCCGACGGTTAGACCGTCGGACTCGGCGATACGTCTGACCGCAAGGATCACCCCCGGCATGAACGACGACCGATCGTAGGAGTCGTGACGGAGCTGCAGGGTCTGCCCCATGGTGCCGAGCAGCACCTCCTGATGGGCGACCATCCCCCGCATGCGAACCGAGTGGATCGGGATGCCGCTCGGCCCTTTGGCACCGCGGGCGCCGCCGATCGTCTCGGACCGGGTGGGATCGGGGGCCCACAGCTGGCTGGCCGCGGCGATTCGCTCGGCGGTGGACACGGCGGTCCCGCTGGGTGCATCGATCTTGCCGTCGTGATGCAGTTCGATGATCTCGGCCGTGTCGAAGAACGGAGCCGCCAGTTCGGCGAAGCGCATCATCAGGACCGCTCCGATGGCGAAGTTGGGCGCAATCAGACAGTTGGATCTGATGAACAGGTCCCGGATGGCACCGTAGTCGGCCTCGGTGAAGCCCGATGTTCCGACGACGGCGTGAATACCGTGTTTGGCGCAGAAGTCGAGGTTGCGCCGAGCGGCATCGATGTGGGTGAAGTCCACCATGACGTCGATCTGCGGCCCGCCTCCAATGATCAACGACTCCGGTGCGGACACCACGGGAAAATGTTTACCGCTGACCCCGGTCACCTCGCCAACGTCGATCCCTGCGAACGAGGGATCGACGGCCGCCACCAGATCGAGTCCTTCGGCTAAAGCAATGGCGTGGGCCACCGAGGTGCCCATGCGCCCTCCAGCTCCGAAAACTCCAACGCGAATCGTCATGGTGGCTCTCCTTGGGGGCCTGACGGGGGGAAGCCCAGCGGTTGCGGGCCCCGTGCGATGGGACCTTGGCCGATGAGCCGGGTGAACGACAGAAAACAACGTAGGGCCGGGCACGAAGCCCGAGCCCTACGCTCACGTTAGATTGCTTTCGGGGCGAACGCCCGCCGAAGGGCGTTGGAAAAACCGATTTCCAGCGCATCCCGGCACGGCCGAGCGTTTGCGGAACGCAAACGCTCGCGCTCGCCGCCGTCGATTCCTCCGGAGCGGTGCTAGTTGCGACTACGGCCTCGACCGCGGCCACGACGGCCACGATTCCGGCGGTCGTCGTCAGGAACAACGGCTGCGCCCTCAGGGCCCAGGTCGCCGAAGCCCTCCGGCTCGAAGTCCTCTTCGAACGACAGCGTCACGGCGCTGTCGTCGCTGCTGCCGTTGGAGTCGTCGTCGGAACGGCTCCGAGCACCTCGATCACCACGATCGCCTCGGTCACGGTCACCACGGCCTCGGCCACGGTCACCGCGGTCGCCGCGGTCGCCGCGGTCACCGCGGCCGCCACCACTGCCGTAGTCGTTGTCGTCACTGGCGATCTTCAACGAGATCTTGCCATTGGGGTCGATGTCCTCGACCAGCACGTCGATCTCCTGACCGAGCTCGAGTACGTCCTCCACCTTGTCGATCCGCTTGCCCTGTCCGATCTTGGAGATGTGGAGCAGGCCGTCACGGCCCGGAAGGATGTTGACGAACGCACCGAACTTGGTGATGTTGACGACTCGGCCGCTGTAGGTCTCGCCCACATCGGCGGTCGGCGGGTCGAGGATCAGACGGATCTGACGCTCGGCCTCCTCGACCACCTCGCGGTCGGTGGCGGCGATGGAGACCATGCCGACCTGACCGTCGTCGTCGACGGAGATGTCGGCACCGGTCTCGGACTGGATCGAGTTGATGACCTTGCCCTTCGGGCCGATGACCTCGCCGATCTTGTCGACCGGGATCTCGAAGCTGATGATCTTCGGAGCGCCCTCGCGCACATCGTCGCGGGGAGCCGGGATGGCTTTGCCCATCACATCGAGGATCTGCATCCGGGCGTCGCGGGCCTGGTTCAGCGCGTCGGCCAGGACATCGGCGGGGATGCCGTCGATCTTGGTGTCGAGCTGGAGGGCGGTCACGAAGTCGGAGGTTCCGGCGACCTTGAAGTCCATGTCGCCGAAGGCGTCCTCGGCTCCGAGAATGTCGGTGAGCGTGGTGTACTTGCCCTCCGCATAGACAAGACCCATGGCGATACCGGCCACGGGGGCTTTGATCGGCACACCGGCGTCCATGAGCGAGAGCGACGAACCGCAGACCGACGCCATCGAGGTGGAGCCGTTGGACGACAGCACCTCCGACACCAGACGCAGCGTGTAGGGCCACTCCTCCTCGGTGGGCACGACGGGCACCAGGGCCCGTTCGGCCAGGAGGCCGTGGCCGATCTCACGGCGCTTGGGTCCCCGCATGAAGCCGGTTTCACCGGTGGAGTAGGGCGGGAAGTTGTAGTGGTGCATGTAGCGCTTGCGCTCGGTCGGGTCGATCCCGTCGATGAGCTGATCCATACGCTTCATGCCGAGCGTGGTGATGTTGAGCACCTGGGTCTCGCCCCGCTGGAACAGGCCGGAGCCGTGAACCCGGGGAAGCACGCCGACCTCGGCGGACAGCGGACGCAGATCCGACGTGCCACGACCGTCGATACGGAAGCCGTCTTCGACGATGCGGCGACGCACGACCGCCTTCGACAGCGACCGGAAGGCGGCCTTGAGCTGCTTGGTGGCCAAGGCGTCGTCGTCGCCGGCGAAACGGGCGTGCAGTGACGACAGGACCTCGTCGCGTAGCGCACTCTCGGCCTCGCCCCGCTCGGCCTTGTCGGCAATACCCATGACCTCGATCATGCGGGCCTCGGCGGCCTCGGAAACCGCGGCGTACTGCTCGTCGGTGTAGTCGACCTGGACCGGGTAGTCCATGAACTCCTTGCGGCCGCCGTTGGCCTCGACCAGCTCGAGCTGGAGGGCGACGGCTTCGCGGATGTAGATCTTGGCCTGCTCCAGACCGTCCGCCAGGACGGCCTCGTCGACCTTGGGAGCACCGTTTTCGTAGTTGGTCCACGAGCTGGTGGTGCCACCGGCCTCGACCATCATGATGGCCACATCGCCGCTGTCGAGCTGACGACCGGCGACCACGATCTCGAATGACGACTCGTCGCCCTCGGCGAACGTGGGATGGGGCAGCCACTCACCGTCGTTGGTGTAGGCCAGGCGGACGGCACCGATGGGGCCGTCGAAGGGGATGTCGGACACCATCAGCGCAGCCGAGGCGGCGTTGATGGCGATGACGTCGTGGGGGTGGGTCATGTCGGCCGACAGCACCGTGACCACCACGTGGGTCTCGTTGCGGTAGCCGTCGGGGAACGACGGCCGTAGGGGGCGGTCGATCAACCGGGCGGTCAGTGTGGCGGTGTCGGGGGCCCGGCCTTCGCGTCGGAAGAACGAGCCGGGGATCTTGCCGGCGGCATAGGACCGCTCCTCGACATCCACCGTGAGGGGGAAGAAGTCGATGCCCTCACGGGGCGATCGGGCGGCGGTTGCAGTGACCAACACGCTCGTGTCGCCCATCTGAGCGACGACCGAGCCGCCGGCCAAACCGGCGAGTCTACCTGTTTCCAGGCTCAGGTCTGGACCATCACCGGCGGTGACGGTCCCGGATACGGAAACTTGTTCCGTCATAGGGGATTCTCCTCTGAACTTGTAGTTGGCGAACGACCTTCGCTCGCCGTTACAGGTCAGATCCCAGATTTTGACCACTCGATCCCGGCTTCGACACCATCGCATCACGTCACGCACGACAAGTGATTCGGTGATATCAGCGTGATGCGCTTCGGACGGCGGAGAGAGACCGAGGAGCCCAAAACTGGCAGCTGACCTACATCTACAGCGACCCGGTTACTCGAACCTGAGTCGCTTGGTTTGTTCGCGCCGCCGCCGGATACCGGCGAACAACGCCTTTGGTCATGCTATCGGCAATTCGACCAAAGAATGTGAATGGTCGAAAAGCCGCAGAGCAGCGGCCCGGCTTGGCATCAACGTCGATACCGCTAGGGAATCAGACGCTCCACCGGGTGGCCCACGGGGAGCGCAAGGTAGTTGAATCCTCGGTAGGGGTAGCTACCGGCCTTGTCGAACTCGACGGCCGACAGCGGAGCACGACCGTAGACGAAGTCGAAGATGGCGTGGACCTCGTAGTCGAGATCCTGCAGGTAGTCGAAGAGGTCTCGGCGGCTGTAGCCGAAGGCGTCCATCGTCCCGTTCGGACCGCATTCGAACAACACAAGCGGTCGATGGCGCTTGAGGAAGACCTCGCCGCCCTGAAGCGCCGGAAGCTCGGCGCCCTCCACATCGAGCTTGACGAAATCGAAGGCTGGGATCTCAGCCGTGACACCGGGTGCCACGCCGTCGATCAGATCATCGAGCCGGATCACCGAGACGTCGATCTCGCCGGCCACCTCCGAGTCGATCGGCGGCCGGAGGCTGCTGAAGCCGGATCGGCGGGCCCGATAGAAGCGCCCGGGGCCCGACGTCGACGACACGGCCGCATTGACCACGGTCACCGACGGGAACCGCTCGGTCAGTGCCGCCGCCTTGTCGGGGTCGGCCTCGATGGCCATGTGTTCACCGGCCGGAGCCAGGTCCATCAACCGCCGCAGGGTCGACCCGACATGGGCGCCGACATCCAGGCAGTTCGAGTCCTCTTTCAGCAGCGCCTGGAGGGCGACCTTGGTCCGCCGATCCTCCAGATACATGTCCCACAGTTCGGGGTTGCGAACCCGTCGGGGAAACGCGGCCCACCAGCGGGCGCGACGGAGCACCCGGCCCGGAAGCGTCCCGACCAGGCGTGCCTTGACCGCTATCGGTAGCAGGTTCATCGGTCGCCTCCGCTGAACCGACCGCGCCGCTGAATCAGCGGCGGAGACCGAGCTCGGCGATCAGGGAGCGGTAGCGCTCGACGTCGATCGAAGCGAGGTAGTCGAGCATCCGGCGACGGCGGCCGACGAGGGCCAGGAGACCGCGCTGGCTGTGGTAGTCCTTCTTGTGGACCTTCAGATGCTCGGTGAGATGGTTGATCCGATCCGTGGCCAGCGCAATCTGCACTTCGGGTGAACCGGTGTCGCCCTCGGCGCGGGCGAACTTGGCGATCGTGTCGCCCTTCGGTTTGAGGTTGGCGGCTTTGTTGCTCATTGTGATCGAATCTCCAGAGATTGATGGCCGTGTCGTCGACTTCGGCGAGAGGTGACGCCCGGCGGCGTTTGAAGCGTGGGACCCGGGGCCCGGCCGTTTCGGTCGTCCGAACAGATTCGGCGGGCCGCAACAGCAGTTCTCCATGCTAGCGCTCCGGTGTCGGCGCCCCACCGCACCGCGCCACAGGGAAGTTGGGGGCGACGTCTCCTCTGGGCGAACCGGCCGAGAATGCTCGACGCCGTCCGCGGGCGAGGGATTCGTCGTCCGATTACGCGGATCCCTCGGTGCGGAGCAACGAGCGAGCGGTTTCGATGTCGTGGTGGAGCTGGGCTCTCAGGGCGTCGATACCGTCGAAGCGTTGCTCGCCCCGAAGCCTGTGCACGAACTGCACCCGGGCAGGCTGATCGTAGAGGTCCGCCTCGAAGTCGATGAGGTGGGCCTCGACCAACGAGTGCTCGGCGTGCTCGTAGAAGGTGGGGCGGCGGCCGACGTTGACAGCGGCCGGATGCCGGGTGCCGTCGGGCAACAGGTACCAGCCGGCGTACACGCCGTCGCCGGGCACCGCGAATCCGGGCTCGACCATGACGTTGGCCGTGGGAAACCCGATCGTCGTGCCCCGCCGATCGCCGGCGACCACGACGCCACGCATCTCATGGTGGCGACCGAGCAGCCGGGCGGCCAGCTCGACCTCGCCGACGGTCAGTGCCCGTCGCACCGCGCTCGATGAGATCGCCGAACCGAGATCGGTGAAATCGATGTCGCTGTGACCGGTGAGCTCCGAGGAATCGGAGGGACGGGGTACGAGGCCGTGGCCGTGAACCTCGAAGCCGGCATGCGAACCGACCTGCCGGAGAAGTTCGAGATTCCCGAGGCGACCCTTGCCGAAGTGGAAGTTCTCGCCGACGACAACGGCCCGTGCACCCAGACACCCGACCAGCACCGAGGCAATGAACTCCTCGGCCGACTCACCGGCCCGCGCCCGATCGAAGGGAACGACCACGACGGTGTCGAGGCCGGTTTCGTCCAGCAGCTCGAGCTTGTGTTCGAGGCCGGTCAACAACGGGGGGGCCAGATCCGGGCGGAGGACTTGCGCCGGGTGGGGGTCGAAGGTCACCAGCGCAGACCTGGCACCGAGATCGGCGGCAAGGGACCGGACACGGTCGATGACGGTCCGATGCCCGATATGGACCCCGTCGAAGACACCGATCGTGAGCGCATGACCGGCGTCGATCACGGCACCGGCGGTGGCCGCCTCGGCTCGCTCCCGGGCGGCCCTCTCAGGGTCGACGATCACCTTCACAGCAATCGAACGTATCGGCTCACGAACCGACCAGCACTTTGGCCGCGCACAGTTCCCCGTCACGCACCTCGTAGACGGCCAGCAGGCCACCATCGGGACCACGGATGGCGAAACGCCCCGCTCCTCCGCTGGGTCCCAGCCGTTGGCCGTGCGACACCTGTTTCGCCATCGTGGCGTCGACCTCCAGCACGGGCATGTTGCCGATCAGGAGTTCGATCGGCTGGAGGGTGAAGTCGTCGAGCGGCTGGGCGACGTCGAGCGTGATCGAGCCAACCGATGTCCTCCGCAGACCGCGCAGGTGGGCTCCCCCGCCGAGTGTCCGTCCGAGATCGGCGGCCAGTGTGCGGATGTAGGTGCCGGACGAACACTCGACCGAGATGGTGAAGACCTTCGGGTCGGTGGTGGCCTCCACATCGAAGCGGTGAACGGTGACCGTGCGGGCCTTGCGTTCGACCTCGATCCCCTCCCGGGCCAGTTCGTGGAGCCGCCTTCCGTCGACCTTGATGGCGGAGACCATCGGCGGGATCTGTTCGATCGGCCCGAGGAACCGGGCGGCTGAGGCCCTCACCCGGTCGAGGGAAAGATCCTCCATGTCATGGGTGGCGGTGATCTCCCCCGAGGCGTCGAGCGTGGACGTCTCGACCCCCATCACGACCTCGCCGACATAACCCTTGTCGGCTCCGGTCGTGTATTCGAGCAGTTTGGTTCCGAGGCCAACCCCGAGAACGAGTACGCCGGTGGCGTCGGGATCGAGGGTTCCAGCGTGGCCGACCTTGCGGGTGCCGAGGGCTTTGCGGACAGCGTCGACGACGTCGTGACTGGTGCAACCCGCCGGCTTGTCGATGACCACCGAACCGGACACGGCCGAGTCCGGGCGACGTCGGCCGCGGCCCCCGGCCATCTCAGCGACCCGATTCGGCGTCTTCGCCGGCTCCATCGATCGTGGGCTCGATCGTGGGCTCGGCCTCGGCCCCGGCCGTCGCCGTCACATCGGTGTCCTCCGGTGCCGGGTCGGAGCCGGAAGGATTGATGGCCGCCAGGATCTCCTCGATGCGAGCGCCGCTGCGGACGGCGGGATCGATGGCGAAGACCACCTCGGGCGTCTTGCGGATTCTCGCCTCGCGCCCGATCTTCGCTTTGACCGGTTTGCGGTAATCGGCCAGGGCGTCGAGCAGCAACTGATCCGGATCGGCGGCGGGGCCGGGCGAAGGCGACGACCTGTCGTCACCGGTTGCGCCGTCCGTCGCCGACAGCGGCACGGTCCCCAAGGCGGACACGAAGACCTGGGCCCGGTTCAGATCGTTGTCGACCTCGACACCGGTCACGGTCAGCATCTCGAATCGCTCATCGTCGACCCGTTCGAAGAAGTCGGCAACGATCTCCTGGAGAAGCGTGTTCAGACGGGCGGTACGGGGAAACTGGCGGTTGGTCGCCGGCCGCTTGGACCGGGAGCGGGAACCACCACCGGCACCACCGCCACGGCCGCGATTGCCTTTGCCATCCCGACCCCGCTGTGATCTCGATTTGCCGGCCACTATTCCTCCTCCCACCAGCTGCGGTGGATGTCGAGTACTTCCACCTCGGCTCGGGACCAGACCAATCGCTCAACGGCGTCCATCACGTTGGTGACCTGACCCACGGTACCGCCCACGGCACTCACCCCGAGCACGGCTCGCTGCCAGAGGTTCTGGTGATCGACCTCGGCACAGGCAACGCCGTGCATCTGATCGATGAGTCGCACCAGAGAGAGCACGACCGAACGCTTGGCCTTCAACGACCGGGCGGCAGGCACACGCAATTCGATGGTGGCGACGAGAACGTGCACCGTTCGCCTTCTGACCTATTCGCGAGGAATCTCTCGTTCCTCATAGGTCTCGATGATGTCGCCTTCCTTGAGATCCTGGAAGTCGGAGAGGCCGATACCGCATTCATAGCCGGCGGCAACCTCCTGAGCATCTTCCTTGAATCGCTTGAGCGACTGGATGGCGCCCTTCCAGATGATGGCTCCGTCGCGCAGGAAGCGAACCTTCGATCCTCGGGTGATGACACCGTTGGTGACCATACAACCGGCGACCGCTCCGATCCGGGGGATCCGGAAGATCTCGCGAACCTCGGCGTCACCGGTGACGACCTCCTCGAACTCCGGCTCGAGCAGACCGAGCATGGCGTTCTCGATGTCTTCGAGGAGCTTGTAGATGATCTCGTAGGTGCGGATCTCCACCTTCTCCTGCTCGGCCATTTCCCGGGCTTTGCGGTCGGGACGAACGTTGAAGCCCAGGATCGTGGCGTTGGAGGCGGCGGCCAGCTGGACGTCGTTCTCGGTGATGCCACCGACGCCACGGAGCACGAAGGCGAGCTTGACCTCGTCACGCTCCCGCTTCTTCAGGCTGTCGACAACCGCCTCGAGCGAACCGTTCACGTCGGCTTTGACGATCAGGTTCAGGGTGGCGGCTTCGCCGGCCTGAATCTGCTTGAAGATGTCCTCGAGTTTGGCTCCACCGCCGGCAGCGGGCGCTCCGGCACTGCCGAAACTGGCCACCCGCTGCCAATGTTCACGGGTGTCGGCCACCTTGCCGGCGACCTTTTCGTTGGGGGCGATGATGAACGAATCACCGGCTTCGGCGACGTCACTCAGCCCCAGGACCTGAACCGGGGTCGACGGACCGGCGGACTCCACCCGCTCACCGCGGTCGTTGACCAGGGCCCGGACACGACCCCAGGCCGCCCCGGACACGAGTGGGTCACCGACACTGAGCGTGCCGTGTTCGACGAGAACCGTGGCCACGGGACCCCGACCGATGTCGAGGTGGGCCTCGAGCACGGTTCCGCTGGCCCGGCCCTCGGTATCGGCCCGCAGGTCTTCGACTTCGGCCACAAGCAACAGGTTGTCGATCAGATCGTCGACGCCGTCGCCGGTCATGGCCGAGAGCGGCACCATGATCACATCGCCGCCCCACTCCTCGGGGACGAGACCGCGCTCGGAGAGCTGGGTCATGACCCGATTGGGGTCGGCGCCCTCGCGGTCCATCTTGTTGATGGCCACGATGATCGGTACCTCGGCGGCCCGAGCGTGATCGAGTGCTTCGACGGTCTGGGGCATCACGCCGTCGTCGGCGGCCACCACCAGCACCACGATGTCGGTGGCATCGGCGCCACGGGCCCGCATGGCGGTGAACGCCTCGTGGCCCGGGGTGTCGAGGAAGGTGATGGACTTGCCGTTGCGACTGATCTGGTAGGCGCCGATGTGCTGGGTGATGCCGCCGGCCTCGCCCTCCACCACATTCGCCGAGCGAATCCGGTCGAGGAGCAGCGTCTTGCCGTGATCGACGTGGCCCATGACGGTGATCACCGGAGGACGGATCGGCCAGTCGTCGTCGGCCTCCTCCAGCTCCTCCTCGTCGAACTCCAGCATCTTGAGGAGCTCGACCTCCTGCTCCTCACCGGGGTCGACAAGGCGAATCTCGGCACCGACATCGGCGGCGAACAGCTCGATCATCTCGTCGGTCAGCGATTGTGTGGCCGTGACCATCTCGCCGTTGGTGAGCAGGAACCGAACGACGTCGGCCGCCGTGCGATTCAACTTCGGACCGAGATCCTGGGCGGTGGACGACCGCTCGATGACAACCATGCCCTCGGGCACCGGTGCATCTTCCGACGTATAGGTCGGGACGTCCATCGGGGTGAGCTCTTCCTGGCTCCGCCGACGACGGGTCTTGCGCCGTGGCCTCCCGCGCTGGGGGCCACCGCGGCCACGTCCCGGGGGACCGCCACGTGCGGGCGGACCACTGCGGCTCGGGGCCGGGGCGTTGCGGAAGCCGCCGCCGCCACCACCGGGCCGTGCACCGCCGGCGGGACGACCGGCGGCGCCGGAGCCGCCACCGGGGCGGGTGCGGCCACTGCTGCCGGGAGGCGGCGGAGGCGGAGGAATCGGTTTGCCCGCGCGGCTTCGAGGGGGACCGGGAGGCGGCGGGATCGGCTTGCCGCCCTTGCCACCGGGAGCTGTGGCCGTCTTCCCGTTGGAATCAGCGGTTGCGGCATCATCCGACGGCGCCGTCGACGGTGCCGCCGCGGCGGCCTGAGCGGCGACCGGCTCGGCTTCGGCTGCGGGCGGCGAGCTCGCAGGGGCCTCGGCCGGTGCGGCGTCGGCGGTCGGCGTTTCGGCCGGCTGGGAACCGGCGGCGGGCTGGGTCTCGGGCTGACTCGGAGCAGCGGCAGCGGGCGCAGGAGCCTGAGCCGCCACCGGCTCGGGTTCAGGTGCAGAGGCGGGCTGCGGCGCAGGCGTCACCACCTCGACCTGCTTGATCGCCGGAGGCGGAGGCGGAATCGGCTTGGACGGGGCGGCGTCCGCCGAGCGACCGCTCGAGGAGACGACACGTTTCGGCTTGCTCGACACAACGGCCGGTGAGTCGTCGGCCGGTGCCGGTGGTGGGGCTTCGCCACCGTCCGAGGAGGGGGCGGGCGTCGCCTTCTTCGCCACCTTCTTGGCCGGCGGCTTCCTGGTTGACACCACCGCCGGCTTCTCGTCAGCGGCGGCCGCGTCCTCCGCAGGTTTCTCGGTCTC
>JBFHME010000072.1:0-16996 GCA_041594435.1 Acidimicrobiales bacterium
CGGGGCTGGTCGTCCAGCGCAGATTTCCGTCATCGTCGGCGGTACGGCGAACCGGGAGACGGTTGGCGACGACGACCAATTGGGGCGGTTCGGATGGAGAAGGCACCTTTCCAACCTACTTCGCGATTCGGGCCTTTCGGGTGAACGATCCGTTCACTCAGATGAGTTCGATCTGTCCCCGGGATCCGACCCGGACGGGCCGTCCTACCGCCTCGGTGGTCATCAGCTGCGTATTGGTGGCCTGGTCGCGGCCCCGGCCCCAGGTGCGTCCGCCGTGGGGTGTCAGGATCGCCACGAGGGCTTCGGAAGGTTCTGATCGGTGGTGCATCACGGTGTAGCCCTCGATGTGGCCCCGACCGGTGAAGTCTTCGGCCGCCGGCACGTGCGCAGCCCGGTCGGCCGTTTGTTGAACGTCGAAGTCGACAAAAGGTGTGGGTGGCGGGTCGCTGCGGTACAGGGCGGCGCTGTGCCTGGTGAGGTAGCCGCCGTTGGCGGTCACCAGTCCGATTCCCGGGTTCTCCCGCAACGCCTCGACCATGGTTGCCACCGAATGGCCGACGTAGTTGTTGAGGGGCCCTCCGGCAAAGGTGAGTCCGCCGGTGACCGTGAGGCGACGGTCGAGACCCAGACCGAACTCGGCGGCACCGATCTGGACGGCGGAGGGGAAACACGAGTAGAGGTCGACGTGGTCGAGATCGTCGGGTCCGACCCCGCCGTGCCGGTACAGGGCGTCGGCGATCGCCCCGATGGCCGGTGACGAGTGTAGATCACGACGATTGGTGACCGCCGGGGTGTCGTTGGCCGAGGCACCGACCCATGGGAAGATCCAGCGATCGCGGCTCACGCCGAGGCGTTCGGCCGTTTCGACCGAGGCGACGAAGACGGCGCTGGCCTGGTCGAGGTACCAGTTGGAGTTCATGGCCTTGGTGTAGGGAAAGCCGACCATCCGGTTGTCCGCGGTGGCGGTGACGATCTCCGTGGCGGTCATCGGGCGTCGGATCCAGGCGTGCTCGTTGGCGACGGCGACCTCGTTGAAGCCGGCCCACAGTACTCCGAGTCGGCGGCGATGGTCGTCGATCGACTCCCCGCTGGCCGCTCGAATCGCCGACTCGAAGATTGCATACAGAATGGGTGGCTGATCGATGCCGCGCGCCTTCTCGAACGGGGTCGACATGGTCAGTTCGTGCCCAAGGACCTCGTCCGGTTCGGCATCGGTCTGCCGGGTGGTGGCGAGCCGTTCGCCCCGTGCCCGTAGCTTCTGCCGGCTCCAGATGGTCTCCCCACCGGTGACGACGGCGGCACGGAGATCACCCCGTCGAATCCGGGTGAAGATGGTGTTGAGTGCCGACTGGGGGGCTTGGCCACCCATCGTCGTGACGGCCGTGCGGACATCGGCGATGCCGAGCCCATCGGCGATGAGTCGACCCGGGTCGGTGTAGCTCCAAGCCCCTTGGACGACGGCGATCAGGTCGACCGCGTCGCCGGCGTCGACGGCGCCGCTGTCGGAGAAGGCGCGACGTGATGCCCGGCTCATCAGCCGATACGGCTCCTCGGCTTGGGCAAGCGCCTCGAGTCGCTGGTCGTCGGGTCGTTGATCGACCTGACCGACACCGACAATGACCGGGGTCCGGGGATCGATGGCCATCGATGCCACCATAGGCTGAGGCCTCAACCGGAGGCCATACCGGCATCTGCCTACCTGCGGGCCAGATCGAGCCGGCTGGGGGACTCGTGGCGCCGTGGGCCGGAACGGCTGCGCTACCCTTGGATGCGGTGGAGCGATTCCAAGTTGGTCAAGGGTCGTCGGCACAGCTGTTGGTTCCGGGCGTCAGGTCGAGGCTTTTCAGCGCGCCCCCGGCTGGATTCGTGGGCGGTGCGGCGCTCGCCGCCGTGATGATCGTCGCCGTGATGATCGTTGCCGTCGGAGCGTCCGGTGCCGCCGGAAGCACCGGTGTCGGGCCGAACCAGTCGGTGCGGGACGAGCTCAGCAAGTTCGGGGCTCTGGCTCCGGCCGACATCGACGCCGTCGGATCTCCGGCCGATCTCGCACCCGACATCAGCCTGCTGGTCGATCGAGCCGGTTCGCCGCCCGGGGGGCGTGCCGAAGGCGCGGAGAACGCGAACGCAGCCAACGACGACGGCCAGTGGTGGATGCCGGTTCGCGACGAGCTGTTGGATCGACCCGACGTCGCGTCGGTGGCCGTCGATTTTCCCGACACCGACGTCACGGTGTTTCACATCGGCTTGGACGAGGCCCGGCTTCGACTGGCGTCGGTCTCCGAGATCAGCGCATCGCTGACCGGTCTCGTATCCGTGGAGGCCGCCGATGGTACCGGCGCGGTGTCGGTCGTGGCCGGAGGTCGGGCACTCACCGACGAAACGATCACCGATCGCTTCGGCACGTCGGTTCGCTGGCTGGCCCTCCTGGCGTTGATCTTCGCCGCCTTGATCGGCTGGCGGGTCGGGCCCAGACGGGGCCTTGTGATGACCTTGGCGTGGGCCGGGTCGGTCGTCCTCGCCGGACGAATCGCCGCCCGGGTCGTCGGACCCTTCGACGGCACGGTGGCCACCGGTCCTCTGGTCGGCGCGGCCGCCGGCCTGGTGTTCGCCCTGGTCGTCGGCCTCCGCCTGCTTGCATGGTACGAGGATCCCGTTTCCGTCGACGACGGGGCCGACGCCATCGCCCGCAGTCTGGCCGAGGTCGCCAGCGATGTCATCCTCGTGCTCGGCGGTCTGGTGGCCGTCGTCGGGATCTTGTGGATCGCCGGTGGTTCGAGCCGGGCCGTCGTCGCCGTCATCGTCGGCGGCCTGGTCGGTGCCGCCTTCACCGGTGCCGTCGCCGCTCCGGCCCTGGCCACCCTTGGATTCGACGGCCGGCCTGTTCCGAGACTTCTGCCCTACCCGGTCCCGTCCGGCGGCCGGCTGATGGTGCTCACCGTGCTGGGGCTGATCGGGGTCCTGGTCCTGCTGTCGGCGTTTGCCTTCCGCTCACCGGGTCGGGATCTCATCGACTACCGCGCCCTGCCCGGCGACGAACCGACCCGTGTCGTCGGCGATCGGTTGGGAGCGGGTCCCGGCGATCCGACCGAGGCGCTGGTGTCGGTGGTCGAGGCCTCGTCGTCGGAGGCGACCACGACCTGGGCTGAGGCCGTGGCCACGCTCAGCAATGTGGCCTGGGTCGACACGGCTGACACCCGATTCACCGGTGCCGGTGCCCGCCCCGTCGACCCGGCCCTGTCGCTGGCCTCGGAGGAGCAGATTGGTTTCGAGTCCGCCGAACTGGCCGTCATCGTTCCCGCCGTTCCCATCCGCAGCGCCGAAGGCTCGCAGCTGGTCGACGAGGTGCTGCGTCTGGCCGACGACCGGGTGGAGATCTCCGGCATAGCCGGGACGCTCGGGCGGGGTTCGGCCACCCTTGTCGCGGCCACCGCCGTGTTGCTGGCCATCGCCGGGGCCGGCATCGTTTTCGTTGAAACCGACAACTCCGGCTACGCCTTGACGAGCTTCGTGCTCCGCCTCCTCGGAGGTGGGGCGACGGTCGGTCTCTACCGCCTGGTCAGTCCCGACGGATCGGCGGCCGAAACCATCGCGGCGCTGACGCTGCTGGCCGTCGCCGTGAGCCTCTTCGAGTTGGAGTACCTCCACGATCGGGCCCGTTTCGGAGATCAGTGGTCGGCGTCCGCCGGGCTGGTCGCGACCGCCCCTTCCGACGCTGGTGACACCAACGGCGGCGGTGGGGCGGAAGCCTCGTCCCCGGCCGATGAAGCAACGGTCGGTCCGGCCGCTGACGTCCGGTCATCGCCGGCTGATTCCTATGACGTGCCGGGCCGAGCCGGGCTGCTGGCCGCCGTCGCCCTGCTGGTTGCCGCCTTCTGGATCGCGTTGACCCGACTGGTCGGTGGCGGTCCGACGGCGGGTCGCTTCGGATTCGCACTGGCGGTCTCCTTGATCGTGGAGATCGCCGTCGGTTTTCTGGTGCTGCGCCCCGCCCTGCTGGGCGAGCAGGCCGCCTACCATTCCGTCGCCCGCCCTCTTCGGTCCTCGCTGTACACCGGCCAGCGCCGGCAGCGTAACCAACCGGTATCGGTGGATGATCCGGCCTGGCGTCGACTGGTCTCCGACCTGTTGATGGCCGAGTTCGGTCTGCAGACCGATCCCGAGGCCGGCCGGGTCGACGATGTGTTCCTCGAGGGCACCCCGCTGTTCGGCCAGGCGTCCGAGCAGAACCGAAACCTCTCGGCCTCCGGGCTCCGGGTCAGTGGCCGTGCGCCCCAGATCAAACGGGTCGAGACATTCCGGGAGGGCCCGTCGATCATGGTCTCGGTGACCGTCGATCATCCGGAACGCCATCTGGTCGATCACGACGGAACGGTCTACGGCGTCCGCCGCCCCCAGCGCCGTTCCACGATGTTGTGGTTGGTGGGGCTCGACAGCGGAGCCGTGCGGATCGCCGAGTCGATCGATATGGGTTCGGTGCCCCTCGACGTCGACAAGACGCCCGACAAGACATCGTTCCCCGAAGTCGCAACGCTGAGCGGCTGAGCGGCACAGCCGGGTTGCCCGGCGCGGCCATTCACGGCGTGCAGGCCACCGATGGATACAGTGCAAGGTGCACCCGGCAGGACCTGGAATGCCCGTCCCACCGCCCGGGGTTGCGGAATCACGGTCGACTGCGGGCCGAAGCGTCGGCACACGGCCGGAGCCGGGCCTTGACCGCCCACAAGGGAGAAGACATGGAGATCGCCGACTCGGTACTCGATTTGATCGGAAACACGCCGATGGTCCGCCTGCGCCAGGTGGGATCGGGACTGGACTGCCCGGTCGTGGCCAAGGTGGAGACCACCAATCCCGGCGGTAGCACGAAGGATCGACCGGCATTGACGATGATCGAGCAGGCCGAACGCGACGGCCTCCTCAAACCGGGCGGCACCATCGTCGAGCCGACGTCGGGCAACACCGGAGTCGGCCTGGCCATCGTGGCCGCTCAGCGGGGCTACAACTGCATCTTCGTGGTGACCGACAAGGTTGCGCCGGAAAAAGTGGATCTGCTGAAGGCATACGGGGCCGAGGTGGTCGTCTGCCCGGTCGCTGTACCGCCGGAGGACCCCAACTCCTACTATTCGACAGCCGAGCGGCTGGTGGCCGAGACCCCGAACGCCTTTCGGCCGAACCAGTACGCCAACCCGGCCAATCCCGTCGCCCACTACGAGACGACCGGACCGGAGATCTGGCGTCAGACCGACGGTCACATCACCCATTTCGTGGCCGGGGCGGGAACCGGCGGGACCCTCACCGGAGTCGGCCGCTACCTGAAGGAGCAGAACCCCGACGTCCAGATCGTCGCCGCCGACCCGGAGGGTTCCGTGTACTCCGGCGGATCGGGTCGGCCCTATCTGGTCGAGGGCGTGGGCGAAGACTTCTGGCCGGCCACCTACGATCCCGACCTGATCGACCAGGTCATCGCCGTCTCCGACCAGGACTCGTTTCTCGTCGCCCGCGATGTCAGTCAACGAGAGGGACTGCTGATCGGCGGCTCCGGCGGTACCGCCGTGGCGGCTGCGCTGCGTTTGGCGGCCGATCTGACCTCGGATGATCTGGTCGTCGTACTGATCCCCGATTCGGGTCGCGGCTACCTGAGCCGGGTGTTCAACGACGAGTGGATGGCCGGTTACGGCTTTCTCGAATCCGAGGCGCCCACCGTTGCCGACGTGGTGGCCGCGAAATCGAGTGACCGGCCGTCGCTGGTGTACGTCCAGCCCGAGGATCTGGTGCGCGACGCTGTCGACCTGATGCGTCACCACGATGTCTCCCAGCTGCCCGTGGCCAAGGGCGCCATGCCGCTGGCCGCGGCGGAGGTCATGGGTTCGATCGATGAGCTGCGGCTGATGGAGTCGGCGTTCGGCGACCAGAGCGTGCTCGATCGGGCGGTCGAAGACGTGATGAGCCCTCGGTTGCCCACGATCGGTATCGGTCAGACGGTTGAACTGGCGGTGCAACTTCTCGATCTCGCTCCGGCCCTCCTGGTGCTCGACGGCGGTCGCCCCCGCACCGTGGTGGCCCGAGCAGATGTTCTGTCGTTCCTGTCGGCCCGTCCAGCCCCCCTCGTCTCGAAATCCAATGGAGGAACCCTGTCGTGACCAGCGAACCCCACAACGAAGCAGCAGCGAAGACCGATGCGCAGGCCGGCTGGGGATTCTCGACCAAGGCGATTCACGTCGGCCAGGATCCCGAGGTGACGACCGGAGCCGTGACCGTACCGGTGTTCCAGACGTCGACCTTTGCCCAGGAGGCGGTCGGCAAGCACAGCGGCTACGAATACGCCCGAACCGGAAACCCGACCCGCACGGCGCTCCAGACGGCCCTCGCCGCCTTGGAGGGAGCCAGCTTCGGGGTGTCGTTCGCCAGCGGTCTCGCCGCCGAAGACGCGATTCTCCGGCTCCTGGAGCCGGGCGACCACGTCGTCATGGGCAACGACGCCTACGGCGGTACGTTCCGGCTCATCTCCAAGGTGTTCGGTCGGGTGGGCATCACCTGGTCGGCCCACGATCTGACCGACCCCGCTGCGCTCGACGAGTCCTGGCCCGAGAACACGAAGCTCGTGTGGGTCGAGACGCCGACCAACCCGCTCCTCACGGTGGTCGACATCGCTGCGGTGGCCGCCGTCGTCGGGCGGCGCCCCGATGCCCGGCTGGTGGTCGACAACACGTTCGCCACCCCCTACCTGCAGCAGCCGCTGGCTCACGGGGCCGACATCGTGGTCCACTCGACCACGAAGTATCTGGGCGGACACTCCGATGTGGTCGGC
This sequence comes from Acidimicrobiales bacterium, assembly GCA_041594435.1. Classification (GTDB taxonomy): domain Bacteria; phylum Actinomycetota; class Acidimicrobiia; order Acidimicrobiales; family SZUA-35; genus JAHELU01. Next base: position 6,806 of record JBFHME010000072.1, read on the forward strand.
GGGTTCGTGGCCACCAACGACGCCGAGGTTCACGATCATCTGGCCTTCGTGCAGAACGCCGTCGGTGCCGTACCCGCACCCTGGGACTGTTATCTCACGCTGCGGGGAACGAAGACGCTGGCGGTGCGCATGGACCGCCACAACTCGAACGCCGCCCGAATCGTCGAACTCCTCGCCGGTCACCCGAACGTGGACCGGGTGCTGTGGCCCGGCCTCGAGTTCCATCCCGGGCATGGTGCGGCCAAACGGCAGATGTCCGGCTTCGGTGGCATGGTCAGCTTCACCACGGGCACCCGCGATTCGGCGATGATCGTGGCTGAATCCACGGAACTGTTCACCCTGGCGGAATCGCTCGGAGCCGTGGAGTCGCTGATCGAGCACCCCGGCGCCATGACCCACGCGTCGGCGGCCGGCTCGCCGCTCGAGGTGCCAGAGGATCTGATTCGACTGTCGGTCGGTATCGAAGATGTCGAGGACCTTGTGGCCGACCTGACCCAGGCTCTCGACCGGATCTCGTAGACAGCCGCCTCACCGGGGCGACGCCGCCCCGGCTGGGCCCCACTCAGCACGATCCCCGTGCGCCGAGTGGTCGGATGCGTTCCTGTGCCTTCTAGGGTGGGCCGGATGGTGAGTCCGAAGATCGCGGTTGAACCGAAAGCCGGGCGTTACGAGTCGTTGGAGGAGGCGGTCACCGAGGCCGGGGGAGAGGTCGTCCCGATCACCCAGGCGGCGGCCCTCGTCTGGGCCGACCCGGCCGCCCCGCATGAGCTCCCCGACGCGCTGAGCCAGGCCGACGGCTTGTCGTGGGTGGCGTTGCCGTTCGCCGGAATCGAGCCCTACGTGCCGTATCTCGACCGCGAGCGCGTGTGGACGTGTGCCCGTGGTGTCTACGCCCGACCGGTGGCCGAACACGTCCTCATGCTCGGACTCGCCGGGCTGCGGGGCCTGTCGACCTATGCCCGCGTCGACTCCTGGGCCCCACCGGAGGGCCACAACCTCGTCGACGGTCGCGTCACGGTTCTCGGTGCCGGAGGAATCACCGAGGAGTTGATCGGGCTGCTGTCCGGATTCGGCTGCGAGATCACCGTGGTTCGCCGCCGAGCCGAGCCCATGGCCGGAGCGCACCGGACGGTTGCGTTCGGGCAGCGCCTCGAGGCCCTGACCGGTGCCGACCTGGTGGTGTTGGCGCTGGCGCTCACGCCCGAAACCGAGGGCGTGATGGCGGCGGCCGAGTTCGAGGCGATGGAGTCGCACGCCTGGTTGGTCAACGTGGCCCGGGGCGGTCATGTCGACCACGACGCGCTACTGGCAGCACTGGGTGCCGGTCAACTGGGCGGCGCCTGCCTTGATGTCACCGATCCGGAACCGCTCCCCGACGGTCACCCGCTGTGGTCCCATCCGCGGGTGATCATCACCCCCCATGTTGCCAACACCCCGGAGATGGGCATCCCGCTCCTGGCCCGTCACATCCGCACCAACGTGACCCGATTCGCCGCCGGTGAGGCGCTCGAGGGCGTCGTCGACGTCGACGCCGGCTACTGATTCCCGTCGGCCACGATGGCCCGACGCCGGGCGTCAGCTCGAGTCGGCGATGTGCTGGCCCTTGACCTGACGGGTTCGCCCTCGGAAGTGAGCGACGACGTCCCCGGTGTCGTTGACGACGACCACGTCGGTGATGGCGTTGCGGCCGGCCCGGTGACGTTCGGTGGCGGTGGCGGTCAGCACGTCGCCGCGGCGGGCCGGAGCCACCCAGTCGATCTCCGCGTTGGTGGCCACCGCGTACTGGTTGTAGGAGTTGGTGGCGAACGCCATGGCCGAATCGGCGAGGGCGAAGATGAGCCCGCCATGGCAGATGTCGAGACCGTTGACCATGTCGTCACGAACCGTCATCGTGACCACGGCCTGCCCGTGGTCGATCCCGGTGATCACCATGCCGAGACCCTTCGATGCGGCATCGTCGGCATACATGGCGTGGGCGGCGTCATGCGCGGGAACCGTCATCGCCAACACGCTATCCGGCTTCGACGCGGAGCGTCTCGCGTCGAGCTTCGTCCTGTGGCCGAAACCCCCGGTACCCGAATCGGTTGCGCTGGTTCAGGATCATCGGCCCGTTGCCGGGCTTCGGCGCCCACGGTGACGTTCCACCGTTAGAGTTGGGGACGTGCCCGCCGTGTCGGGTACGCTGCGCAACACATCACCCCAACTAGTGACGTCAGATCCGGTCCCGGATGGGTACGACCCATGGGTCTCAGCACCCGGCCGGAACGATCAGGAGGATTCATGAACTTCACAGCCCGCTTGCTTCGTGGTTTGGACGCCCTTTCCCCGGCCGCCGCCGCCTCGGCCCACTGCGACGGTCCCTGCGGGGTCTACGATCCGGCCAGTGCCAGGATCGCCGGTGAGGCCGTTCTGTCGATGACGAAGAAGCTCCTCGACATCGACATGTCCGCCCCCGGTGCCCACAACACCTACATCCGGTACGTGGCCATCAAGGAGGAGCAGGCCGAGCTGGTCAAGCGGGAGCTGAACATCCTGTGGCACGACTACTTCAAGCCGGAGCACCTCGAGGAGTATCCGGACCTCCACACCACATTCTGGAATGCGGCCAAGCAGGCCTCGGCCTGCAAGACCTCGGTCAGCCTCGACGCGGCCAACGAGCTGATGGCGATGATCGAGAACGTCCACAACATCTTCTGGGCCTCCAAGGGCCGCGACATTCCCTGGTACACCGCCAGCTAGCGTTCGACCGGTCGGCGGCCCGATCCGTGTCGCTACCACCGGGAGTTCTTCCCGCCATCCGGACCGACGCTCGCCGCTGGTTCGGATGCCGGTGTTTTGCGGCTGTTGCGCCGTGATCGTCAGCCGACCGGTCATCCGCGCGATCGGGGAGGGCTGGGCCTGGATCCTGGGGCGGCGACGACGGATCCGGGTGACCGGTGCGTCGATGGTGCCGACCCTGCTCGCGGGCGAGTTCGTGCTGGTCGACGAGCGGCGGCCGCCGTCGGTGGGTGATGTGGTGGTGGCACGCCACCCCAACGATGACGATCTGCTGGTCGTCAAGCGACTCACCGCTCGGAACCCGGACGGCCGGTTGACGCTGTCAAGTGACGACCCGGCGGCCGGTACCGACAGCCGGGCGTGGGGCCCGATCGAAGCCGACCGGGTTGTGGGCGTCGTGACCGTGGTCCTCGACCGGATCACCTGTGGCAGCCTGGACGCACCCGCCTCGACCGGTGGAGACGCTGCCCGCGGTCAGTGAGTCGCCCGCGGGGGTCGCACCGTTAGCCTTGACCGGGTGTTGACGGTATCGGGACTGACGAAATCGCACGGGATGCGCACGCTGTTTCGTGATGTCACGTTTCGGCTGTCCGCGGGCCGTCGCATCGCCCTGATCGGTGGTAACGGCGTCGGCAAGACCACGATCCTCGAGATCATCATGGGGTTGCAGGACGCCGATGGCGGCGAGGTGTCCCGTCCCAACGACTATCGCATCGGCTATCTGCCCCAGGAGCTGCTCGAATCGTGGCAGGGAACGGTGCTGGAGGAGGTGCTGCGGGGTGTCGGCGACATCGTCGATCTCGAAACGGAGATGCGTCGCCTCGAAGAGGAGATGGCCGCCACCACCGGAGCCGAACACAGCGCTCAGCACGAGGCCGTGGTCGAACGCTACGGTCGCCTCCAGGACCGTTTCGAGACGCTCGGCGGCTATCAGCTGGAGGCCGAGGCCCGGGCCATTCTCGGCGGTCTTGGATTCACCACGGCGGACATGGACCGGCCGCTCCGGGAGATGTCCGGTGGCTGGCAGATGCGGGCCGCCCTGGCCCGGCTGCTGCTGCAGAAGCCCGACGCGCTACTGCTCGACGAGCCGACCAACCATCTCGACGTCGACTCCGTGGCCTGGCTCGAGAACGAGTTGGCCAACTGGCCCGGCGCCATCCTCTTCGTGTCGCACGATCGAGACTTCATCGACGCGGTGGCCGAACGGGTGGTCGAGGTGGCGTGGGGCAGTGCCCTCGAGTACGTCGGCGGCTTCGCCGAATTCGTCGTGGCCCGCGAGGAGCGGCTGGCCTCCCTGCAGGCGTCGGCGACCCGTCAGGCGAAGGAGATCGAAAAGGTCGAGCGGTTCATCGAACGGTTCCGATACAAGGCGACGAAGGCCCGCCAGGTCCAGTCCCGGATCAAGACCCTGGAGAAGCTGGAACGCATCGAGGTACCGCGCGACGAGGACCTCAAGGTGGCGTTCGGCTTCCCTGAACCACCGCGCTCGTCGAGGGTCGTCGTCGAGTTGGACGACGCCACCATGGGCTATGACGGTGTGCCGGTGCTGGAGGGCGTGAACCTGGTGGTCGAGCGGGGCCAGAAGCTGGCCCTCATCGGCCCCAACGTCGCAGGGAAGTCGACGCTGTTGAAGGTCATCATGGGTCGCTTGGCACCGATGGCGGGAACGGCCAGACTCGGTGCCAACGTCGACATCGCCTACTTCGCCCAGCACCAGGTCGATGCGCTCGACCTGTCGAAGACGGTCGAGCAGGAGTTCCGACACGTGGTCGGTGAACAGCCGAAGAACCGGAACATGCGGACCGTGCTGGGCTCGTTCGGCTTTTCCGGCGACGCCGTTGACCGCCGGGTCGGCGATCTGTCGGGTGGCGAGCGAACCCGGCTGGCGCTGGCCGAGATCATGTGCAACCCCGTCAACCTCTTGGTCCTCGACGAGCCGACCAACCACCTGGACCTGCCGAGCTGCGATGTCCTCGAGGACGCCCTTCGGGTCTACCCCGGCACCGTGCTGATCGTGAGCCATGACCGTCACCTGATCCGCAACACGGCCGAACAGTTGGTCGAGGTCCGGAACGGCCAGGTCGTGCATCATCTGGAGGTCGATGAGGCGGTCCTGTCTCCGTCATTCGACGGTGGCAGTCCGGCCTTGGGGTCATCGTCGAGGTCGAACGGTGCCTCGACCAGGTCCGGCCGCACCGGCGGGGAAGCCAAAAGGCCGGCTGATCGGAGCCGCGACGAAGCCCGATCAACAACCCTCTCCGGTGGCGGACGCGGAGACAACGGTGGGGCCAAACGATCCGGTCGCGGATCGGCGCCCGATGTCCGAGCCCTCCGCAAGAAGGTGAACCGCCTGGAGCGTCAGGCAACCGAGGCCGACTCGGCGGTGAAGAATCTGGAGAAGCAGCTCGCCGACCCTGACGTGTTCGGTGACATCGCCAAGATGAATGATCTCGTCGGCGAATACGAGGCCGCTCAACGGCGGGCCGAGCGGCTGCTGGCCGAATGGGAACAGGCCGACGCCGACCTCACGAAGGCCCGGTCGTCGGCTCCGTAGCACCCACCGTCGGTCACCTCCGAGATTCGCGACGGCTCTGTCGAACGGCGCCCTCAGTAGGCGTCGTCGAGTGACAGGACGTTGTTGATCAGCCCGACATGTGACGTGGCCTGTGGGATGTTACCCGTGGCTCGATCATGTTCGGGGTCGTGTTGCTCGCTCATCAACCCGGTGTCGCCGACCCGCTCGCACACATCGGTGAACAAGCCGACCGCCCGATCGTGATCGCCGGTGAGGCACAAGGCGTCGATCAGCCACGAGGTCGTCAGGTTGAAGCCGCCCTCCTTGCCCGGAAGGCCGTCGTCGACCGCATAGCGGATCACCGTCGAGCCGACCCGGAGTTCGCGCTCCACCGCCTCGATGGTTTGCAGGAAACGCGGGTCGTCATGGCCCAACAGCCCGGTCAAGCCGACCGCCAGCGCCGACGCATCGAGATCCGACGATCCGTAGGCCGCGGTGAAGGCGCCGACCGATTCGTTCCAACCCTTGCTCAGGACGTCATCGGCGATGCGCTCCCTCAGCTCGACCCACGCCGACGGCGAACGGTCGAGGAACTGGTCGGCGATGGAGATGGCCCGATCGACCGTCACCCAGCACATCACCTTGGAGTAGAGATGCTGGCGGGGCGGTTTGCGAATACCCCAGATGCTGTGATCGGCCTCGTGCCAGCGCCGTGTCACGGCCAACACCATGGCCTCCACCAGCCGCCAGTGCTCGGCCGACAGCGCCTCACCCTGCTCCAGCAGTTCATGGATGAGATCGACGATCGAACCGAAGATGTCGAGCTGGACCTGGCCGTCGGCCGCGTTGCCCACCCGCACCGGGCGGCTGCCCCCGTAACCGGGAAGCTGGGCGATCTCGGCCTCGGGTGGCAGATGGCGGCCGGTCACGTTGTAGAGCGGAGCAAGACGCTCCGGATCGTTGCGGGTCTCGAGAAGTTGCAGGACCCAGTCGAGGAAGGCCATGGCCTCGGCCCGGGACCCGAGGCGAACCAGGCACTTGGCGACCATGGCTGCGTCACGCAGCCAGCAGTACCGGTAGTCCCAGTTGCGGACCCCGCCGATGTGGGCCGGGAGGCTGGTGGTGGCCGCAGCCAGAATGGCGCCGGTCGGTCCGTGACACAGTGCCTTGAGCATCAGCGCACTGCGCACGACCAGCTCCTGCTCCGACGACGGTAGGTTCAGCTTCGAAACCCAGTTCGACCAGAAGTGGGCCGTGTCGCTCAGGCGCTCCTGCTCGCTGCGGGCGTCGGGCCGAACGGTACCGGTGCCGCATCGGAGTTCCAGGGCCACCGGTTCGTCGGGGTTCAGCACCACCCGACCGATGGCGGTCTGGTGACGCCCGTCATCGACGATCTCCCAGTCGACGTCCGGGGCCCGCAGGACCATCAGGTCGGCGGTACCCAGTACCACCACGCCCTCGGGCTTGAGTTCGAGTTGGGTCGGTACCCGCCCGAAGTTGAGGCGGGGCGAGAACTCGATGTGCACCTCGCCGGACCCCTCGAGGATCCGCAGGAGGTCGGTTCGCCCCGCGAGCCGTCGGGTCCGGCCGCTGGAGGAATCGAGGAAGTCGGTGACCGTGAAGGTGCGGAATCGGGATTCCAGCACCATGGTGTTGGTCAGGTATTGCTGGGAGGTCGGGGGGCGTTTCTGCGGACCGTCGGCCACGAGGAAACGACCGGCCGACGGCCCGCCGAGCAGTTCGGCGAACACTGCGGCGGAATCAATTCGTGGAGCGCACATCCAGCTGATGGACGCCTCGGGGCTGACGATCGCGGCCGTGCGCAGGTCCGACAGCATGGAGTGGTTCTGGATCGGCATGAGTCCCTCACCACCAAGCCATTTGGATCGCAGCTCGGCCAGGAGGGCGAGGACCTGGGACACCGTTTCGGTTCCCGGTACCCGGAACTCCGCATGGGTTGCCCCTTCGCCGACCTTGACGCCGACATCGGGACCGCTGAGCGAGCGAAAACCGTCCTCGTCGGTGAGGTCGTCGCCGAAGAAGACCACAGCCGATGCCCCGACCTGATGGCGGATCGTGTCGATCGCTGTTCCCTTGTTGGTGTCGATGACGGAGAACTCGAGGATGTCGTGGCCGTTGCGGGTGAAGATCCAGTCGTGACCGGCCGGACCGGTGACGAGATCGTGACGGGCCGCCTCCTTCATGTCATCGCTCATGCCACGTAGGTGGAACGTGACGCCGGTCGGCTTTTCCTCGATCCGGGCGTCGTACCGCTCACCCAGGGCCCGAACCTCGCCCGTGATCTGGCGCCGGCGCTCCAGGAGATCGGGCTCGAGCTGGGAGGCGAAGCCCAGGTCGAACTCGCTGCCGTGGCTCCCGACGAGGCGGATCTCCTCGGGCAGCCGGGACAACGTGGCCAGATCGCGCAGGCTGCGGCCCGACACCACGGTGACGTAGGTGTTCGGTTGCTCGGCCAGTGACCGCATGGCGGCCACCGAATCCCGCAGCGGCGCGGCCTGCGACGGGTCGTCGACGAGCGGTGCCACGGTACCGTCGTAGTCACAGGCCACAAGAAGGTTGGGAACCCGTGCCAGGCGGCGGATTCGTTCTGCCAGCTCGCCAAGATTGTCGGTGGCCATGAGAGTCCTCTTTCGTTCCCGTGGAACTGAGCCGGAGGCGGACAGCTTCTGATGGTAGCCACACCTGGGCGGATTGTTTGGACCCCGGCGCATCGGTGTGACAGGCCTGGCGGTGACGTGGCACCCTGAACGGGTGACACAGCTCAAGGTCCGCATCGGCTACGGCCTGGGAACCCGAACCGAGTCCAACGACCATCGGCGGTTTTCGGCCCTGGTCGACGGCCTCGAGGAGCGAGGTTTCGACTCACTCTGGCTCTCGGAGCGGCTCGGAACCGACTGCCCCGACCCACTGGTGGCGATGAGTTTCGCCGCGGCCCGTACCCGTCGCCTCAAGGTGGGAACCGCGGTGATGGTGCTCCCGGGCCGAAACCCGGTGATCCTGGCCAAGTCGTTGGCGAGCCTCGACCGGTTGTCACAGGGGCGTGTTCTGCCCGCATTCGGACTCGGCATCGCCGATTCGGCCGAACAGCAGGCGTTCGGAGTCGAGCGCCGCGACCGGGCCGGCTGGTTCAATGAGGCGCTGCCGCTGATGCGCCGGCTGTGGACCGAAGACCATGTCAGCCATTCCGGGTCCCGGTTCCAGGTCGACGATGTGACGCTTGCCGTCAAGCCGTACCAGGACGAGTTCGAAGTGTGGCTCGGCGGAGCGGCCCCGTCGGAGTTGAAGCGGGTCGGCCGGCTGAGTGACGGCTGGCTCCCCTCGTTCTGCACCCCCGAACAGGTGGCCCGAGATCGTGAAACCGTCGAGTCCGTCGCCGCCGAGACCGGGCGCACGATCGATCCCGAGCACTACGGGGCACTGATCCCGTACCGTCGGCCCGGCGTGGAGATCCCCGACTTCTACCGGGCACTCCTCGCCCGCCGCAGTCCTGATGCCGATCCAAGGGTCGTGGTGCCAAGCCTGGATCGATTGGCCGACACGATCTCGGCCTTTGTCGAGGTCGGATTCTCGAAGTTCGTGCTCGTGCCGGTGCAGGAGCCCGAGGAGTGGGGGGCCGAGCTCGATCAGGTGGCCGAGGTGGCGCTCCCGCTCGAGACCTGAGCACCCGTTTGGCTCGGCGCGGCGTCGACCGAGCGGGCGTCCTCCAGGCCGTCGACGGTCAGGGGCCAGGCATCCTGGCGGATGGGATCTGTGGCAATCAGCCGATGATTGCCGGTGTCGGCGACCACGACGCGGTTTCCGTCGATCGCGACGGCGGCCGTCGGCACGTGCAGTCCACGCAGACCCATGGTTTCGACACGGCGATGATGGAGCCGGCGCAGGCGGTTGTTGCCGCTGTCGACCACGATGATCGAGCCGTCGGGGAGTGCCGTGACTCCGGAAGGACGTTGGAGCCGGGCCCGGTGGGCCGGTCCGTCGAGGAGGCCCCAGTCGAACAGATCGGAGTCGGTGATGTTGAACACCTCGCCGCCGTCGGTCAGGAGACGGAGGTTGCTCGAAGCGGCATCGGCGAACACGAGGCCTGCGCCCGTTCTCACCGCGGCCACCGGTTGGGCCAACTCGGCATCGTCGGCCCATCCGGACCCCACGCCCGTCCTACCCGACCCGGCGATGGGAAGAACGAGGTGGCCCGACGAGTCGCGGTTGGCGGTGGCCCGGTACAGGCGCTCGTCCGCGGCATCGGTGATGACGACGGAGCCGTCGATGTCGACGGCCAGGCCGACGGGCCGCATCAGATCCTCGGTGATGATCGAACGTGCTCCGGTGGCCACGTCGATCGACGACACGGTATTCGCCCCCCGTTCGACGACGGCCAGCGTGACGGGGTCGGTGAAGGCCACGGCGGATGGTTGATCGAGGCCGGTGACGACCAGGTCGACCCGGAGGGTCTGCACATCGGGTCCGACCCGGCCGATGATCAACCGGTCGCCGCCGCTTTCGGCGATTGCCAGACGGGTCGAGGCTCGACGGGCTATCGAGGCCACCCCTTCCGGATACCGGAGTCTCGATCGGTCGGGATCGCCTGCGACCGCGGCCTGCGGGTCGTTCCCTCGATCGACGATCTCGGACCGGCTGGGAAGACCCACCGGCTCGTGGTCCGCTCGACGGCGCCCGGCGGGGCGAGCCAGGGCGTCGGCCAGTGCGGCCTCGATGAGTTCGATGTCGTGGCAGCCTGCCGCGATGCCGGTGATACGGCCCCGGCGGTCGATGACCGCAGTCGAGGGCCAGCCCGGGGGCTCGTAGCGGGTCCACGTGAGGTAGCGGGGGTCGTGCACGACCGGCATCGTGATCCGGTGGCGACCGATGATGTGTTGGAG
>JBFHME010000073.1:0-16948 GCA_041594435.1 Acidimicrobiales bacterium
ACGTCTGCGCCGTCTCGCCTCGAACGCTTCCACCACCGCTGTGTACTATTCCTCGGCGTCCACGTTAGCCAGGGGGCACAATGACCCACGGATCGCACCGATCGCCTGCCGACCAGGCGGATCAGGCGGTTTCGCTCCGCCGGATTACGCCCGGGGGACCGCTCCCGTCCTGTCCCCCTCCCGCCCGGCAAGCTATCCTTTGGGCCCTGGGCTGCATTACCGGCACCGGGGGACAAGGAACGTACCGATGGCTGAAGAATCGAGGCAACGGGAGTCGAGCCTGCGGCGCACCGGTCGCCGATCCAGGCGACGGCCTGGAAGCTTCGAATTCAATGCCTCGGATGCCCCGATCGGTGATCGGGACCATGCCGCCGACTCCACATCATCCAACGACACGGGGAAGCCGGTGTCGGCATCAGGGGACGGACGGCCCGAGCACGACTCCGGCGATGACCGAGGTGGCGATGCCGACCGTGGCGATGGCGACCATGCCGATGCCGACCATGGCGGTGCCGACCGTGGCGGTGCCGACCGTGGCGATGGCGACCATGCCGATGCCGACCGTGGCGGTGCCGACGATTCCGACGCCGAGCTGGTCGATCACGACGGGGCCGATGATGCCCAAGACGGGCACCTCGACGACGCCGTTGATCCCGCAGCCGTCGACGCCGACGATGATGCCGAGTCGGATCCGGGCGATATCGCTGCCCAAGCGGCGACCACCGTCGAGTTGGACCTGGCCACCATACGGAAGATCGAGGCCGATCGGGCGCTGCTGAGCACGATCAGGCTGGGTGATCTCAACCTGGCCGACCCGTCGAGACCGAACGAAGGGGAAACGAATCACGAGGGGGAAGGCGCCGCCGACCCGTCGATCGGAGCCGAATCGGGGACCGGCGAGACGGCAGTACTTGATGAGGGGCTGAATCCATCCGATATGGGGGGGGTCATGGCTATCACCGGCTCTCCCGACGATCTACCACCCGAGTACCGCGCCCTGGTGTCCGCGCCGACGCCGCCCACGAGCAACGGCGACCTCGACGACGGGCACGAGATCGAGTCCGACGCGGTCGGTACCGACGTTGAAACCGGCGACAACGATGACGACGAAACCGACCTCGCAACACCGGACGATGTCACCGGCGAGTCACCCAGGAACACGCTGCCCGTCGTCTCGGAGGCGCCCGATATGGGCATGGTCGACGAGGACCCGCGACCGGGTCGGCCCGCCGATCATTCGGTCATCATGGCGGGAACCGTCGACACGTCGAGCACCGTCGGGCCGCTGCAGCGGTCCTTTCTCCGTCACCCGTGGCTGATCGTTCTTGCCGGGCTGCTGCCCGTTCTCGCCGCCACCGGCTGGGTGCTGGCCCGCACGCCGACCTATGCCGCCACCGCCCGTCTCCTCATCGAACCGATCGAGGACGACGACTACCTGCGGACGCTGCCCCTGCTCCGGCGTTTCGGTGAACCCACACGCACGGTTCAGACCGCAGCCGCCGTGATCGACACGCGCGACATCGCGGCCCGGGCCGCGACCGCGGTCGGATCGGGCTGGACCACCGACGACGTCACCGAGAACATCCTGATCGCCCTCGAAGGCCAGACGAACGTGATCGGTATCACCGCCAGCGCCCCGACACCCACCGAGGCGATCGCACTGGCCAATGCCTATGCCGATGCCGCGCTGGCCTCCCGGGAGGAGTTGCTCCAGGATGTGGTCGACGCCGAAATCATCGAGTTGGAGCGACGCCTGGCCGCCGTTCCGTCGACCGACAGCGATGAGCGCGTCGGCATCGAAGAGATCCTCTCCGAACTCCGCCTGATTCGTAGCGACCCGACGATGTCGCTCGCCGAACGAGCCTCGGACGCCGAAACCTTTGGTCAATCCTCGAACCTCGTGACGATCCTCGGTTCGCTGATCATGGGCTTGGCATCCGCCTCCGCATTCGCCGTCTATCTGGACTGGCGGATCAATGACAGGGTGAGAACCATCGGCGAGGTGGAGCTCGCCACCGGACTCCCCGTTCTCGGTGAGCTTCCCGGACGGTTCGGACCGTTCGTCGCCGGCCGATGGATGAAGATAACCGACGACACGGCTTTTCGCGTGCTCCGTCACCGCCTGAGCGCACTGTACCCCGACGCCATCGGGGTGACGTTCAGCAGCCTGTCGACGCCCAGGGACTCCTCCTACGTCGTTGCGAACGTCAGTACCGATTTCGCTGCGGCCGGTCGGATCTCGATCGTTCTGAACTGTGACCCGGAAGCGAGCTGGCAGTTCAAGCGCTCCCGGCGGATGCGTCCTACCGAGCCCCGCGTCCATCTGCTGGGCGATCACAATCTCGACGTCGCGCCCTTCGACGACAACGTCTTCCTGTACGATGCGCCGAAGCTCCAAGATGTTCAACCGGACCACAGCCCGATGTCGGCCTTCGACGGTCTGGCCGGACCGGGGCGGACGGTTCTCGTCAACGTTCCATCAATCGTCGGCGACGATCTGGCCATCGAGGCGTCGCAGCACGCACCGGCCGTCCTCGTGGTCCGCCTCCTCGAGACTCCCATCAAGTCGCTGTTGTTGGCGTCTCAGCTGGTCAAGTTCGACCAGATGGACGTGCTTGGTGTCGTCGTGATCAACAGCGCGCTGCGCGCCGACTAGAACCGTGCGACCGATGCTTGTGTCCCGGGAGGCGACCACCGGCTGGAGACGCATGGCCGGCCTCGGCGGTGACGCGAGCGTTGTGGCCCCCCGCTTCGTACTGGCGGCGATGGCTGCTGCCGCTGCGATCTCGGTCCTTGCCGAGCTCATCCCCGGCCTGCCGGCGGTGGTGCTGGCCTTGCCGATTCTTGGCTCAGTCTGGATCCTGTCCTCACCATCGCCGGCTCTTCTTTTGGTATTTTGGTCAGGTCTCCTGTATGTCGAGGAACTCTCCGTTCCCAACTTGGAGATCAAACTCTCGATGCTGCTCCTGGTCCTCGCCGCGTTTCGCGCCGGCCAACCGTTCCCCACGATGCCGTCGCGAGGTGGTGCCGTCGTCCACCGCGAGTCCGGCACCGTGCTCTGGACCATCTGCGCCCTGCTGCTCCTCACGGCCTGGATGATGTTCTCGGCCACCTGGGCGGTCGAACCGGACCGGGTGATCGATGTCGCCAAAGCCTGGATTCCGCTGGTGCTCCTCTTCGGCGCGATCGTCTACCACGCACCCGACGCCCGACACCTCCAGTACATCTCGGTCGCCCTGATGGGCAGCGCACTGGTGTCGATCCTGCTGGGCGTCGTCCTTCCCGATATCATGCCGGCGGCTCGTCCCCAAGAGGGACGCCTCGTCGGAGGATCCGGCGACCCGAACTTCCTGGCCGCAGGGCTGCCACTTGTCATGACCCTGGCGTTGGTGTGGTTGGTCCACCGATCAGAGCGATGGATTCGGCTCGTACTCGGTGGTCTGCTGGCGGTCTATCTGGTCGGTTTGGTGCTCACCGCCTCTCGGGGTGGCATGCTGGCGACGGCCGCCGTCTTCCCGATCATCGTGTACTTCGCCGGAAAGAACCGCGGTCGCCTCCTGGCGGTCGCCCTGTGCGGAGTTGTCGTGGCCATCCTGGCGGTACTTGTTCTCCCCGTCGGTGACCGGTTGTTGAGCGCCGGTGGCGGCACGGGCCGGGAGGAGCTGTGGGCCATCGCTCTGGTGTTGATCGCCGACAATCCGATACAGGGCATCGGGATGGACCATTTCCCTCTTCTGGCGGGTAACCACGTGAGAGATGTGGGGCAGCTCAACCAGGTGGACCTCATCGTCAATCGACCCCATCAGACGCACAACATCTACCTCCAGGTTCTCGTCGAATTGGGCTTCGTCGGACTGTTCCTGTTCGCGGCGTTCATCGGCGGAAGCATCGTCTGCTGTCTCCGGGCCGGTCGTCTGTTCGCGGAGAACGGTCACCGCCTGGCCGCCGACCTGACCCGGGCACTGTTGGCCGGTATCGCGGCCATGATGGTCGCCGCATTCTTCCTGCCGTTTCTTCTGGATCGACGGTTCTGGCTGCTGCTGGCACTCGGCCCCGCGTTGGAACGGATGGCGATTCGCACCAGACCGCAAGCGACGGGGCGGGCTGGTTCGAGCCGCTACGCCATCGACGGATAGGGATTTCGTGCCGACACCATTCCTTCGACGTTCCGGCTCACGCGTGATGATGGTGGTCGCCGCCCTCGCGGTGACAACGCTGCTCGCCTCCTACCCGCAGTCGACCGGCGTCGAGATCGCAACGGAAGGCCGCCCCCCGGCTGCCGGACCCCGTCCGCAGGACGGCGAGAATTCCCGAAACCAAATCGGCAACGGCCTCCACTCGAAGAAGCATTGCCGCGGTACGAGCCGCCACCCAACCTGCCATCCGGCGCTCGTCGTCGGCGCGGGAACAGGCGGGTCCGCGGACACGATCTCCTCCGAGACGGACGAGTCCACGGCCACCAACCCGGACGAACCGGCCACCACCAACTCGTCGGCCGCGCCATCGGCCGCTGGGGATGAAGGATCCGACGTCACCTCGTCGTCGAACCCATCGACCACGGACCAGTCGACGTCCACGGCGGCTGCGGCTCCGGACAACCCACCGACGACGGCCGCCGGCACAACGATGACGACTCGCTCCACGTCGCCAACCACCGTCCGGCCGACCGGATCCTGCAGCATCGGCGTTCTCCGGCCCGGTCAACATCCTCCGGCGTGCTGGCGGCCGTACGGCTCGTCGAGCCCGTTCAACCGGCCGATCACCAGAACAGAACGGCTTCATCCCCGGTCGTCCCAGATCATCGCCCGGACGTTGACCCTGGGGCGGATCGCCGACTCGGTCTCGGCCCCCGACACGCGCCGTGACTGGTACCACCCGATCTATTACTCCACCGCAGACGATCCCGCGTTCACCATCGAATGCACGAACCCGGACTGGGGAACCTGCGAAGTCGAGGGCATGGTCGTGCGCATACCGGACGCCGCCCGCCAGGCCGCGGGCGGCGACGGTCACCTGTCGGTCATCGAACAGCACACCGGCTGGGAATACGACCTCTGGAAGGTCAGCAGCAAGCCGGCGGGCGGCGGAACGCTCCGAACCGAATGGGGTGGCCGAACACGGGCCGACGGCGATGGTCTCCGCAGCGACGCCACCGCAGCCCACTTCGGTCTGGCCGCGGGTGTCGTGCGCCCGGAGGAGCTGGTGGCCGGCGAGATCAACCACGCCCTGTTCCTGCTCGTCGGATGCGCAGCCCGCGAACCGGTCTTCCCGGCCACCGGCAAGGGGGCGGCCTGCAGCGATCAGACCGACGCCCCGGCCATCGGCCATCGCTTCTGGCTCGACATGACCGACGGCGAGATCGACGCCCTGCGACTCCCGGAATGGAAGAAGACGATCCTGCGGGCCCTCGCTCACTACGGCGGCTACGTTGGCGACACCGGCGGCAACGAAGCCTTCGCCATCGGCTTCCAATCGGGGTCGTCCTACACCAGCTTCGGCCAGCGTGACCCGTGGCGGTCATTCCTCGGACAGCCGGGCGTTTCGGAGTGGAACGGTGGTGTGCACTTCAACATCGCCAACGGTGTCGACTGGGGTGGCCGCCTCCGGGTGATCCACCCGTGTGTCGCCACCGACAGTTGCTAGTGCCGTGACCCGGCACGTTCTTTCGCTACACTCTCACCCGATGTCGAACCCCCGGCCACTGAGCACGAATCACTGAGTTCCATGTCCGTGGTCCGGGGTCAGACCTATCTCGAGCTGCGAGCCCGAACCATCGACCGTGCGGTTGCCGCCGTCGGCCTGGTCGTCTTCGCTCCGCTCCTTGCCGTCGTCGCCGCGGCCGTTCTTGTCCTCGACGGCGGGCCGGTCACGGTCAGGCTGGCCAGGGTCGGGCGCGACGGGGCGATCTTCCAGCAGATCAAGTTCCGGACCATGCGGTCCGGAGGTGGGGGACCGTCGATCACCAGCGGATCGGATGCCCGGGTCACCGGAATCGGAGCGCTGCTTCGGCGCTACCGTCTCGACGAACTGACCCAGATGATCAACGTCGTTCACGGTGACATGAGTCTGATCGGGCCGCGCCCCGAGACACCCGACATGGTCGACGGAAGCGGGGACTGGCCGATGGTGCTGTCCGTTCGCCCAGGCATCGCCGGGGTGACCCAGTCGGTGTTCGCCCCCATTGAACCTGTCGTGCTCGATGTCCCGGACCACCAGGCCGTCTACCGCAACGAGGTCCTGCCGGCCAAGCTGGCCGTCGACCGCTGGTACGTCGAGAACGCCGGACCGATCGTCGACCTCCAGATCGTCGCGGCAACGCTCGGCGCGATCATCGAACGCCCGATCCCGCGGCGGCTGAAGCGACGAATCCCCGATACCGCCGACCGGTTCAGCCATCCGAAGCCGGCTCGATGACGATCGCCCTGCCGATCACGGCCGGGTTCTAGTCCGTGGCCCTTTCGGTGGAGCAGTGGGACACCTTCCCCGAGGTCGGGAGCCGGCGACGCTCCGACTGGAATCGGCTCGCGCTGGAGTCGGGCAACATCTTCGCCACGCCCGAGTTCGTCGAGTTGTGGTGGCAGCACTTCGGCTCAGGCACGCCGGTCATCGTGGCCTGTCGGGCCTCGGTCGACTCCGACGTGGCCCGGATGTCCGACGGCGGCAACCGTCGAAGCGATGAAACGAGCGAGGCCGGCGAGCCTGCGTTGCAGGCCCTTTGGCTCCTGTACCGTCGCGGCCTCGGGCCGCTCTCGGTGCTCCGTTCGATGGGTCACGGTTGCGGCGACGAACTGTCGCTCGTGTGCCGACCCGAAAGCAGGGCCGCCGCCGTCGACGGCCTTGCGACCTTCATCGGTCGACGATCGCCAGGGGTGCTCGTGCTGTTGGACCTGGTCCGGGTCGACAGCCCCTCGGAGTTCGCCGACCCTCCGTGGCGGCGGCTCGATGCGACGGTGCTCCACGAGGAGCCCTGCCCGTTTCTCGACGATCAGCAGTCCGGCTGGGAGACCTACCTCGCCGGACGGAGCCGGAACTTCCGCCAGCAGGTGCGGCGCCGCGAGCGTCAGCTCGCCGACCGCCACCAGGTGGTTTTCGATCTGACCGAATCGGTCGAGACGCTCGCCCTCGACCTGGCGAACCTCGTCGAACTGCATGAACGCCGCTTCGACGCCGCGGAGTCCAACGCGTTCACCGCCACCCGCCGGCGGTTCCATGAGGACTGGGCCCGAATCTGTCTCGAGCAGGGCTGGTTGCGACTCTGGACCCTGCGGCTCGACGGCGAGCCGGTCGCGGCCTGGTACGGCTTCCGCTACGCCGCTATCGAGTCGTTCTTCCAATCGGGTCGGGAGCCGGAACGCGCCGGCGATTCGGTCGGATTCGTCCTCCTCTCGCATACGATCCGTGCGGCTCTGGAGGACGGGCTCCCGGAGTACCGTTTCCTCCGGGGTGACGAGGACTACAAGCGCCGATTCGCCAACGGCGAATACCACGTGGCCACCGTGGCCCTACCGGTCGGCCCGGCAGGTCGACTCGCGGTTCGGGCGCTGAGCGCGTTGATCAGCCGCCGCCGAACGTCCCGTTCGGGCTGACCGACGACACGTGGGACAGCGAGCGGACGCGGTCCGTTCGCCGGCCCGCTCGAGCTACCCGTTGCCGACGACGGTGCCGGGAACCAGGACGGTCCGAGCCGGAACCGATCGACCGTCCACGGCCACGGTTCGAACCGTGAGCCATTCGTCGGCCGCCGCCACCGCCACCTGCCCCCCGGTCAGCGAGGACACGGATCCGGCCGGCTCATCGGCGGGAATGCCGGTCGGTGCGGTACCGACGATTCCGACCTCGCGGCCCTCATAGCGCGCAGCAGGATGGCCGGTCGGCGACGGGAACGGACCGAAGTTGGAGGCACGGGCCAGGTTGTGGATCGCCCCGGCGGTTGCCGACCAGTCGACCCGGCCGTCACCCGGTCGATCGGCTCGACGATAGACTCTCCGCTCCCCGGCCTGCGGTATCGCTGCGATACCCCCGGCATCGGCCTCGGCGTTCGCCATGAGGCGGCGTACCATCTCGACACCCCTGGCGATACAGGCTCGGAAGACCGAGAGCCCGGTGTCGTTGTCGTCAACGGGGAATTCCACCATCTCGACGACCGGTCCGGTATCGATCCGATCGTCGATCCAGTGCAGTGTCACCCCGTGCGACGTCCGACCTTCGGCGATCGCCCACGTCACCACGTTGAGTCCGCTGTAGCGGGGAAGGGGCCCGGGGTGGAGGTTGAAGCTGCCAATCGACGGCGCACCGGCCACCTCGGAGTCGACGACGCTGAGCGAGTGGACGTTCAGCAGAACGTCGACACCCAGGGCCCGGATCTGGTCGGCGAAGTCGGGATCCGTGACTCGGTCGGCGGGGTGGATCGGGACGCCGGCCGCCCTGGCCCGATCGAGGAGCCCGGCGCCTGTGGTCTCCGGGTTCTCGACCAGCACGGCCGCAACGTGGTGGCCGTCTCCGATCAGGTTCTGAAAGACCGTGACCGCGGCCGATTCCGCCCCGACGAGTATGACGTTGAGTGGCATGGGTCGCCTCCGGGCGAATGGTAGCAGGGGTTCGGACGGCCCGGTTCGGAAGCTTCGATCGGCTAGGTCGATGTCCACCATCGCCCTTCCCGCCCACTGCAATCTCTACAATCCGTGAAAAGCAGCTCGACCATCGGCTTACAGTGTGGACCGGCGGCCAAGGGTGGGACGAGCGGTGGGTCTGAATGGTATCTCGATGACACAACGTAAAGGATTCACCGTCTATTCGACGGTGCCGCCGATCGGTTCGACGCGAACAAACGGTGCAGATCACATCCGGCGGGTGGGCGAGTGGTGCGACGACCTCGGCTACCGGGGCGCGCTCATCTACACCGACAACTCGCTGATCGATCCTTGGCTCGCGGCTCAACTGCTGATACAGCAAACCGACAACCTCCGCCCGCTGGTGGCCGTTCAGCCCGCCTACATGCACCCGTACTCGGTGGCCAAGATGGTTGCGAGTCTCACCCATCTCCACGGGCGGGGAGTCGATATCAACTGGGTGGCGGGCGGATTCGTCGGCGATTTGGCCGCCCTCGGCGACACGACGCCGCACGACCAACGCTACGACCGCCTGCGGGAGTTCGCCACGATCGTCGACAAGCTGTGCCGGGGTGACATACCGGTCGATTTCGACGGATCCTTTCACCGGGTCACCTCGCTGACCCTCGAACCCGCTCTGCCGCCCGACGAGCGGCCGGCGTTCACCGTGTCGGGGTCGTCACCCGCCGGTCTCGCGGCGGCGCGGGCACTGTCGGCCACGGCCGTGCAGTATCCCGATCCCCGTTTGGAGAACACGCCGCTGTCCGCACCGACGGGCGTCCCGCTCGGCATCCGCGTCGGCATCATCGCCCGCGAGACGGCCGCGGAGGCCTGGGAGGTGGCCTATCAGCGGTTCCCACCCGATCGTCGGGGCCAGCTCATTCATCGACTGGCCATGGCCGAGTCCGACTCCCACTGGCACAAGAAGTTGTCGGAGGCCGCAGAGGCTCGGATCGACGATTCCCCATTCTGGATGGTGCCGTTCGAGAACTACAAGACCTTTTGCCCGTACCTCGTCGGCTCCTACCAGCGGATCGCCTCGGTCCTCGAGTTCTACATGAGCGCCGGTTACCACACGTTCATCACCGACGTTCCGTTTCAGGAAGAGGACGCGACCTGTGCGATCCGGGTTCTCGACATGGCGCGATCGGCCATGAAGGCGATTCCGACGATGGAGCATAAAGCGACCGGGACCTGAGGCGGCGGGGAGAACAGGAGTGGAACAGCCAGCCAACCGGAGCCTCATGGCGCACCTCACGGAGATCGCCGCCGCGCAGCCCGACCGGCCCGCCCTCGTGGTGGACGGGGAGTCTGTGACCTACCGCCGGATGATGGAACACGCCGGTTCGGTGGCGGGGGCCCTCGATGCCACGACGGCCCGTGACTCGCTCGTGGCCGTGTGGGGCACCCGGTCGGCGTCGACCTACACGGCCATCATCGGCGTCCTGCTCTCGGGACGGGGATATGTGCCGCTCAACCCCTCCTTCCCCCTGGAACGTACGCTCGAGATGGTGCGGCAGGCCGGTTCCGGAACGTTCGTGGCCACCGGACCGGCCACCCCGGCGTTGACGGATCTCCTGGCCGCACTCCCCGATTCGACGGTGGTGGTGGCCCCCGACGAGCGCGGCCGGCCGGCAGCGGCCCGGTCGATCTCGACCGTGCTCGCGGCCGACGATCTCACTCCCGGCATCGTCCAGGGCGTGGATCCCGATCCCGACTCGATCGCCTATCTGCTCTTCACGTCGGGCACCACCGGGAAACCGAAGGGCATCGGCATCCCCCACAGCCGTCTCCGCGCCTATCTCGACGCAACCGCGGAATACCTGGACATCGGTCCCGACGACAGGTGCTCGCAGAACTTCGCCCTGACCTTCGACCTGTCGGTCCACGACCTGTTCGTGACATGGAGCTCCGGCGCCTGCCTGTTCGTGACACCGGAACGATCGCTCCTGGCCCCGTCGGCCTTCATCAAGGAGCAGCGGCTGACGTCGTGGTTCTCGACGCCGACCACCGCCGCGATGATGCTCAAACTGCGCATGCTGACCGAGGCGTCATTCCCCAGCCTCCGCCTCAGTCTGTTCTGCGGGGAGGCGTTGCCGGCTTCGGTGGCGAACGCCTGGCAGACGGCAGCCCCCAACTCGACCGTGTACAACCTGTACGGGCCGACCGAGGCGACCATCGCCTGCACGGCCCACCGAATCGAACCCGTCAATGGCACTGCGGACCCGGTCGAATCGCTGGTACCGATCGGCCGCCCGTTTGGTGAGACGACGATCGCCATCGTCGACGATTCGTTCGTTCCGGCGGCCAACGGTCAGGCCGGCGAACTGCTCATCGGCGGGCCCCAGGTCGCTCCGGGCTACTGGATCGATCCGGAACGGACGGCCGCCAGCTTCGTCACCCTCGACCACCTCGAGCCGAGCGGACCCTGGTATCGAACCGGCGACCGGGCGGAGCTCGACGACAACGGGGTGATCCGGTACCTGGGTCGCGTCGACGACCAGCTGAAGATCCGCGGACACCGTGTCGAACTCGGTGAGGTGGAGAGCGTCCTCCGCCGGGTGAGTGGGGCTGCGGCGGTTGTCGCCGTCGGTTGGCCGAAGTCGCCGGGCGGAGCCGACGGGATCGTCGCCTTTCTCAGCGGTACCAACGCGGATCCGCCCGATGTGCTCGACCGGTGCCGTTCCCTTCTGCCCGACTACATGGTTCCTTCGGTGGTCCACGTCGTCGAGGTCATCCCGCAGAACGCCAGCGGCAAAGCCGATCGTGACCGCCTGATCGAAGCATTCGAAGGAAGCCGATGACCCCGTCGCAACTCAGAATCAAGAACCTGATCCTGCAGTTCCTGGATCAGCACATGCGACAAACCGGGACCGGCCCCCGGGAACTGACCGACGACATCGACGTCCTGCACTCCGGAATCATCGACTCCCTGGCCTTCATCGATCTGCTGCTGAGAGTCGAAGCGGAACTCGGGTCTTCGCTTGCACTCGATCAGATCGACTTCGAACGGATTTCGAACCTGAAGGAGCTGGTCGAGATGCTCGACCAGCTGATGGTGACGACATGAGCGGCATCCGTCCGGTCACCGATGCCGATCTCCCAGCCGTCGCCGCCCTCTACGAGCGGGTGAGCAGATCCGGCACCGGCAGCCCGGCACCGGGACTGGTCGAGTACTTCGCTCGCACGCTCAACCATCCAATGGCCGATGACGAGCTGCCGTCCCTTGTCTACGTGAACGCCGATGACGAGATCGTGGCTTTCATCGCCTCCCACGTGAGGCGAGGCCGGGTCGGCGGCCGATCCCTGCGGATCCGCTGTACCGGACAACTCGTCAGCGGGCCCAACGCCGGCCCGATAGCCGGGCCGGCACTTCTGCGAACGGTTCTGGCCGGCCCTCAGGACCTGGCGATCACCGATGGCGCGACCCCGCTGGTCGTCGACATGTGGACCCGGCTCGGCGGTCACATCCATTACGGTGCCTCGACGGTGTGGAATCGCCCGTTCCGACCGGTGCGGGAGGCGGGCAACCGCCTGGTTCCCGACCGGTATCGGAGTTTTCGGCCGACCGGTCGGATCATCGATCTGGGCGATCGTCTCGGCCGCCGGTGGCTCGGCCCGAACCCCCCGCCGCCGAATGTCAACGCCCAGCCGATGACCACCACCGATCTGGTCGAGGCGACCCGAGACGCAGCCCGCACAGGTCGAGTGGCGCTCGATCTTGACGCGCCATTCGCCCGCTGGTTGCTGAACGAGATCGCCGCGGTAACGGAGCGGGGCGACATGACCGCCAACCGGGTGCTCCGGGACGGCCGCCTGATCGGCTGGTACATCGCCTACTTCAAGTCCGGCGGAACCGGTCAGGTCCTCGAGATTCGGTCGACCTCGCCCGAGAACCTCGACGACGTGCTGAGTCGACTGCTCCACGATGCCTACCGCGCCGGCGTCACCGCGCTCCAGGGGCGAATGGATCCATGGCTGTTCCCCATTATCAGACGACGACGGTTCATCCTCAGGGCTGGTGAAGCCGCGCTCTTCCATTCCAACGAGCCCGAGCTGAGCCGGCTGATCGCGTGCGGCGAAACCGATCTCAGCCGACTCGGCGGCGAGTGGTGGATGGGGCATCACCTGGAATCAATTCCGGTGACGGCGGATCCATCGGATACCGAACCGCCGAATGCCGACACCGCAGCCGTGTCACAGGTCCTTCCTGACAGCGAGTCGAAACCGAAACGGGCAAATGGGCACTAAGTCCATGCTGCGCCAGGCGATAGTACCCAGCAATTTACATACTAACGCTTCAACATGTTTACTGGTTCTTGGGTTTTCGTTTGCTTGTTGCAAAGAAAGCCGTGACGTTGGAGGGCTTTGTGGACAGAACGCGAGATGAGTTCCTACCATTTGCGGTCCCCAACATCGGGGAGGCCGAGATCGAGGAGGTTGTAGCCTCGCTTCGGTCCGGTTGGCTGTCAACCGGACCGAAGGTGAAGGAGTTCGAATCGGCGATCGCCGGGTACGTCGGCGCCACCGCAGCGGTGGCCGTGAGCTCGTGCACCGCCGGGTTGCACCTGTCCCTCAAGGCGCTCGGCGTCGGACCGGGAGACGAGGTGATCGTCCCGACGATGACATTCTGCTCAACGGCCAACGTCGTGGAGCACACCGGGGCCACGCCGATCCTCGTCGACGTCGGTCCAGATCACAATATCGACCCGGATGCCGTCGCGAGGGCGATCACCGGCTCGACCAAGGCCGTTATTCCGGTCCACTTCGCAGGCCAGGCGGCAAACCTCGACGCCATCTACGAGTTGGCCGTCCTCCATGACCTCGCTGTTGTCGAGGACGCCGCCCACGCCATCGGAAGTTCCTATCGGGGTCTCCGAATCGGCTCCGACCTCCTCCAGGAACGCTACCCGTCGCTCGCTCGGACGACCGTGTTCTCCTTCTACGCCACGAAGAACCTGACCACCGGTGAGGGCGGCATGGTCACGACATCGAACGAACTCATCGCCGACGAACTTCGCATACTCGCACTCCACGGCATGACCCGCGACGCGTGGAAACGATACACGAATGCAGGCTCCTGGTTTTACGAGGTGGTCGCTCCAGGCTTCAAGGCCAATATGACCGATCTGCAGGCCGCCATCGGGATTCATCAACTGGCCCGACTCGAGGAGTTCGTGGCCGAGCGGCAACATCAAGCCCGGTTCTACGACGCGGCGTTCGCGTCGCTCGACGAGGTCATCAAACCTCTTCGCCTACCCGACCGCCATCACAGCTTTCACCTTTACGTGCTCGGCCTATCGCTCGACGAACTCACGATAGATCGCAACGAGTTCATAACCAAAATGCGCGAACACAATATCGGAACAAGCGTACATTTTATTCCCGTCCACGTGCACCCCTACTATCGAAAGACATATGCTCTCTCCGAGATCGACTACCCAACTGCCTCCATGTTATTCAAGCGATCTCTGTCCCTTCCGATCTATCCGGGATTGACCGAGGCCGATCTGGAACACACGGCTGCTGTCGTCGAACTGTTGATAGGGGAGCACCGAGTATGAGATATCTGCTGACAAGGGTAGGGACAGGATCGTCTCTCAACCTCGGATCGGTCGTTCGAATCCTGATTGACTCGCTGGTCGTCGGAGGCACCCTGGCCACTCTGGCCCTCGCTCGGGAATGGCTCGCCTGGACCATCGAGGAGCCCACCCTGGCGAAACCGATCGCCGGCACGATGTCGCCCGGATCGCTGGTCGCGGGGGTGTTCATCCTGGTCTCGATCAGCATCAATGTCTTTTTCCTGATGGGAATCTACGACCTCAATCGGTGGCGGGATTCGAGCAACAAGATCCGGACGATCATCGAGGCGGTCGCTGTCAGCCACATACTGTTCGGTTTCATCCTGCTCATGGTTCGGGATTTCATCGACTTCTCGCGCGGCGTTTTACTCGTCAATTTCCTTGCCACCACCCTCATCCTCGTCGTGATTCGAATACACGCAGTCCACAACCCCTTCGTCCAGAACGTGCTCGAAGGTGTCGATCGACTGGGAAAATCCGAGGAACCGATCAAGCGGGTTCTGGTCGTGGGAGGGGCCGGCTACATCGGGTCGGCTCTGCTCCGCCGACTTCTCGACAGCGGCTACGAGGTCCGGCTCCTCGACATTCTGCTGTTCGGCGCCGAGCCGATCGAGGACCTTCTCGATCATCCCAACCTCGAGCTACAGGTCGACGATTGCCGGCAGGTCGACGCCGTCGTACGGGCGGTTGCCGGGATGGACGCCGTCGTGCATCTGGCCGCAATCGTCGGTGATCCGGCGTGTGAGATCGATCACGATCTGACGGTGGACACCAACTTCCTGGCGACCCGTATGCTCGCCGAGGTGGCGCAGGCGGCCGGGGTCCGGCGCTTCATCTTCGCCAGCACCTGCTCGGTGTACGGAGCAAGCGACGAGGTACTCGACGAACACTCCGATCTCCAGCCGGTTTCACTCTATGCCAAGAGCAAGATCGCGTGTGAGGAGATCCTGACCAACATCAAGAGCGACACCTTCGCTCCCACCATTCTCCGGTTCGGCACGATCTACGGCCTGTCCGGCCGCACCAGGTTCGACCTGGTGGTGAACCTGCTCACCGCCAAGGCCGTCACCGACGGTCGGATCACCATCCACGGCGGCGACCAGTGGCGACCGTTCCTCCATGTCGACGACGCGGCGGCAGCCATCTTCGCAGCACTGGAGGCGCCGCGTCATCAGGTCCACGGAAAGACCTTCAACGTCGGATCGGACGAACAGAATCACACCATTGATCAGGTGGCGAACCTTATTCAGTCGTTCGTACCGTCGGCCGAGATCCTCCAGATGGGATCCGACGGCGACCGTCGTGATTACCGTGTCGACTTCTCCCGGATCCGCGAGGACCTGGGCTTCACGCCGGCATGGACGATCGAAATGGGTATCAATCAGGTGATCGAGGCCATTCGAAGCGGTCATGTGACCGACCACTTGGATCCCCGCTACAGCAATGTCAAGGCTCTTGTCCTGCGAGGGCGAGTCGACCACGTCAACATCGATCTGACCCGACTTGGACCGAAGACGACGATGATCTACGGCATGTCGTTCGATCGCATGACCGGTTCGTGGACCCGCAGCCTCTTGACGATGCTGGCCGAGGAGCGAATGTCGGAGATCGACCTCACCGACAGTGGCTACTACGATCAGATCGGCTGATCACATCCGTGGAAGAAGCACGCCACCGGCGGCACCGCTCCACCGTGTCAACCTCACGCCGAAGCGCTCGTCACACCGGGTAGTCGTCGGGCGACGCGGTGAACGCCTGCTCGCAACCCGGGCCGCAGAAATAGAAGGTGGCTCCCTTGTGTTCGACGTGAAGTGTCGCCGGGACGGCGGCCACGGTCATCCCACACACCGGGTCGATGGCCGAACGGGCCGGCTCCGTAACATCGTGATGATGCTCCAGGTCGCGCGAGTCGGTGTCCGGCTTCACCCGTGGGCGCAGCGAGACGATCTCGGCCAGGATGGACAGGGCGATCTCCTCCGGGGTCTGGGCTCCGATGTCGAGTCCGGCAGGGGTGAGAATCCTTTCCCGTTGCGCCGTTGACAGCCCGAGCGACGTGAGGACCGCCTCTCCTCTCCTGCGGCTGGCCACCAGGCCGATGTAGGGCACGGCGGCGTTCGACGCCACGGTCAAGGCCGCCTCCTCCCCGCGCCCGTGCGAAGCCACGACCACCGCCGACACGTCGGTCGGCATGGGGTCCGGCAGCTCGTCGACGAGACGGAGGTCGAAGCCGAACAGTCCTGCGCCCCGGTTCAGCGCCAGCGCAATCGGGCTGGTACCGATCGTGTACACCAAGTCCGGCGGGATGATGGGTTCGAGGAAGATCTCCAGGGTGCCACCGGACAGGCACGGGTTGGACACGGTTCGTTGCCCGACCGGGTCGACCGTCGGCCCGGTGGCCGACGACTCGCCAACCACGCGAAGCAGCAACGACGAGCCCCGCTCCAGACATTCGAGGGCCTCGATCCGAACCGACGTCTCCGCACAGGCTCCGCCCACGAATCCCTCGATGTCACCGTTGGGTAACACGATGGCGGTGTCACCGGCCTTGGCTGACGTCGGCCGTTCGGCTCGGACCACAGTGGCCGACACGAACGGCACTCGTGTCGCTCGCAGCTCGATCGCGCGCCCGTCGGCCAGACCCCGTGCAATGCTCATGGTTGGACGCTCATGGTTGGACGCTCATCCTGGGATCGCTCCTTCCCCCCCCAACGCTACGAGCTTTTGCGCGTTAGCGACCCCTCCAAACCCGGCTTTTGC
>JBFHME010000074.1:0-16919 GCA_041594435.1 Acidimicrobiales bacterium
CTTCGAGCAGTACGATCTGCTGATCGCACCGGTCACCCAGGTGATGCCGTTCCCGGCCGAGTGGGAGTACCCGACCGAGGTGGCGGGTCAGACGATGGGGCACTACCGCGAGTGGATGAGCGTGTGCTACCGGATCACCGCATTCGGGCTGCCGGCGCTTTCGCTACCGGTCGGATTCCACGGCGGCCTGCCCGTCGGGGCCCAGCTCATCGGTCGCCCGCACGGCGATCTCGACCTGCTCCGTGCGGCCAAGTCGCTCGAGTCGGCGTTGAACTGACACGTCTCGTGACAAGGCGGGCACGCATCCTGTCGCCCACCACAAGGCAGGTGTTGGCGATGCCGAACACGCCGAACCACCAGAGCCAGCGGTTCACACCGAGTACCCAGTAGGGGGCGAACCTGGCCAGACCATAGGCGACGCCCATGGCCGCGGCCACCGGCACGGCCCGGGTCAGCGGCCCGATGACGATGCCCGGGCCGCGACCCGGACGTCCGGCCGGTTCGGCGTCGTTCGCCGGCTGTGTCGAGGCGTCCACGTCTGCTTCGCCGGCAGCTTGTGGACCGGCCGTGAGCGGTGCGGGTTGCGGGCGTGCAGTGTTCACGACGTGGGTTGGCCTGCTTCGGTTTCGATGCGAATCCAGTCGATCAACAGGTGCACGTCGCCTGACAGCGTCGGCTGCTCACCGGGGGCCGACGGTGTGTCGAGTGCATCCAGTCGGATCGCGAGGTCCATCGGGCCGTGCGGGATCCGCTCCGGATTGGTCGTCAAGATGAGGGGCACCCCGCCGTCGATGGAGACCGAGACCCGATCCGCCGTCCACTGGAGGGTGTAGACGTGCCACACGGCGGCCGAGACCGGTCCAGCGGTGTTGCGGTGGGCCTTGTCGACCGACATGACCCCACTCTGCTCGATCCACCGCGCCGTCGACTCGACCGGTGTCCGTGTGGTCCGGTTGCGACTGGTTTCCATGAGGCGGATCTCGCCGCCACCGGTCTCGGGAGCGTCGCCGGGGGCCGCCGACGCTGCGGGTTGGAGCAGGACGACGCCGGACGTCGCCCCGTCCGGATCGGCGTCGACGCGAGCCCGGATCGTGTACCGGCCGTAGGTCGTGGCGCGCCCGAGCAGCGACACCGCACCCGATACGAGCTGGCCGGCTTCGGCGCCGGTTCCCATCCGGGCGGTGATGGCGAGGACGTGACCACCGGCCGCCGACGGGTCGGGCGTCACCGACACCGAGGAGGGGCGGCGAAGGCCCCAGCCGTCGTGGCCGATCGAGTCGGCGATCCCCCACTGGGTGTCGGCGAGGGCGCCAGACGCGAAATCCTGGTGATAGACGGTGGTCAGCGCCGTGCCGTTCACCGTGGTGGAGGATCGGTCCGGCGTCGTCGCCGTCGACCCGCCCGGCCTCGTGGTTTCGGTCGTGTCGCCTGCGCCGGATGCGGGGGTGGTGGTGACCCCACCGGGATCCTGCTCGCCGCGCTGCCCGGCTGCACCGCCGGTGGCGTCACGCGACGAGGCGGTGGTCGAGGTCGTGGTGGTCGGCAGGGTGGTTGTCGTGGTCGTCGGACGCAACAGGTTGGCATCGCCGGGATCGCCGAGACCCGGGCCGTCGCCACCGAAGGCCAGGTCGGACGGCGAGGATCCGCCGTCATCGCGCAGATCCGAACCGTCGACCGTCTCGGTCCGCTCCGTGACGCGCTCTGCGACCACCGACATCGTCGCGCTTTCCCACAGCGCGACGACGCTGATCACCAGGCCCGCCAGCACCCACAGGGAAAGTTGCCATCGCCTGGCCATGGACGGTCTATCGGCCGACGGGCTCAGACGATTAGCCCATTCGGCCTACGCGATCACCGGGTCCGGATGGGCGGATCTCCATCGTTTCACCAGTATGGCCAACCGATCCCACGGCGAAAGCTACCCTCGAATCCTATGGTTGGGACGCTCGGAGAGGGAGTGAGGGACCGGCTCCACGCGTTCTGGGACACGACGTCGATTGTCAACCTGACGCTGTACGGCCTCCTCCTGGCGGCAATTCCGGTGGTGCTCATCTGGTACCTCCTCGATCGTGGTGGCGGTACCGACCCCGGCAACGCCTCCGTGGTGGCGGGGGCGGCGGTCGACAATGTCGGGCCGACGACCACCACCGAACCGCCGCCACCCGACGTGTCGGAGCTCGACCCGTTCTTCGTGGTCGGCGATGAGATCATCGATCCCGACGGCAACCTCTTCGTGCCGGTCGGCACCAATGCCGCCATCCGCGTCACCGATTATCCCTACGTGTACGACGGCGGCAACGGCGGGGTCAACGGCCGGGTCGACTCCATCGAGGACTGGGGTTGGAACACGATTCGGGCGACGCTCTCGTGCGACGACGAGAGCGGTGAACCGACCCAGCGTCAGATCATCGACGGGATCGATGAGACGGTGCAGGAGCTGACCGAGGCCGGCATCGTGGTCATCCTGGCCTGCCATGACGCCACCGGGTCCGACCTTCAGCTCAACGGACCGATCGAGGTCCAGGTCCGGGCGTTCTGGGATGTGGTGGCGCTCGAATACGCCGACAACCCGTATGTCTGGTTCAACTTCTTCAACGAGCCGTATACCACCGACGACACCGCCCAGTGGAACGAACTGCACCGGTTCTACTACGACCGGTACCGGGATCAGGGCGTGGACAACATCATGATCTTCGACCTGCCGCTCTACGCTCAGGGCATCCACCTGGCCGCCGAGGGGGAGTTCCTGCAGGCATTGGGCCGGGCCTGCAACACGGTTCTCGGGTGGCACGCCTGGGGTTCGCTGGCAGGCGAGCAGGCCACCGTGGAGGACTACGCCGCGTTCTCCAAAGCCGTTACCGACCGCGATCTGGCGCTGATCATCACCGAGGCCGGCGTCCCCGACCCGCTGAGCGCCGGTACCGCCGGCAACCCGGAGTGGAACGAAACCGGCTTCTACGCTGCGCTGGAGGTGGCCCGATCCTCCGATATCGGGCTGCTGTGGTGGCACGGAACAGGCGACACCTCCGAGGATCTGTTCTACCCGTTGAAGGTCGACCGGTCCGGATTCTGGACGGCCGACAACTCGGGTAACCTGACAAATGCCGGTGCCGCCTTCTGGGATTTCAGCCACCGGGCGCGACGAACCCGGACCTTCGCCGGCGATCTCACCGACAGTGGTTGTGCCGCCGCCGCCGAGTTGGAGTCGTACCCGGCAGGTTGAGCGCCCCCTCGGATCGCCGGCTGATCGTTTCGATGGCCGTCGACGGGCGAGGTGTTGTGTTGTTGGAGGCAAGGAGTGGGACCCGGCCGCGACGGCTGATCGTCGCGGCGGTTGGAGCGGTCACGCTGTCGCTGGGGGCTGCGGCCTGTGTTCGGGGTGGCGACGATGCGGCCCGCGATGGCGAGGGGCCGGAACAGGGAGACTCCGCTGACACCGGTGGTGAGCGTTCTCCGGGCGACGGGACGGGTTCGCTGCCGACGAGCATGAACTTCGGCTCGGGCCCCGAGATCGACGGCGTCACCCCACCCGACACCACCCCGATCGAGATCTCGGCCGACATCACCACCGGCCGGCTGGACAACGGTCTGCGCTACTACATCGTCGAGAACGAGGCCCCCGGTGGTCAGGTCGAGCTGCTGCTCGCCGTCGATGCCGGATCGGCTCAACAGGCGGTGCCCGATTCCGGCAACGCCCACTTCCTCGAACACATGATGTTCAACGGCACCGAGGAGTACCCGGCCAACGAGCTCGACACCGTGCTGCGGGCCCTCGGGGTGGAGATCGGGCCGGACCTGAACGCCTCGACGTCGTTTGACGAGACCGTCTACCGGCTGTCGATGCCGACCGTGGAGGAAACAAATCTGGAGGTGGGTCTGCGGGTGCTGGCCCAGTGGGCCGGCGCGGCCACCATCAATCAGGCCGACGTCGAGGCGGAGCGGGGTGTCGTGCGTGAGGAGTACCGGCTGCGCAACGAGTCCGGTGGCACGGAGATCAACGAGCGTCTGTTCGAGTTCTACACCCGGAACAGCGGGTATGAGGGCCATCTGCCGATCGGGTCGCCGGACCGGATTCTGGCCACCGGCGCCGAGGAGCTTCGGGCGTTCTACGACGACTGGTACCGGCCCGACAACATGGCCGTCATCGCCGTCGGGGACATCGACACCGCCACCGTCGAGCGGCTCATCAAACAGGAGCTGGCCGGCCTGACCGACCGGGGTTCGTCGCCACCCCGGACACCGGTGGCGACCGGGCCGATCACCGAACCGATCGTGGAGGTGTTGACCGCCGAGGACGGGCCGGAGCCGTCGATCTCGCTCGACTACCTGTGGCCGACGTGGGATCCGTCGACGGTCGGCGGGCAGCGCATGTTGCTGGCCGACGAGCTGATCGCCTCGATGCTGAGGGCGTATCTCGACGAGCAGGCGGCCGACCCGGCGCTCGACATCATCCGACCGTTCGTCGGGCTGGTGCCGGTGGCTCGCAGCCGCCGGCTGCTCGGAATGAACGCCGCGGCCGATGACTACCGTCAGGGCCCGGCCGACCTCGTGCGGGCGATGCGGTCGGTCGAGGTCAACGGGTTCGCGGAGCGCCATCTCGACCGGGCCCGCCGGCAGGCGCTGTCGATGGTCGATCAGACCGTGGCGGCCGGCCCGTCGAAGCAGGACTTCCAGTTCGCGGCGGAGATCACCGATCACTTCCTGGCCGGAGCGCCGCTCGAGAACATCGAGGCCTGGGCGGCTCGGACCACCGATCAGATCGATTCGTTCACCCTGGATGAACTCAACCGGATCTTCCGCTGGGAGATGAGCATCAGCGTTCCCATCCTGGCTCTGCTCGGTTCCGATCCGGCGGAGCTGCCGTCGCAGGCCGAGCTGGCCGACGCGGTGGCCGTGGGGCTGGCCGGTGAGTTGTTGGGTGAGGTCGACGCCCAGGAGATCGATCGGTTGGTGACCCGCCCCGAGGGCCCCGATCCGGCGTCGGAAGGCGAGTTCTTCGATCAGTTCGACGGCACCTACCGGTGGGATTTCGACAACGGGGTCACGGTGTTGTTCTGGGATTCGACGATCGCGTCGAACCAGGTCGATGTGTTGGCGGTCGGCGGGTCCGGGCGGCTGGGGCTGTCGGAGCGGGAAAGCGCGCTGGCCGACATGGCGGTCGGGGCGGTCACCGCTTCCGGCGTCGCCGGCGTCAGCCAGGTGACCCTCGACCGGTACCTGAGCGACCGGCAGGTTTTCGTCGCTCCGTTTGTCGAAACCCGGTTCCTGGGTTTGAGCGCGTCGGGGGCCGCCGACGATGTCGAGGTGCTGTTCGAGTTGATCAACACCTACCTCAACGATCCCGGGATCGACGACGCCGGCATGGCGGAGGCCCGAAACCAGATGGAGGCCAGGCTCCGGGCGGTGGAGACCGATCCGTCGTTCGCTTCGTTCGCCGCCGAGCGGGAGGCCCGGTTCGAGTTGACCCCGAATCTGTTCGTGGTGCCGACGGCCGACGAGGTCGACTCGGCGTCCGCCGATGAACTGCTGTCGATCTACGAGAGCCGTTTCGGGTCGGCCGACGAGTTCGTGTTCCTGGTGGTGGGCGACGTCGCCCGAGGTGAGCTCGAGGATGTGGTGGTCGACTATCTCGGTTCGCTACCGGGTGGCAACCGATCGGGTGGCCCGTCGGCGCCCCCGGCCGGGCGCTATCCGACGGGTCCAATCCGGCTCCAGGTCGGTGCCGGACAGAACGATTCGGGCGCCGGGTTCGACCGTGTCTTCGTGTCGACGACGGAGTTGAGCCTCCGGGAGGGGCTGACGGCCGAGCTGGTGGCCGGCATCATCAACGATCGCCTGTTCAGCCGGGTCCGGGAGGAACTCGGTGCCTCCTACGGTGGCGGCAACGCCGCCGTCAACTCCGGCTACCTCAACTCCGGTGACACGTCCTTCGAGATCTCCGTCGATGGCGACCCGGCCCGACTCGACGAGATCAAGGCGGTGGTCGACGAGGAGCTGGGCATCCTGTCGTCCGACGGTCCGTCCACCGCCGATCTGGCCGAAGCCAAAGCCGTGCTCGGCAACGACCTCCAGTTCTTCACCAACTTCGACCTCCTCGAAGCGCTCCTCACCGGCTACCTCGACGGCAGCTCGGACGACCCGTTCCCGGAACCCTCGGCGGTATCCGCCATCGATGCCGCCGACGTCTCGGCCATGGCCCGCCGCCTCATGGCCGAGGAGAACCTGATCGAGGTCACGAGACAACCCGGCGGGTGACCTCCCGAGTCCCGTTGAGTGGACCCGGAGCCGTCGGGCCCGGGGCTACACGTCGTCGGTGATCTGGTGACGGAGGGAATCCATCCAGATGTGGGCGTCGGCCCAGGCCGCCTCGGCCTCGGCCCGGGTGGCCGACGAGCCGTTGCCGGCCGTCGGGTAACTGCCGAGGAACTTGATATCGGCGTGTTTGGCGTGGATGCTGCGGAGGCAATCCGCTGTCAACTCGTCGGCGATGTGACCTTCGAAATCGACGATGAAACAGTAGTCGCCCAGCCCTCGCTTGACCGGGCGGGACGACAGGCGCGACAGGTTGATGCTGCGGGCGGCGAACTGCTGCAGGATCGCCACCAGCGAACCCGGGCGGTCCTCCCGCTGCCGCAGGACCACGGTGGTCTTGTCGTGGCCGGTCGGCTGGGGTACTCCGGAGCGGGCGACGAGCACGAACCGGGTCTGATTGTCCTCGTGATCGGCGATATCGGTGGCCAGCGTGTCGAGGCCGTAGTTCGTGGCGGCCAGAGCCGGGCCGATCGCCGCCAACCCCGGGGTGGTGGCTGCCTGGGCCGCCGCCTCGGCGGTGGCGTTGGCCGCCTTGACCGGCACGTCGGGCAGTTCCTTGTGCAGGAACTTGCGGCACTGAGCGCTGGCCACCGGATGCGACGACACCGCGGTGATGGCCTCCATCGTCGTACCCGGAGCCGCCATCAGGTTGAGATGGATATCGAGCACGACCTCACGCTGGATAACGAGATCATGGTCGAAGGCGAGCGCATCGAGCGTGACGTTCACCGTGCCTTCGATGGCGTTCTCGATGGCCACGAAGCCGAGGTCGGTTTCGCCGTTGGAGGTGGCGTCGAGCACGTCGACGAACTTCGGAAACGGTACGAGATCCATTTCCGCGAGGTCGGGCTCGGAGCGGAGGGCCTGCTCGGTGAACGTGCCGGACGGCCCGAGATAGGCGATGCTTTTCGTGGTCACCCGTTCACTGTATAGAGAGCGGGGCAACGCGGACGACGCATTTCCCCGACCGACACGACACGAGACGACGCGGCCCCCGGGGTGGTGTGACCCACCCAATGAGCGAGATCACCCTACAAATCGTCGTAAATGTACGGCTAGTATCTCCAGTGGTGAACTGAGAACCACTGGAGGGAAGGTCGGTTCGCCAAACGGACAGCCGGCGGTCCCTCCCGGCCGATACCGGGGCGGTCCTCCGGCTGTTTCCGCGCTCGATCGAATCCGGTCCCTCACCGATCATCAGCAGCGGCTCATTAGAGTGAGACCATGGACGATCGCCTCTATTTCCGGCAGTTGCTGAGCGGACGGGACTTCGCCGCCGACGATTTCATCGCGCAGCAGATGGTGAACTTCGCGTACATGATCGGCGATCGGGAGACCGGTGAGGTCGTGCTCGTCGACCCTGCGTACAACGTCGACGATCTCCTCGCCATGGTCGAAGCCGACGGTATGAGGGTGACCGGGGTGCTCGGCACGCACTACCACGCCGATCATGTGGGCGGCGACATGATGGGCCACTCGCTCGTCGGGATCGCCGACCTGCTGGAACGGATCGACGTGCCCGTGCATCTGCAGGCGCCGGAGGTCGAATACGTGACGAAGGTGACGGGCGTCGGCGCCGACCATCTCGTCGGCCACGCCTCCGGTGATGTGGTGTCGGTCGGGTCGATCGACGTCGAACTGATCCACACCCCGGGCCACACCCCCGGTTCGCAATGCTTCCTCGTGCGTGACCATCTCGTCTCGGGTGACACCTTGTTCCTCGACGGCTGCGGCCGCACGGACCTCCCGGGCGGTGACGCCGAACAGCTCTACTACTCGCTCACCGACCGACTGGCCAAGGTCCCCGACTCGGCCGTGCTCTACCCCGGTCACCTCTACTCCCCGCCGGAGACGTCCCGCTCGATGGGCGACACCCGGACCCACAACGTGGTCTACCGGCCGTCGTCGGTCGAGCAGTGGATGATGATGTTCGGCCGCTGAGCGCACATCGAGCGATCAGTCGTGAGACGTGGCCCGGTTGCGAGCCTTGGCTGCGGCGGCCAAGTTCTCCTGTGCGTTACGGTCACCGGCGACCTTGTGCCACCGGCCCTTCGAGTCGAGGGTCCACGACAGCGCCTCGTCGGCCAACAACTCGTCGAGCACCGCATCGAGTCGTTGCCGCAGGTCGGGCTGGTCGATCGGCACGACAGCCTCCACCCGATTGTCGAGGTTGCGGACCATCATGTCAGCCGAACCGATGAGGTAGCCGCCCTTCTCCGGGTCGTCGCCGAATTTGTAGATGCGTGAGTGCTCCAGCACCGGGGCCACCACGGATTTGACCCGGATGTTCTTCGACATGCCCTTGACCCCGGGACGGGCCGTGCACGTCGTCCGCACGATCAGGTCGATCGACGCTCCCGCCTCCGATGCCGCGTAGAGTGCCTCGACCGCTTCGTCGTGGGCGATGTGGTTGACCTTGACGACGATCCGTCCGCCGGGATGAGCCTGTGATTCGATCAGCTCCACCAGGCGGGGTCGCAAGGTGGTCGGCGCGATCAGCAGCCGCTCCGGTTCGAGACCTTTGGTGTGACCGGTGAGCATGTTGAACAGGCGCAGCAGATCGTTGGTGATGACCGGGTCGGTGGTGAACAGCGCCAGATCCTCATAGAACCGGGCGGTCGACGGATTGTAGTTGCCGGTGCCGATGTGGCCGTAGCTGCGGACCTGCCCGTCCTCGTCCTCCCGCACCACCACCGCGGTCTTGGTATGGGTCTTGAGTTCGACGAAGCCGAACACGACGTGGACGCCGGCCGCCCCCAGTTTCTCGGCCCATCCGATGTTGGCCTCCTCGTCGAAGCGGGCCTTGAGCTCGACCAGCATGACCGCCTGCTTACCCTGCTGAGCGGCCCGGATCATGGCGTTGACCACCGGCGATTCACCGGAGGTCCGATAGAGCGTCTGCTTCATGGCGAGGACCCGAGGGTCGTCGGCGGCCCGGTCGATGAAGTTCTGGGTCGACGAGGCGAACGATTCGTAGGGGTGCTGGACGAGGTGATCCCGCCGGCGCATGCTGGCGAAGACGTCCTCACCCGACAGGGCTTCGACGTCGACCGTTCTCAGCGCCGGCCGTTTCAGCTCGGGACGGTCGAGCGCATACAACTCGCCGACCTCGCCCAGGTTCAGCGGGCCACGCGAGTACAGCACCTCGTCGAGCGACAACTCGAGCTGCTTCGCGAGGAACTCGACAAGCTCCGACGGCATACCCTCGGCAACCTCGAGCCGCATGGCATCACCGAACTGACGGTCGCGGACCTCCATCGACACCGTTTCGAGCAGGTCTTCGACGTCGACCGCGTCGACTTCGTAGTCGGCGTCGCGGGTCACGCGGAACAGGTGGTGGTCACGTACCTTGCGCCCGGGAAACAACGAGGCAAGGTGGGGGCCGATGACCTCCTCCACCCTGATCAGGCGAACACCGTCGGCATCATTGCGCACCTCGATGAACCGGCGAAGCGACTCCGGTATTTTCACCCGGACGAACTCGGGACCACCGTCGGACCCGTCGAGGCGGACACCGACCGAGAGGCTCAGATCCGAGATGAAGGGGAACGGGTGGGCCGGCCCGACGGCCAGTGGCGTGAGGAGCGGATAGATCCGTTGCCGGAAATAGTCGGTCGCCACGGCTCGGTCACGTTTGTCGAGCTCGTCCCAAGCCACCAGTTCGATGCCGTCGGCCGCCAGCGCGGGACGAAGTTCGTTCCACCAGATGTCGTGCTGGCGGGCGGCGAGCTGACGGAACCGCTTGCGAACCGCGGCGAGGCGCTCCGCGGCCACCGCTCCGTCGGGCCCGCCCAAGCGGGACTTCTCCTTCAGTCCGACGAGTCGGACCCGGAAGAACTCGTCGGTCAGCAGGGTGAAAAAGGAACAGAACCGGACTCGCTCCAGCAGTAGCCGGTTGGGGTCGGCGGCGCCGGCCAACACGCGGGCGTGGTACTCGAGCTCCG
Source organism: Acidimicrobiales bacterium (assembly GCA_041594435.1). Classification (GTDB taxonomy): domain Bacteria; phylum Actinomycetota; class Acidimicrobiia; order Acidimicrobiales; family SZUA-35; genus JAHELU01. Next base: position 10,257 of record JBFHME010000074.1, read on the forward strand.
ACGCCGCCCGCAGGAATTGCCGTCCGTCGTCGGTCAACGGGTGTTGGTAGGACGTGTCGTCGTTGTCGTTGCGGGAGGAGGTGTCTGGCGGGGCCACCAGCCGATGATGCCACGGACCGTCGGCCGTTGGAAGTCGATTGTGACATCGAGACCGGCGCGCCGAAGCGGGGTCCGCTTCTAGGATGGCGGCCATGGCTGTCAAATTCGGAACGTTCATTCCGCAGGGCTGGAAGATGGAGCTGTCGTCGATCGACGATCCGCAGGCCAAGTGGGCAAGAGCGGTCGAGATCGCCAAGCTGGCCGAGGAACTCGGCTTCGACTCGCTCTGGGTCTACGACCACTTCCACAACGTGCCCCGCCCGGCGCATGAGACCATGTTCGAATGCTGGACGACGTTGACCGCCATCTCGCAGCAGACCTCGTCGATCATGCTCGGGCAGATGGTCGGTTGTGCCCCCTATCGGGAACCGTCGATGCTGGCCAAGATCACGTCGAACCTCGACGTGATCTCCGGCGGCCGGCTCATCTGGGGAATCGGTGCCGGCTGGTACGAGCACGAGTTCGCCGGCTACGGCTACGAGTTCCCGAAACCGGCCGACCGGATCCGCATGATGAAGGAGACGGTGGAGATCGTGACCAGCATGTGGTCAGAGCCCGATGTCACCTACGAGGGCCGCCACTATCACCTCCAGGGCGCCCAGTGCGATCCGAAACCGCTGCAGCAGCCGAGGCCGCAGGTGCTGATCGGCGGTGCCGGCGAGCAGCTGACCCTTCGGGTCGTGGCCCGCCTGGCCGACGCGTCGAACTTCGGCGGCAAACCGCATGAGTTCGCCCACAAGTGTGAGGTGCTGAAGGAGCACTGCGCGGCGGTGGGTCGGGACTACGACGAGATCGAGAAGACCTGGTCGCCCGAGGTGTTCATCCGGGAGACCGAGGCCGAGATCGAGGCCGCCGGCACCCGGTCGATGATGAAGGAACCGATGGAGAGCTGGGCCGCCGGCAACCTCGTCGGCACACCCGAGCAGGTGGCCGAGAAGATCGGGAAGTACGTCGACATGGGCTGCACCGGCTTCTACCCGTGGTGCAGCGACTACCCCGACACCACCACGATGCAGCTGCTGGCCGAGCAGGTGATACCCGAGTTCCGCTGAGCGCCTGCGTTCTGTGCGGCTGCGGCCCGGAAACCGGGGTCTGTGGCGCACGGAACATGGAGTGAGCTGCTCGTCACGAGTTGACGAGCCTGGGCCACGTAGTCGGCAGCCTGCCGGAGGGAGATGCCGTTCACGGCGGCGACCCTGGCCGGCTCGACACCGGCCAGGTCGATGATGCTGGTGACGCCTCGAACGGCCAGATCCCGGACTCTGGCCGGGCCGATACCGCGGATGTCGGTGAGGGGCGCCCGCACGATCACCACCGGCTCGCGAGCCGGGACGGAATTGGTGGATCGTGCTGCAACACGATAGGTCCTCCGGCCCCAGGACGTTCGATTGCCGCTGCCCGACGCCACCGTGGATCGTCCACCGGCGACGACGACGTCTGCCCCGCAGTCGGCGCAGGTCAAGACCGTTCCCGGGCGGCCACCCGGGGTCAGCGCCGGAGCCCGGGCCGACACCTTGGGCCGGGTACCGCAGCACGGGCAGTAGCACGAGTCGCACTCATCTCCCGGGTCGGCGCCCGGAGGGGTGGCCGGGCACAACCCGCTCTCGGGGACGGGAGGCCTCGTCGGGGCCGCAGTGTCGATGCCGACCGACACGTCGGAGACCGTCAGCTCACCCGGGGCCTCGGACACGAACTCGAGCGACACCGAAACCGGATCGCTGAACGACAGCGCCAGTTCCTCGACCTCGACGGTTGCGGAGGCCGGTAGAACCGGAGCCAGCCGGGCGTCGACCGCACCGGCCGGAACGTCACCTTCGGCCACCAGCCGGTCGAACGTCAGGCCCGTGACCGGGATCCGGATCGGTTGGCCGGCGGCCAGGCCGCCGCCGTCGAGGAACGTGGTGACGATCTCGGCGTCAACCGGGTCGACCAGGGTTCGGGCCACGGCATCGAGCCGGTAACGACTCCCGGTGACGGCCACGGTCTGGGTGATCGCCCCGTCACCGCCGACCGCAGTCAGTGTGGCGGCATCCGAGTCGCCGGTGGCGACGGCAGGAGCGGCACCGGCCGTGTCCCAACCGTCGAGCCCGCCGTCGGCGGCGGTCAACGAGGCGTTCGAGGTGGCAGTTGCGACGCCGGACAGTGAGACCGAGTCGACGACCAGCGGTCCGTCGTGGGTGTGAAAGCGGATCTCGGCGGCCACCGCCCCGGGGGACGGCTCTTGTTCCCGGCGATCTGGTTGGTCAGCACACCAAGGCCAATGAAGCCATCCAGCCGAGAGGTTGATCTTATGCAACCCCGTTCGGGTGGTCAAGATTGCCGACGGCGTCGACGACTGCTCCAACGGTTCAAGAACCGAGGACGGCATGGGACCGCCAAGTTGATACGAATTGTTCCGATTCCCGATGCTTCCGGGATTCCGGGATGGGACGGTTCCGCGGCGATCGGTGGCGCTAGCAGGGGACCACCACGGCTTCGGTACGCCTGGCCGGGACCCGAGGACCGGGCAGAATGACGCCGGTGAGGTTGAGCGGGTCGGACCCGCAGACCGTCACCGTCCGATCCGCCCCGGGCCGGTTGTCGCTGCCCACAATCCGGCGGACCAGTTTCATCGATTCGACCGCCTCGGGCAGCGCGAACTGCTCACCGCTGAAGCCCTTCACGAACCGGCCGCCTTTGACCAGGCCGCGGTCCTCCAGGCGCCGCAGTGCCCACTGGAGGTCGCGCCAGGGGATGGCCAGACCTCCGGACCGGCCGCCGCGACTGTTCTCGTGGGCGACGAGGTCGTAGAACAGGACACCCCACCGCTGCAGGAGTTGATCGGCCAGCGCCTCGACGAGATCGTCGCGCTCGGGGCCTGTCGCCGCGCCACCATGCGGGCCGACGACCGACGGTACCAGCGACCATCGCCCGGCGGAATGGGCGGCTTTCACCCCGTTACGGCGCAGCCGGGATAGCGCCCGGGTCTGCTGCCGCCTCCGCCTGGCCTCCTGCCGCTGCTGAGCGGGCGGGGCGGTCAGCGATCGTACCGCCTCGAACCCATCCGCGGTGAACAGGCCGCGGGCGACACCTTCCCAGAGCGCCGATTCGATGTCGGTCGGTAGGCGACCCGTGTCGGCCGCCAGCTCGGTGAGGAAGCGGGGCCCGTGTTCGGCGAGCGCCTCGACAATCTCGGCCACCGGTCCGGCGGCAGGCACCGGCGGATCCGCGTCACCCCGGTGAGCCGCCAGCAGCCACGGTAGATCCTGGCGATGCACGATGCTGACCGGTGTCGCCTTCGACACACCGGCGCCGCGCCGGTCGGGATCGTCCAACGTCCGAGCGCTGAGCCGTAACCATTGGATCTCGCCGTCGTGGCAGAGCCGATCGGTCCACGACTGCCGGTAGCCCTCGACCCGGGCACCCAGGATGTCGGGCTCCCACGACGCCACCGCCGCCTCCCAACCCTGCAACTGCTCGAGCACCCGCTGCAGCCCGGCCGGTGAGGTTACCTGCGTGCCCGGTGCCACGTGCTGCCACCGGCACAGGAACCGCATGAACAGCTCGGGTGTGACCGGATCGACGGCCCGACGCCTCCTCTGCCGGGACCGACCGTGCATCCGGGCCAGCAGCCGGCGGGAACACCACTCGACCTCGTCGGTCGTCTCACCTCCGTCCGACGTGAACCGGCCCTGGATGGCCGAACCTTCGCCCTCCAGGGTGAGGAGCCCGACCTGGAGCAGGGTGGTGGTCAGACCGGTGAGTCCGGCCAACCGGGCGACGGTGACCGGCGAGTACAACTCCAGATGGCCTCGCAACAGTGTCGCCGCCACCTGCTCGGGAAACACGTCGCCGTCGTCGGACCCCGACGACGGGGCCGAGGGCCTACCGCTCAGCAACACCTCCACGTCGGTGGCCGACTCGGTTGCGTACCACCGCCCGTCCCGCTCAACCGCCCGGCCTCGAGCCACCAAGTCGTCCATCAACGGCCGCCACGCATCGCAGGCCGTGAGCAGCACCACGTCGCGCAGGAGATCGTGCAGCTCGTCAGCGGTGCGCGGATCGGGGGCGAGCTCCGCCCGCACGTTGGCAATCGCCTCGGGGTGGAGCGTGGCGATGTCGGTCGGGTCGACGGGCAGACCCCGCCGCAGCGGCACCGCCCGCGTGCGACGCTCGGCCGCCTCGGCGTCGTCGTCGAGGAAGGCGTAGGGCCGGGCGGTCAGGATCTCATGCGCCAGCAACGACGGCTCGGCGGTGTCGATGCAGTGCATCGTGACCCGCCCCTCCCCCAGCGCACGCCACAGGTCGATGAGCCCGTCGACGTCCATACCCTCGGTGAGCGTGTCATGGATCGTCTGACGGACAAGCGGGTGGTCGGGGATCTCCGCCGGGCCGCTCACGTTCTCCTGGCAGGCGGCCGCGTCGGGGAACAGCGCGGCCAGGAGATCGTCGCTCTCCATCCGCTGGATCGGTGGTGGATTCCGTTTGCCGTTTCGCATCCGAAGCACGATCAGCGCCCTGTTCAGATTCCACCGCCACCGGGATTGGAAGGCCGGTTGGTCGAGCACCGCCTGGGTGAGCGTCTCCCGGATGATCTCGGGACGGAGGAAGTGCTGCACGTCGGACAGCGGGAACGAGTGGTGGGGGCCGAGCGAGATGACGACCGCATCGTCGGACGCCGCGGCCTGCAGCTCGAAGTTGAAGCCGACGCAGAACTTCTTGCGCAGCGCGTAGCCCATGGCCCGGTTGATCCGCCCGCCCAGCGGTGAGTGGATCACGAGCTGGGAACCGTCGGCGCCGTCGAAGAACCGCTCCATCACCAGGTCGGTGGCCGTGGGTAGCCGGCCGAGCGCAGCCCGAGCGGTGGCCAGGTAGGCGACGATCAGCGCCGCGGCATCCGGTGCGATACCCGCCTCGGCGATCAGCCATGCCTTGGCTCCCGGTATGTCGTCGGCGGCCAGGAGGTCGTCGATCCCGGCCCGAAGCCTCGACACCTCGGCCGACAACTCCGCCGTGCGGGCCGGTGCCTCGCCCGTCCAGAACGGGACGGTCGGCGGCTGATCCCCGGCGTCGGTGACCCGCACCTCGCCGCCACCGACCCGCCGGATCCGCCACGAGTGGGTGCCGAGGAGGAAGATGTCACCGGCCGACGACTCGGTGGCCCAGTCCTCGGTGACGGTGCCGATGAACAGCTCGTCCGGTTCCGAAATCACCCGCATGTCGTAGATCTCGGGAATTGCGCCGCCCGAGCTGAGCGCCACATAGCGGGCCCCCCGACGACCCCGCAGCTCACCGTTGACCTCGTCGTGGTGGACCCAGGCCGCCCGCCGACCCCGCCCGGTCATGATCCCCTCGGCGGTGAGCGTGACCACCTCGTCGAACGTGGCCCGATCGAGGGTGGCGAACGGCGCCGCCCTGGTGACCAGTGCGTACAGATCGTCGGTGCGCCATTCCTCGGCGCCGGTCTCGGCCACGATCTGCTGGGCCAGGATGTCGAGCGGGGCGACCGGCGGGTGGAGCACGTCGAGCGAACCTCGCCGCACCGCCGCCATCAACGCCGTGCACTCGATCAGCTCGTCGCGGGTGAGCGGGTAGAGGCGGCCACGGGGAGTGCCGTGGCGGGTGTGGTTCGAGCGGCCGACCCGCTGGAGGAAGGTGGCGATCGAGCGGGGCGATCCGATCTGACACACGAGCTCGACCGGACCGACGTCGATCCCGAGCTCGAGCGACGCGGTGGCCACCAGCGCCTTCAGCTCGCCGGCCCGAAGCCGCCGCTCGACCCGGTGCCGCCGATCCTTCGACAGGCTGCCGTGGTGGGCGGCCACGACCGAGTCGGCGGCCGCGTCGGTGCCGGTGGTGTCGTCACCGTCGCCGTCACCGGCCAGCCGCTCGCCCAGCTGATGGGCCAGCCGTTCGGCCAGACGGCGGGTGTTGACGAAGATCAGCGTGGTGCGATGCTCGGCCACCAGTTCGGCGATTCGATCGAGGACCTGATCCATCTGGGTGTGGGAGACGACGGCCTCCAGCTCGCCGTCGGGCAGCTCGATCTCCAGATCGAGCGTGCGCTGGTGGCCGGTGTCGACGATCTCACAGTCCGGCACGGAATCCGGCGCGCCGGCGGTTCCTTCCTCACCGCCGTTTCCGGTACCGACCAGGAGCCGAGCCACGGTCTCGATCGGACGCTGCGTGGCCGACAAACCAATCCGCACCGGCGAAACCCCGCCGGCCGACCGGCACACATGATCGAGCCGCTCCAGCGTGAGGGCAAGGTGCGCGCCCCGCTTGTCGCGGGCCATGGCGTGGATTTCGTCGACGATGATCGTGCCCACCGACCGCAGCGTTTCCCGGCTCCTGCCCGCCGTCACCAACAGATAGAGCGACTCGGGCGTGGTGACCACGAACGTGCGGGGCCGCCGAACCATCGACTGTCGCTCACTCGACGGGGTATCACCGGTGCGGACCCCGATGGTCAGCTCCGGCGCCGACAGCCCCATCGCCCGGGCCACCTCCGAGATCTCCGCCAGGGGCCGCTCCAGGTTCTCGGCGATGTCGACCACCAGCGCCTTCAGGGGCGAGACGTAGACC
>JBFHME010000075.1:0-15989 GCA_041594435.1 Acidimicrobiales bacterium
CAGGCGGCGTGGTACATGGAGGCCCGAACCGCGTCGATCTTGGCCTGGTTCATCGCCATACGTTGACGGATGGCGCCCAGATCATAGAGCGTGGCCCCGAACGCCTTCCGATCCTGGGTGTAGGCGTTGGTGAGGTCGATGGCGGCCTGGGCCGCTCCCACCCCCATGCCGACGAGCACCATTCGCTCGTTCTGGAAGTTCCTCATCGTCTCGTAGAAGCCGCGGTGGACGGTGCCCAGCACCTGATCGTCGGCGATGAACACGTCGTCGAGCACCAGCTCGGCGGTGTCGGAGCAGCGCCAGCCGTGTTTGTCGAGCTTCTTCGCCACGGAGAACCCTTCGGTCCCGGCGGGAACGAGAAACATGGTGATGCCGTACTTGTTGTCGGGGTCGGTCTTGGCCGCCACGATCGTCATGTCGCCGTAGACGGCGTTGGTGATGAACGTCTTGGTGCCGTTGATCCGCCAGCCGTCTCCGTCTTTCACCGCCGAGGTACGGATACCGGCGACATCGGAGCCGGCGTCGGGCTCCGACACCCCGATCGCCAGGATCGTATCGCCCGACAACACACCGGGCATCCACTGCTCGAGTTGCTCGGGGGTGCCGGAGTTGACCAGGTGCGGACCGGCCATGTCGGTGTGAACGAGGACGGTCACGTCGAACCCGGCGAACGTCGAGGCCCCCAGCGCCTCGGAGAAGGCAGCCGACGCCAACATGCCGAGGCCGAGCCCACCATGCTCCTCCGGGACCCGGAGCGCGAGCATCCCCAGCGCTCCCATCTTCTTCAGGACCTCACGGGGAACCTTGCCCTCCTCCTCCCAGGTCTCGCCGTGGGGCAGGACCTCCTTGGTGACGAAACCGACGGTCTGGTCGTAGATGGCTTGCAGCTCATCGGTCATGTAGGCGTTGCGATGACGAAGCGAGGACACGGTCGCGGTCATGGTTGTTCTCCTTGGGGCAAGACGTGGATGGGGGCGTTTGGGGCGGGCGGGTTTCAGCTTTCCTCGTCGACGATGAACGTCACGAGTGTTTGTTTGCCCTCGACCTGATCGCCGACGGCGACACGGATTTCGTCGACCGTGCCGGCTCCGGAGGCGGCCAGGGAGTGCAGCATCTTCATGGCTTCGATCACGATGACGACGTCACCGCCGGCCACGGTGTCTCCGGCGTCGACCCGAATCTCGGCCACAACAGCGGGAAACGGGGAGACAATGGCACCGGCCGAGGTGCCGGCGGCGGCCGAGTCGGGGGCCCACCGCTCGGATCGCGACACCGGTTCGAAGGTGTGGGTCGCACCGGCCACATTGACCGCGATCGACGGCGACCGGCGGGCGCCACGGGCTCCGACGTCGAGGTCGACGGCCACCGAGCGGTTGGGTCGGGAGCCGACGGCGGCCAGTTCACGTACCGGGACCTCCGACACCTCACCGGTGTGGTGACGCAGCGCCAGGGTCTGCGTGGAGGTCCGAAGAGTGACGCTGAACGAGCCGAGACGGCCCCACGGCCCGGCGCTGCGCTCGGCCGTGCGGTGGGCCAGCCACACCGCGGCCGCGGTCCGCGCCGCGGCGTCGAGCTGGTCGAGCCCCACCGCCGGGATCTCGGTTTCGTCCAGGAACCTCGTGGTGATGCGCCCCGCGGTCAGCGGCGCCTGATCGGTCAGCCAACGATGGAACCCGGTGTTGGTGGTCAACCCGCCGATGACGAGCCCGTCGAGGGCCGCCCGCAGCCGGGCCAACGCCTCTGATCGATCGGAGCCGCCGACGATGAGCTTGGCCACCATTGCGTCATAGTGCGGACTGATCGTCGAGCCGGCCTCGATGGCCGAATCCCAGCGAATCCCGTCGGGCACGACGAGATGGGAGACGGTGCCGATCTGGGGAGCGAACCCGTTCGCCGGATCCTCGGCGTTGATCCTGGCCTCGACCGCGTGGCCCTCGAAGCGTACCTCATCCTGACTCAGCGGGAGCGGCTGCCCCAGCGCCGAGCGGAGCTGCAGCTCGACCAGATCACAGCCGGTGACCAGCTCGGTCACCGGATGTTCGACCTGCAAGCGGGTGTTCATCTCCAGGAAGTAGAAGTCACCGCTGTCGTCGTCGACGATGAACTCGATCGTTCCGGCCGAGTCGTAGTCGATCGCCGCGGCCAGCGCCCGGCCCCGGTCACGAAGCCCCTGCCGCGTGGCCTCGGGAAGGTTGGGGGCGGGGGCCTCCTCGAACAGCTTCTGGTAGCGTCGCTGGACCGAACACTCCCGGGTGCCCAGGTCGATCACCGACCCGTGTTTGTCGCCGACGACCTGGACCTCGACGTGGCGGGGGCGGGTGATGTAACGCTCGACGATCATGTCGCCGCTGCCGAAGGACCGCTCGGCCTCGGACCGGGCCTCGGCCAGTCCGGCCGAGAAACCCGCCGGCTCGTTCACGATCCGAATACCCTTGCCGCCACCCCCGGCCGCGGCCTTGACGAGCACCGGGTAGCCGATCTCGGCGGCGGCCCGGGCCAGATCGCCCGGATCCTGCGACGAATCGAATCCGGGGATGATCGGGACACCGGCGTCGGCGGCGATGCGGCGGGCCTCGATCTTGCCGCCCATCGATTCGAGTGCCTCCGGATGCGGTCCGACCCACACCAGGCCGGCGGCGATGACGGCTCGAGCGAAGTCGGCGTTCTCCGACAGGAACCCGTAGCCCGGGTGCACCGCCGTGGCCCCGGTTTCCGCCGCAGCGGCAAGGATGCGCTCGATCGACAGGTACGACTGGGACAGATCGGCCGGGCCGATCGGCACTGATTCGTCGGCCTCGGCCACGAACGGGGCGTCGGCGTCGGGTTCGCCATAGACCGCCACCGTGGCCATCCCCAGGCGGCGGGCGGTGCGCATCACCCGCCGGGCGATCTCACCCCGATTGGCCACCAGCAGTTTCACGTCGTGCATCGTGTGCATCGAATCGGTCATCGGTCCCTCACCTACATCCGGTAGACCAGCGCCGGACCGGCTGCTGGTTCGTCCTGACGGGCGGCCAGGGCCAGCGACAGCCCGAGTACGTCGCGGGTCTGCATCGGCTCGATCAGCCCGTCGTCCCACAGCCTCGAGGTGGCGTAGTAGGGGTCGGACTGGGTCTCGTACTGTTGACGGATACCGGCCCGGATCTCGGCGATCTCCTCCTCGGTCGTCTCGGCTCCTTTGAGCCCGCCGAGGCGAATGTCGGTCAGCACGGTTTCGGCGGTGTCGGCGGCCATCGTGGCGATCCGGGAGTTCGGCCAGGCGAACAGCAGGCGGGGGTTGAACCCCCGACCGCACATGCCGTAATTGCCGGCACCGTAGGAACCGCCGATGAGCACCGTGTATCTCGGCACGGTGGCGTTGGCCACCGCGGACACCATCTTGGCCCCGTTCTTGGCGATGCCGCCCTTCTCGGAGTCCGAGCCCACCATGTAGCCCGAGGTGTTCTGGAGAAACACGAGCGGGATCCGACGCTGTTCACACAGCTCGATGAAGTGGGTTGCCTTGAGCGCCGATTCGGAGAAGATGATGCCGTTGTTGGCGATCACCCCGACCAGGTGGCCCCAGATCCGGGTGAAGCCGCAGATGATCGACGAACCCCATTCCGGCTTGAACGGCGAGAACCGGGAGCCGTCGACGATGCGGGCGATGATCTCCGTGGCGTCGAAGGGGATGCGGTCGTCAGCCGAGACGATACCGAGCAGCTCGGCCGGATCGTAGGCCGGTGGCTCGGGTTCGACCCAATCGATCCAGTCCTGGCGATCCTCGATCGAACGCTGGTTGGTGGTGGCGCAGATCTCCCGCAGCCGACCGTAGGCCTCGGTTTCGGTGGCGGCCATGTAGTCGCTGACACCCGAGATCTTGGTGTGGATCTCGGCCCCACCCAGGGCGTCGGGGCTGATGATCTCCCCCAACGCCGCTTTCACGATCGGAGGCCCCCCGAGGAAGATGCCACCGATCCCCTCAACCATGATCACTTCGTCGCTCAGGGCCGGGACGTAGGCGCCACCGGCGGTGCAGCCGCCGAGGACAACCGACAGCTGGGGAAGACCCTGGGCCGAGAGGCGGGCCTGGCGATAGAACGAGCCGCCGAAATGGTCCTTGTCCGGGAAGATCTCGTCTTGAAGCGGCAGGAACGCACCGCCGGAGTCGACCAGATAGATCACGCCGAGGTCGTTCTCGGCGGCAATGTCCTGGGCCCGAACGTGCTTCTTGATGGCCATCGGAACCAGCGAGCCCCCCTTGACGGTGGCGTCGTTGGCGATGAACACGTAGGGCACCCCGTGAACGAGGCCCACCCCGGTGACGATGCCGGCACCGGGCACCTCGTTGTCGTACTGATCCCAGCCGCCCAGCGTCGAGAACTCGAGGAACGGTGTGGCCGTGTCGGTGACCATGTCGATCCGGTCACGGACCATCACCTTGCCCCGCTCCAGGTGGCGTTCGATGCTGCGCTGGCGGTTGCGCCCGCCCCGTATCGCCCACTCCATGCGTTCCTCGAGCGTTTCGAGCAGTTCGTGGTAGGCCTTGGTGTTGGCCTTGAACTGGGCCGACCCGGTGTCGATGACGGATTCGATCGGTCTCAACGGTTCCCCTTCCCTGACGTGTTCGCCGACGCCTGCGTGACCCCTTCGCCGTGGGCCGAGTCGGCCACTCCGTGCCAGAACTGGCCGGCGACAAGTCGGGCGAATCGGTCGACAGTACCACGGCCGGTGTCGAGCCATTCAATGGATGAGTTCATGGCACCGAACAGACCGAGGCGCAACATCGTGACCTCGTCGGGCGAGCGGTCGGGCAGCAGCTCGCCCAGCAGCGTCGTCCAGCGGGCCTCGTAGTCGTCGCGCAGGGGCAGTACGGCTGCACGCACGGCGGCCGGGGCGGTACGAAACAGTGTGACGTGACCGGCGGTGAAGGCCCGGTTGTCGTGCAGTGCCCGAAGATGGGCGGCGACGTGGGCGGCCAGCCGCTCCTCGGCCGGTTCGTTTTCGGCCGGTGGATGATCCGCCGCCACCTCCTCGAACGCTTCGACCATGAAGGTCATACCCCGCTCGAGCACGGCGACCAGCAAGGCGTCCTTCGACTCGAAGTGGTAGTACATCGATCCGGCCTTCATGCCAACGTCGGCGGCCAGGTCGCGGAGCGAGGTCTCCACATAGCCGGCGTCGAGAAAACGCTGGGCGGCGGCCGCGAGGATACGCTCCCGGCCGGACGATTCGGTGGTGCCCGACGACGCAGTGACGGTTGCCATCAGAGCTATCGTAGCCGATCCAACGCTGCCTAACAAACGTTAGGCAGATAACATCGGCTCTGCATACACCGGTCGGGGCCCGGTCACCGTGCGTCGAGTTCGAGTACCGCCCCCCGGATGGCTTCAGCCAGCGGATCCAGGTCGTCGATCAGCTCCCTGTCGGCGATCAGACACAGGTCGACCGATTCGGCCTGTGACAGAACACAGATCGACAGCCCGGTACCGTCGACCAACGCCGGCAACGAATAGCGGTGGAGCACGGGCGCGCCGAGCACATCGCTCTGATAGGTTTCGCCGGGCACGCTGACGACCACGACGTTGAAGGGCGGATGGAACCGCGAACCCGAGCCGGTTCGCGCCATCAGCCGCGAAGCCATGGCGGCCACCGCCGGAGAGGCCTGATACAGCCGTCGGATGGTGTCGACCGGATGAGCCTCGACCGAGGCCAACAGGTCATCCATCTGCGACCGGATCGAATCGAGCCGGGCCAGCTCGTCGTCGGTGTCGGTGGCCAGCCCGATCAGTGCCGTCCCGAGGGGCTGGTCGACCGAATTCACCAGGATCGGGGCCAGGGCGATCAGCTGGTCGACGGGAAGTTCACGCCGGTCGATGAGCCAGCGCCGAAGCCCGCCGCCAACCACGGCCAGAACCACGTCGTTGAATCGAGCGCCCTGACGCTTCCGAATGTCGCGCAACGGGCCGATCGGCAACGAGGTCAACGACACCTTGCGCGATGCGCCGAGCGCTCGGTTGAAGGGCAAACGGGGTGCGGTCAGCTCACCGACCTCGACGTCGACATCGCCGTGCGGCGCGGCCCACTGGGCGGCCAGCGACGGCAGGATCTGGGGACCGATGACGGGAATGTTCCGAGCGAGGGAGACGCCGAAGCGCCCCCAGCGAAGAGGCGACCGCAGCTGGGAGACGGCCGCATGGGCCAACAGCTGTTGATCCGTCATCGGCTCCAACATCGGCCCGGCGGCCGAGACGGCGGCGCCGTGGGGTCCCTCGCCCGGCGACTCGGCAGCGGTCAGCGGGGTCACCAGATCGAGACCGGTGATCCCCTCGATCAGCACATGATGGACCTTGACGTAGATACCCGCGCTCCCGTCGGGTCGATCGATCAGATACAGCTCCCACAGCGGGCGTTCCCGGTTGAGGGGCCGCTCATGGAGCCGCGCGATCAATGCCGCCTCCTTGTCACCACCACCCGACGACGGCACACCGATGTGACGGAGATGGAAGCTCAAGTCGAAGCGCTTGTCGCGTTCCCACCAGGGCCGGTCGAGCCGCAGTGGGACCTCGTGCAGACGAAATCGCAGCTCGGGCACGGCGTCGAGCCGCTCCTCGACCAACTCACTCAGATGCTCGAAATCGAAGTCCGGTGCCGACTCGGGGTCGACCACGGTGTAGACCGACGTGTGACCGAGGTTGGTGGTCGTCTCGGACCGTAGCAGCGCCGCCTCCCGAGCGGTGAGCTGCCGCATCAGCCGCCTTCGTTGCTCGGGTAGAGGGCTCTGGTCATCGCCGTGACCTCGAACGGACGCCACTCGTCGTCGGGCAACGCCAGTCGGTCGGCCACCACCCGGAGGACCGCCCCATTGCAACCGAGCCCGAAGTGGCTGCCCCGCACCTCGATGGACTCGGCCTGCGGCCGTGGCGACTGGCGGCAGGCGATACCGGGAACGACGCCGTCGTGGCGGGTCCAAATGGTGGTCGACGGAACGGGTATACGGTCGACGTCGAGCCGCTGCGAGGCCGGAGCGAACTTCCAGATCGAACCCATCAGATCGAACAGAAATCTGACGTTCGATTGGTTTCGATCGATGATGATGGGCGAGCCGAGCGTGATCACCTGACGGACCATCTCCGGTCGATTCAACGCCAGCATCCGCCCGAACACACCACCGAGGCTCCAGCCGACGACGTCGATCGGCCGCTGATGACGGTCGTGCAGGCGAACGAGCAGGCGGTCGAGTCCGGCCACGACGTGATCGGCGGGGCCGATGTTGCGTCCGATACCCCATCCGTAGGGCTGATGGCCCTGGCTCCACAGGAAGCTGCGCAGCGGCAGGGTCGATTGGTCGGTGCCGATGAACCCGGGAATCACCAGAACAGGCCGGGGCTCGGCTTTCGGGGTGGAGACGGCGGCCGTCACGGCGGCCAGCGGGAACATCGCCAGCTCCGGAACGGCCAGCAGCTCCCGCCACAACCCGGCCGGACGGACGCTGCCCGGGTCGGGCCCGGCAAAGTCGGGATCCGCGACGGCCATGATCACCTGGTCGTCCAGGGAGGGAGGGTTCAACGCAGCTTGACGCAACAGTCCGGCCTATCCATGAGGATTTCAATTTTATCCGACCGGCGGCCACCACCCGGGGTCAGCCGCTGGACTGCAACATGGGACCGGTCTGAGCCGCCGATGCCGGTGAAACCGGCTCGGTTGCCCGTGCCGGATGGAACGGACCGGCCGGATCAGGACGGCTACGCCGGAACCTCGGGCCGGTTCCAGGCGCCATAACCGCCGAGAATGTCGGACACATCACCGAAGCCGGCCTGGCGGAGCGCACTGGCCGCCACGGACGACCGGTAGCCACCGGCGCAGAACACGACCGTGGTCTTGGCGGGGTCGAGCTCACTCGATCGGCTCGGGATCTGGCCAACCGGAATGTTGATTGCACCGGGGATCGTCCCGAGCTTGAACTCACCCTGGTTACGAACGTCGACCAGTTGCAGCTCGTCGATGTCGTCCCGCCGGTCGTCGAACTCGGTCGCGGTGAGACGTGACGCCCGACGGACCCGTTCGGGATGCGCCTCCATCACCGCCAGTGGTGCCTGCAGGAAGCCGACCACCCGGTCGAAGCCGATCCGTGCCAGCCGGTTCTTGGCTTCGAGCTCGAAGCCGTCGTCGACGACCAGCACGATGTCGACATCGGATGGAACGACGGAACCGGCGAACTCGGCGTACCGGCCGTTGAGGCCGACATTGACCGATCCGGCCAGATGACCGTGTGCGAACTCCTCGGGATCTCGTCCGTCCACGATCATCGCGCCCCCGGCCACGGCCCGATCGAACTCGTCGAGGCTCAACGCGGCCGGCATGGCGGTCTCGTCGAGCAGGTCGCGGTCCTTGCGGTTCAAAACGGCGTCGTAGACGAAATAGTCGGGTGCCGGCGGCTGGCCTTCGGTCACCAGATCGACGAAGGTCTTCCGGTCCGGAGCGAGCAGCGCATAGTTGGTTTCCTTCTGCTCGCCCATCGTCGACCAGGTGTCGGTCGACAGGTTCTTGCCGCACGCCGAACCGGCACCGTGCGCCGGATAGACCCTGGTGGCGTCGGGCAGCGGCATGAGCTTGTTGTGAATGCTGTCGTAGAGCTTGTCGGCGAGCTCGTCGCGGCTGAAACCGATCGACGACAGCAGATCCGGACGACCGACGTCGCCGATGAACAGGGTGTCTCCGGTCAACACGCCATAGGGCGTTTCGTCGTCCGGATGCGCCCACACCACGATGCTCATCGACTCGGGGGTATGGCCGGGGGTGTGCAGGATCTCGAGGGTCACCTCGCCCAACGGGATCCTCTCGCCGTCTGCCAGCTTGCGGGACGGGAACTCCGTCTCGGCCACCGCGGAGAAGGCGATCTCGGCTCCCGTCGCCTCCGCCAGCTCGAGGTGGCCCGAGAGGAAGTCGGCGTGAAAGTGTGTCTCCAGGACCAGCTCGATCGTGAGACCGGCTTCGGCGGCATCGTCGACGTATTCGTTGATGTCACGGCGGGGGTCGACCACCACGGCACGGCCGGTGGTCTCATCGCCGACGAGGTAGGAGGCATGGGACAGGCAGTCGAGGTAGTACTGGTTGAAAATCATGGGTTCCTCATTTCGGGCAGGTTTCGGTCTGTGTTTCGTGTCGATTTGTCGGTTCGAGAATCGTCCTGGTGGGCCAGCATTCCGCCGGCCAGATTGATCACGTCGCCGAATCCGCGGGCGACCAGGAACTCCGCGGCCTGAGCGCTTCGGCCACCCGACCGGCAGAACACGAGGACGCGCCGGTCGGCCGCCAGCTCCGCCAGGCGGTGTGGCAGCTCCCCGAGCGGGATGTTGACCGCCTCGGGCAGGGATCCGGCGGCCACCTCGGCGGGTTCACGGACGTCGACGAGTTGCGCGCCGCGGTCGAGGAGAGTCCGGTAGCCGGCAATCGGATGGTCGGTGTGGGTGGCTTGGTTGCCCATGGTGACTCCTCGGGATCTTGGGTCGTGGCCCACCGGCTTCTTCACCGACGATCGGCTCCGGTGAGGGCGGGTGTGTCATCGAGGCGGGGTCGCTCGTCGATACCCGAGGTGATCGGGTCCGTCGGCGCAGGGCTTCCGGTCATGACGGCGACCACGGCGTCGTGCGTCGACGCGTGAATCCGGTCAACCAGATGATCCCACAGCCGGCACCGACGGAGCACGTCCCGAACGGGGCCCTTGACCCCTGAGAGGTGCAGTTGAACACCGCGGCGATCGAGATCCTCGACGATCTCGCCCATCGTCTCGGCCCCGGTGGCATCGATGTCGTTGATGCCGGACGCGTCGAGGACCAGGGCCCCCGGCGGCGATGCAAGGGCCGCCGTGCCTTGCGCGACCATGAGCTTCTTCACGTGGTCGGCGTTGACGAAGGAGACGGCGGCGTCGATCCGGACGATCCGCACACCGTCGATCACCTCGACATCGGCGAAGCGGGCGACGTTGCGGTAGGTCGTGGTGCTGGGCACGTGACCGAGCACGGCCGTGTGGGGCTTCGACATGCGGGCGAACACGACGAGCATCGACGCGATGACGGCCACACCGATGCCGGTCTCGATACCGAGGACAAGTGTGGCGACGAAGGCGGTCCCCAGGCCGACGAGATCGGTCTTCTTGACCGAGGCGATGTGGCGCATCTCGGCGACGTCGACCAGCCCGACCACTGCGGCGATGATGATCGCACCGAGCGCGGCGTTGGGTAGTGATCCGAACAGCGGGGTGAGGAAGGCGATGGTGGCCAGGATGACGGCCGCCGTGACGAGAGAGGCCACGGGTGTCCGGGCGCCGGCTGATTCGTTCACCGCGGTTCGGGAGAAGCCGCCTGTCACCGGATAACCGCCGAACAGACCGGAGGCCACGTTGGCCGCACCGAGCCCGATGAGCTCCTGGTTGGCCTCGACGTCGTAGCGATGCCGCCGGGCGTAGACCTTGGCCACGGCGATCGACTCCATGAACCCAACGATGGTGATCACGACCGCAGTGGGCAGCAGCGTGCCGATGAGCGAACCATCGAGTGCCGGCACGGCCAATGCGGGAAGCGAGTCCGGGATGTCGCCGACAACCGCGACCCCGCGATCTTCCAGTCCGAACAACTCGACGGCGAGGATCGAGCCGACGACCACGACGAGGGCGCCGGGGACCCGTCTCGCCCACCGCTTGAGCGCAAACAGCCCGACGAGGCTGGTCAGCCCGACGACCAGCGTCGCCTGGTTGATGGAGCCCAGCTCGGCGATCACTCCCCCGACGGTGCCGACAAAGCTTTCGGCCCGGGCCGGGGAGACGCCGAGGAGGTGTTTGACCTGGGAGAATCCGATGATGATCGCCGCCGCCGCGGTGAATCCGACGAGCACCGAGTGTGAGAGGAGATTGACCAGGAAGCCGAGGCGGCCTAGGCCCATCACGAGGTGGACGCCGCCGACCAGCAGGGCCAGAAGGGCTGCGGCGGCGAGGTAGCCGGCCGTGCCCTCCTCGACGATCGGGGCGAGGGCGGCGGCGGTCATGAGCGAGACGATGGCCACCGGGCCGACGGCGAGCTGTCGGGACGTGCCGAACAGCGCGTAGGCCACGATGGAAACGGTCGACGCGTACAACCCGACCTCCGGTGGCAGCCCGGCAAGCAGGGCGTAGGCCATGGCCTGGGGAACGAGCATGGCCCCCACCGTCAGACCGGCTGCCAGATCGCTCCGCAACCACTCCCGGTCATAGCCACGAATCCACTGCGAGACGGGAAGAGTACCGGTCAACCTCATAATGACCGAATATACGTACATTTAGCAGGAGTGTCAACCCTCACACGGGGCGACGTGACGCATGGCACCGCGAAGAACGCCGCCAAGGTGGGCGGCAAAACGCATCGAGCCGCCGGCACCCGGAGTGCCGACGGCCCGATTGAGCGTCTTCGATTGCGGCTCCGGCCTAGGCCCGGCCCTTCAACATCAGATTCCAGTACAGGAACGGCAGCCCGTACTTCTTGAGATACCACATGTCCCGACGAGGTTTGGTGCTGTCGATGATCGGGAACGACGGCGTTGGTTCGATCGAGTAGTCGAACTCGGCCAGCAGCATCTTGGAACGCGACGTTGTGAGCGGGCAGGAGGAGTAACCCTCGTAGCGCTCGGTCGGGTCCTTGCCCTCGAGTTGTCGCAGTACGTTGGCGGCCACCACCGGGGCCTGCTTGCGAACAGCGGCACCGGTCTTCGAGTTGGGCGTCGAGCCGGCATCGCCGAGCGAGAAGATGTTCGGATAGCGCACATGCTGGTGGGTGTGCTTGTCGACGTCGACGTAACCGGTCGGCTGATCGGTCGACAGCGGGCTCGACTTGATCCAGTCGGGAGCCGACTGATGCGGGACCATGTGCATCACGTCGTACGGGAGGGTGAAGTTCTGGCCGCCCTCGTTCATCGGCATGAACGTGGCCTTTCGACCGGCAACGTCGACCGACTCCAGTTCGGCTTCCGTGTGAAGGTTGATGCCGTAGCCTGCGATCACCTCGTCGAGGGCGTCGGCGAACACCTTGACACCGAAAATCCGGGGGGTCGGCACCACGAGGTGGACGTCGATATCCCCCAGCACACCCTGTTGCCTCCAGTAGTCACAAGCCAGATAGGCGATCTTCTGCGGTGCGCCGCCACACTTGATCGGCCCCGACGGCATGGTGAACACCGCCGTTCCCGAGCGGGTGTTCTTGATGAACTCCCAGGTCTTCGGTGCCAGATCGTAGGTGTAGTTCGAGGAGACGCCGTCTCGCCCGAGCGTTTCGGTCACGCCGGGAATGCGATCCCAGTCGAGCTGAATGCCCGGGCAGACGATGAGCACGTCATAGCCGATCGTCTTGCCGCCGTCGGTCAGCACGGTGTTGTTGCCCGGGTCGAATTCCGTGGCGGCATCCCGTATCCAGGTGGCATCCTTCGGCATGACCGATGCCTCGGACCGCATACTCGTCTCGCGCTTGGCGCAGCCGCCGCCCACCAGCGTCCAGAGCGCTTGATAGTAGTGCTTGTCGGAGGGCTCGATCACCGCGATGCTGTCGACCTTTCCGGCGAGTCGAGCGGCGACGGAGATGCCGGCGGAGCCGCCACCGACGATGACGACTCGGTAGTGCGATGTGGTGGCCATGATGTATACCCCTCGGATGGACGGCCGGTGTGGCGGATCCTCGGACAGACGCGACGGTGCGTCGAGGACTCCTCTCCAATGTACGTTCTTTCGGACAGCCGGTCAAGTTGCGACGGATTCGGCGCTGGGACGCAACTCGGTGCGAGAGCCGGCGGACCAGTCGGTCACGAATCGGTACCGGTCACCGCGGATCACGGTTGTCCGCCACTCGACCGGCACACCATCCCGACACCCGAGCCGCTCGAGAAAGAAGGCGGCGTCCGACTTCGTGAGCCCCAGAAGTTTGCGGTCGCCGGCACTGGGCAGGATCGGCGTCAGACGCTCCCAACCCTGGTTCGGCACCGGCGCACCCAGCTTTCCCAACTCGTCGTAGAGTGCGGTGTGGCCGAAGTCGACGTCGAGCAGCGACTCGGCGATGGAGGCCGGCAACCACGCTCGATCGACGGCAAGCGGCGCACCGCCTGCCAACCGAAGCCGCTCGAGCAGGACGAACTCGGAGTCCTCCGGCAGCTCGAGATGGTTGGCGGCGACGGTGTCGGTCACGGTCTCCAGGCGGAGCACCCGGCTGGTCTGTTCGACCCCGGCCGATTCGACCGACTGGAAGAGGCTGTAGAGCGTTCCGAGTGATTGCTCGAATTCCGATCGGTTGACGACGGTACCTCTCCCCCGCTCGCGCTTGAGCACACCGGTCTTGTTCAGATGCCGCACGGCCTCACGAACCGTGTGGCGGCTCACCTCATACGTTTCGGTGAGCTGCAGATCGGTTGGAAAGCCGTGTTCGAACTCGCCGGATTCGAGCCTGCGTCGAAGCTCGACCTCGAGTTGAGCCCAGAGCGGCATCGGTGAGCTGCGATCCAGTGAATTGATGGTCATGGCTGAACGGACGCCCTCGATTCTCTTCGGCGAAGCACGTTTGGAGTTTGGATCATCAGGATTTCCTGTTGTCCGGACTTCCAACGTTAACACAGCATTTGTCTGATGCCTAGACCCGAAGATCTCAGACGGCAGCCCGAATCAAGTCGGCGGCCGCCGCCGCCCACACCGGATCGGCGTTCACACACGGCACCAGCAGCATGTCCTCGCCGCCGAGCCCAACCCACTGCTCCCGGGCGCGAATACCGATCTCCTCGAGGGTCTCCAGGCAGTCGGCGGCGAAGGAGGGCGTCAGCACTGCCAGCCGCCGCACGCCGTGCCGATAGAGGTTCGGCAGTTCGGTGTCGGTGTACGGCTCGATCCACTTCTGCCCGGCGAGTCGAGACTGGAAGGTCGTCGAATACGAGCCCTCCTCGAGCTTCAGAACTCGGGCGAGCTCCCGGGTGGTGGCGAAGCTCTGCGCCCGGTAGCAGAACCGATTGGTCGGTGTGATTCGCTCACAGCAGCGTTCGGCCTGCAGACACCAGGAACCGGAGGGGTCGGCCTTCCGGAGCTGCTTTTCGGGCAGTCCGTGATAACTGAACAACACGTGGTCGGACCCGAACTCCTCGAGGGCGGGCCTTGCGATGCCGGCGGCTGCCTCGATGAACCCCGGGGTGTCATAGAACCAATTGATCGTGGCGACTTCGGGAATGTTCTGCCGACTCCCGATCAGCTCCAGGGCCTTCTGGACCGACGACCCGGTCGATGCCGAGGCATACTGCGGGAACAGCGGTAACAGGACGATTCGGGAGCACCCGGCGGCGGCAAGCTCCTCGACGGCATCGTGCAGTGGCGGGTTCTGGTAGCGCATCCCATAGACGACCCGGTAGCCGTCCCCGAGGAGCTCCTGCATGCTCCTGGCCAGCCCTTCGGTGTGCTGGATCAGAGGCGATCCGTCTCCGGTCCAGATCTTCTCGTAGGCCCGGGCCGAGCGGCGGGGCCGGAACGGCAGGATGACGGCGTTCAGGAGCAACACCCGCGCCGGGGTCGGCATGTCGAGGACCCGAGGATCGCCGAGGAACTGGCGCAGATAACGCCGAACATCCGACGGCTTCGTCGAGTCCGGTGTGCCGAGTTGGATCAGCAGGACGCCGGTCATTGAATCGTTGTGTCTCACCGGACGGCAAACGGTATCCGAAGAACCCCGAAGTCCGAACCGATGGAGCCGACGGCCCGCCTGGGGAATGCTCCTGGTCACCGCATCGGTCCGAACTATGGCAGTGACCCTCGAAGGGAGATACCCTGAAGCGCATCGTGTGCAAACTGGCGGCCACAGACCATCTTCGTTCATGACCAGATTCCGGCTCTCCTCGATGACGTTTGCCCACCCCGAGGTTGCGGCGGAACATCGTGCTGCCCTCCACCTCGCCGACGATCACCTCACCAACGCCCTGCAACGGGTTCGTAGCGAGGGGGTCGATGCGTTCGTGCTCTCCACCTGCCTCCGGACCGAGGTGGCCACCTCGGGCTGCGAGGCGGCACTCGAACGGGTCCTCCGGCTGCTCTATCCCGACCTCGAACTCCCTCATGACGGCGTTCTGCGTCAAGATTCGAACGCGGTCCACCATCTCTATCGCGTGGCCGCCGGGCTCGACTCCCCCATCATCGGCGAGCCCGAGGTGCTCGGACAGTTCCGGACGGCGCTGGAGGCCGCTCGGGGCGCCGGATCGGTCGGAGGGCTCTTCGAGAAGACCCTGCAGTCGGCGATCGCCACCGGCAGATCGTCCCGGCGCCGCCTGCGGCACGTCGGACCCGGCTCGGTTGCTCTGGCCGCCGCCGAGATGGCGGAATCGGCCGACCATGTTGCGGTGTTTGGAGCCGGGGCCATGGCCCGGGCCGCCGTCGGTGCGCTGCGCCGCAGTTCACCGCGGCCGAGAATCACCGTCTACGCCCGACGGCCGGAGGCCGTCTCGATCCCGACCGACGAGGTCCTCCCGATCGCCTCGGCACCGCGGGCACTGGCCGAAGCACCGGTCGTGATCAGCGCTACCGGCGCCAAGCGGGAGCTGTTCGGACCGGAGATCCTGGCCGATGCCCTGCAGCGGCGAACCGGGCCGCTGCTGTTGATCGATCTGGCCATGCCGCCGGACTTCGTACCCTCCACCAACAGCCACCTTCGATATCTCAACGTTGATGACGTGGCCTTGCACGCCCGGCGAAACGGCGAAGCCGACACCGTGGAGCAGGAGGTGGAGGGGGCTGCCGCAGATGCCTGGGTGAGGTTTTCCAACCACCATGAGGTCGGTCCGGTCATTGCCGCCATCCTCGAGGAGGCCGATCGTGCCGTGCATGAGGAGGTTGCCCGCTTCACCGGCCGGCTCAACGGCGGAGCCAATGACGCTGCGGTGGTCAACCAGCTGGCCAAGACGATCGCCCATCGGGTTCTCCACCGCCCCCTCTCCTACCTGGGTTCCTCGGAGGCGAGCGCCGAGGCAGC
>JBFHME010000076.1:0-15767 GCA_041594435.1 Acidimicrobiales bacterium
AGCGGCTCCCGCCGACCCGCCGGCAGCGAACGAACGGCCGGAACCGAGCGCCCCGCAACCGAAGGTGACGCCCTCCACCGATCGGAGCCCGGCCCGTGACGAGGGCCGACATGCGGCACCGGTCGTCGGGACGGCTGCGGTGTCGCCACGAGAGGCTTCGAGTCCGGCACCGAACAAACGGGCCCCGATCTGGAGCGAGGACTGGGACGCGTGGATCTACTGGGACACCACACTGCAGAACTGGTTCCGCCACGACAAGGAGACCGGCAACTGGGTCCCGATGGACGAGGACTGAGCCGACCCCTTCCGTTCGAACTGAAACTCGATCCAGAATCCGATCAGTTGTGCATCTGCTGGTACAGGACCGCCGAGCTCTTGAGCCGGCGCTCGATATGTTGCTCGATCAGTCGAGACACCAGCGTCTCCAGCTCTCGAGCCACCTCGGGTGATGTGGCGTCGAGGACGTGTCGAACCTGACCGTCCAGCACCTGGGAGAACGCCTGTCGGACCTCGGACGAGATCCGCTCACCGGTTGGCGGACAACGGACACACACCGCGCCGCCCTCCCCCAGCTGGATTCCCTCCAGATCCTCGGTGGCACCACACCGCACACACGAGTCGAGCCGGGGCTGAACGCCCTCGAGGGCAAGAAACTTCGCGGCGAAGGCGGCCACGACCAACGGGTTCCCGCTCCGCTCGAGCTCCTGGAGTGCGCCGGTCAGCAGTTTGTAGAGCGCCGTGTTCGCCTCGGCCTCGACCACGATCGAGTCGACGATCTCGAGCACGACCGAGGTCCGACCATAGAGTTCCAGGTCGGATCGCAACCTCGTGAAGGCCACAACTCGTTCGGCCTGGGTGATGATGTCGAGATTGCGACCTTCATAGAGCTGGAGGTGCACGATGGTGCCCGGTTCGAGGCGGGACCCGAACTTGCTCTTGGTGCGCCGGACCCCCTTGGCCACCGCTCGAACTTTGCCCCGACCACGGGTGAACAACACCACGATGCGATCGGCTTCACCCAGCTTGTACGTGCGGAGCACGACCCCTTCGTCGCGGTAGAGGGCCATGGAACGCTAACCCGTGCCGAGACCGCCGAAACGCCGCTCACGCCGTTGATACTCGGCGACGGCGTCGGCAAGATGTTGCCGCCGGAAGTCGGGCCACAAGGTTTCGGTGAACACGAGTTCCGCGTAGGCCGACTGCCACATCAAGAAGTTGGAGGTGCGGAACTCGCCGGAGGTCCGAATCCAGAGATCGACCTCGGGCATCTCCGGATCGTAGAGATGCTTGTCGAGCGTCGACTCGTCGATCGAATCGGGCGTGACGCCGGATGCGATCATGGCTTTGACGCCATCGATGATCTCGGCCCGCCCTCCGTAGTTGAACGCGATCGTCAGGGTGAGGCGCCGGTTCTCAGCGGTCAACGCAACCGATTCATCCATCCGACGGATCAGCCGTTTGGGCACCTTCCAGTCGCGGCGACCGATGAACCGGATGCGTACATCCTTCTCGTTGAGTTCATCGCGGCGACGAACCAGCAGGTTCTCGTTGAACCGCATCAGGAACCGGACCTCATCGGCCGGACGGCGCCAGTTCTCGGTGGAGAACGCGTAGACGGTCAACCATTCGACACCGAGTTCGAGAGCGCCCTCGACCGTGTCGAGCAGGGCCTCTTCGCCGGCGCTGTGACCATCGGTTCGGCGCAAACCCCGACGTTGCGCCCAGCGACCGTTTCCATCCATGACACAGGCCACATGCCGGGGGATTCGAGCAGGATCGATGTCCTCAGTGCTCATGGTTGAACCGTATCCGCTTTCTCCACCCAAGGCTCGGACCGAACCGCCGGCCGGACGCATACCGAAGCTCCAATCGACTACCGGCCACCTGGTCAGCTCGACGAGGACGCTCCACCGTCGCCGGCGGTCGTCGTGGTCGTCTCCTCAAGCGTGGATGGGGTGGTATCCGTGCTCTCGGTCGTCGAGCTCCCCCCAGTGGCCGTGGTCGTGGTGTCACCCGGGTCGATGGTCGAGGTGGTGGTGACCGTGGTCGGCGTTGAGGGCGTTGTGGAGGAGTCCGTCGTGGTCGAGGAATCCCCGCTCGTGGTGGTCGACGGCACCGTACTGGTCGTCGTCGGTGCCGCGGTGGCTCGACGGTTGGCGGTGGTCGCGAGCACCGTCGTCGACGAGGCGACGGCCGTGGTCGGAGCGCCCGGATCGAGACCGAAGGTGCCGGCGCCCGTCGACGACGATGCGTCGACGGAGGACGTCTCGGGCTGATCACCGACGGTGGGGGCGACGGGCAGCTGATCATCGACCACCACGTCGGCGGGATCGGTGACCGACGAGGTGGGCAGCAAATCACCGGCGGCCATCAGGGCCAGAACGGCCATGCCGATCACGCCCGCCATCATTCCCCAGAACCACCGGCGCTCGGTGATCTCCTCGAGTGCGGTCGGCACGGCGCCGCGCCGCCGTTCCTGGCCCGGGACCCGTACGCTCCTGGTCGGGGCAATCGGGGCCGGAGCCGGGGCCGGCGCCCGACGCTGCCCGTCCGGAGGCATGTCGACCCGGCGCCCGGCCTCGGTGCTGAACCGCAGGTTTTGAACCTCCCAGACCGACCGTGACGGTTCGACGGGGGCGGGACCGGTCTCGGGTTCGGCCGCTCCGGTCGACGCGGGCGGAAGGGGCGCCGGCGACGGCTTCCCGAGCGGCAGGTCGGTTGTGGTCATGTAGAGATCCTCGAGACCACCGATATCGGCGATGCCGGGTAGATCTCCATCCGTGGCCGCCCCTTCGGGCGCGGCGTCATCATCGTCGACAGCCGACTCGATCGACGTTCGGTCCCGGTCGGCCAAGGGAGATGTCGACATCAAATGGGCCAGCGGACCGTCGGGGTCCGAGGTGGGGTCCGACGCGTCTAAGGTGAAGAGTTCGTTGACGTCCCTTTTCGGAGGGGGCAGTTCGTCGGCCATCACGGTCCTCGGCACTGTGGAATCCGGCCTTTGGCGATTCCGGCTCGGTCCCAACTCATGATTCTACTTGAAAGGTCCTGTTTCAGGGTGAGCGTATGAGCAGGATGAAGCAGTTGCTTGGTGCCGTGACGCGGTCACTCCCCGGCGGCGGAGAGGAACGCTCCGGCCAGGTCGCCATGGCCGAGGCCATCCAGAGCGCCATCGCTGCGGCGCCATCGGCCAGCGCGAACCAAACCGAGGATTCCGGTGGCGATGATCCTGGTCCCGGTGGCCGTGTCGTCATCGTCGAAGCGGGAACCGGCACAGGAAAGTCGCTGGCCTACCTCACCCCGATCGTGGACAGCGGCCAGCGTGCCGTCATCGCCACCGCCACCATTGCACTCCAGGGACAGCTGGTCGACAAGGACATTCCCGCAGTGGCCGAGGGCCTCGGCCGACCCGTGACGGCCGCAGTGCTCAAGGGCCGGGGCAACTACCTCTGCGTGCAGCAGCTCAAGGATCTCCAGGAAGCGGATCGAGCCCAGCAGCTGGAACTGCTCGGTGGACGGGATCCGGATCACCGACTCGGCGATCTGCTCCAGTGGGCGGCCAGTACCGAAACCGGTGATCGCGAGGAGCTCGACGACGCTCCTCCCCCCGACGTCTGGAGAGCCGTCAGCGTCACCGGCGACGAGTGCCCGGGTGCGGGCCGCTGCCCGTCGGGTTCGATGTGCTACTCGGAGACGGCGCGCCAGGAGGCCTTCGCCGCCGACATCATCGTCACCAACCAGCACTACTACGGTCTCAACCTCTCGAGCGGCGGAGCGCTCCTGGGCGATCACGAGGTGGTCGTCTTCGACGAGGCGCACCAGTTCCCCGACATTCTCGGCAGCACCTGCGGCACCGAGCTCAGCGGCGGCCGGCTCCGAGGCATGGCCCGCCGGGTGCGGTCGATTCTCACCGACGAAGCGCTGGCCGACGGGCTCAACCGCTCGGCCGACGAGTTCGACAGCGCGCTCACGCCGATGCTCGGCCGCTCCGTGGAGATCGATCTCGACCTGACCAGCATCATCGTGCTGGCCCGCGACCGCACCGAGCGGGCGCTGGCGGCACTCCGTAAACTCGACGCCGCCGACGGCAGCAACGTGGCGGCACGTATCGAGCGGATCACCCTCGTCGCCACCCGGCTGGTCAACGACATCGATCTCGTGCTCGAGTCGGGCCCGAACGACGTGGTCTGGGTGGACGGCACGGTGAGGAGCCCGGTCCTGCGCCTCACGCCGCTCGAGCTGGGCCCCTTGCTGGATGAACATCTGTGGCCGGGCCACACCGTGGTGATGACCAGCGCCACCCTCGCCGACGGGTTCGGAACGAAGCTCGGGCTCGACGCCGATCACGATGTCCTCCGGGTCGGGTCACCCTTCGACTATGCGGAACTCGGGCTCCTCTACTGCCCAACCGATCTCCCGCCCCCCAAGAGCCCCGATTTTCGGTCAGCGGTCCAGGACGAACTCATCGGTCTGATCAAGGCGGCCGGAGGCCGTACCTTGGCGCTGTTCACCAGCTATTCGGCGATGAGCGAGGCCACTGAACGGCTTCGGGACGAGCTCGACCTTCCGGTGCTGGTTCAGGGGGAGAGTTCGAAGTCGGCGTTGATCCAGGGCTTCCAAGACGACCCGAGTGCCGTGCTGGCCGCCACGATGTCGTTCTGGCAGGGCGTTGATCTGCCTGGATCGACGCTGACGCTGGTCGCGATCGACAGAATCCCCTTTCCCCGGCCCGATGATCCGGTTCTCGAAGCGCAGCGAAACCGTATCGGCGCCCGGGCCTTTCGTGAAGTCGACCTGCCACGAGCGCAGATTCTCCTCGCCCAGGCGGCCGGGCGTCTCATCCGCCGTGCCGACGACCGGGGCGTGGTCGCCGTCCTCGACTCCCGTCTCGCCACCAACCGGGGCTATCGATGGGATCTCATCAAGGTGCTCCCGCCGCTGCGGCGGACCAGGGACCGCCAGGAGGTCTACGAGTTCCTTCGGCAACTCAACACCGACGCCGCCGACGACGACTGACGGCGCCCACGAGTTAACAGGCCCGAAACGTCGCTGAAACACAAGGGCCGTAGCGTGCGTGGCAACCGAGGAGATCCCCTGCGCACAACGGGGTGAGTGTGGGATCACTCGATTCTCAAACCAATCGGTGGAACAACACCCAGTCACCCCGTAGGAGGAACTCATGATCGGCTCTGCCGCGTCACGATTTCAAAGACGTTTTGTAGCCCGAGAGTCTGCGCCGGCTTGCATCCCGCCCACTTCGGTGAGCGGAAGTCCGGCGCGTCGACGTCGACGGCATCTCACCCTGGCCGTGCTTTCGGTCATAGCCATCTCGGCCCTGTGGGCATCGCCCGCGGCGGCCCAGTCGGATCTGCCCGAAGGTGTCGCCTCTCAGGTCATACTCGACAATCTCTGGGTCTTCCTTGCCGGTGTTCTCGTCTTCTTGATGCAGGCCGGCTTCGCGCTGGTCGAGGCCGGTCTGACCCGGGCCAAGAACGTGGCCAACATCATGATGAAGAACCTGATGGACATGTCGGCCGGAGTGCTGGCCTTCGCCCTGATCGGATTCGGCATCGCCTTCACCGGCGGCGAGCAGCTCAGCGGCTGGTTCGGCTGGGGCGGCTTCTTCATGAGCGGCTTCGACGACGCCATCCCGGCGGAAGGAGGGTTGTCCACCGCAACCACCTTCTTCTTCCAGGCCGCGTTCGCCGCGACGGCCGCCACCATCGTCTCGGGCGCCATGGCCGAGCGCACGAAGTTCAAGTCGTACTTCCTGTACTCGTTCGTGATCACGGCGCTCATCTACCCGATCGTGCTTCGCTGGACCTGGGGCGGCGGCTGGCTTGCTCAGCTCGACACGCCGTTCTCGGACTTCGCCGGCTCGACCATCGTCCACGCCACCGGCGGCTGGGCGGCCATGATGGGCGCGCTCATCCTCGGACCTCGGATCGGCAAGTACACCGACGACGGAACCCCCCGGGCCATTCCCGGCCACAGCATCCCCTTCGTGGTGCTTGGCGCCATGATCCTGTTCATCGGCTGGTTCGGCTTCAATGCCGGATCGGAGTTGGCCGCGGATGAGTTCGTCATGCAGATCGCGGTCCGCACGCTGCTGGCCGCCTGTGCCGGTGCCGTGGTGGCCACGTTCCTCGTCTGGTCGCTCGACGGCAAGCCCGATGTGTCCATGGCCGCCAACGGCCTCCTGGCCGGGCTGGTCGCCATCACCGCCCCTGTCGGTGCCGTGACATCCCCGGTTTCGATCCTCATCGGCGCCATCGGCGGCGCCCTCGTCGTGTTCTCCGTGCGGTTCTTCGACCGTCTCCGGATCGACGATCCGGTCGGTGCCATCTCGGTCCACGGTGTCTGCGGCACCTGGGGAACCCTGTCGATCGGTCTCTGTGCCCGCTTCGACGACGCCTTCCTCGGCCGTGAGGACGCCGGTCTGTTCTACGGCGGCGGCTTCAGCCAGATGGGAACCCAGCTCACCATGGTCGTCGTTCACTTCATCTTCGTGGTCGTCACCAGCGGTATCCTGTTCATGGCGATCAAGAACACCGTCGGCCTCCGGGTCACCCGCGAGGAGGAAATGGCCGGACTCGACACCGAGGAACACGGCAGCCCCGGCTACGGCCCCGATCTGGTTCCCGCCACGGCCGGAATCTGACCCAAGGAGCGTACAAACATGAAACTGGTAACCGCCATCATCAAGCCGCACAGGCTCACCGAGGTCAAAGACGCTCTGGTCGAAATCGGGGTCAGCGCCATGACCGTGACCGAGGTCAAGGGATTCGGTCGACAGGGAGGCCACACCGAGACGTATCGGGGGGCCGAGTACCGAATCGACTTCGTCCCGAAGATCCGGATCGACATCGTGGCCGGCGAGGAGATGATCGACCTGATCGTCAACGTCGTCCGGCAGGGCGCTCAGACCGGCGTCATCGGTGACGGCAAGATCTGGGTGACACCGGTCGATTCGATGGTTCGTATTCGAACCGGCGACTCGGGCGTCGACGCCGTCTAGTCACGTCCCGGAGAGCATCGCCTCACGGTCGGTGAATGTCGCCATCGGTGTCCTTCAGGGCGGTGACATGGCGACCCGATCGGAGGGCGATGATCTCCGAACAAATCGAAATAGCCGTCTCTTCCGGAGTGCGGGCCCCCAGATCAAGACCGATCGGGGCTCGCACTCTGTCGATTTCAGCCTGCGTGACGCCTTCAGCCATCAGCCGCTCGTTTCGATCCTTGGTGGTGCGACGCGAACCCATCGCCCCGATGTAACCCGTCTCGGTGGTCAGGGCGGCGACGACGGCGGGCACATCGAATTTCGGATCGTGGGTCAGGACACAAATTGCGTCGCGGGGTCCGAGCTCGGATCCCACCTCCTCGAGCAGGCGGTGGGGCCAGTTGACGACAACCTCGTCCGCGTAGGGAAACCGCTGCGTTGTGGCAAACACGGGACGGGCATCACAAACCGTGACCCGGTAGCCGAGAATCTTCGCCACCCGGGTCAAGGCCGCCGTGAAATCGACGGCACCGAAGATCAGCATGCGAGGCGGAGGAGCGAAGGACTCGATGAAGACCGACACCTCCTCCTGGCGGGCCTCGCCCCGAGGGCCGTAGTGACGGATACCGGTCGTACCGGCGGCCAACTCCCCCCGGGCGTCCCGGATCACGACCCGATCGAGATCGTCGTTACCGAGGGTGCCCCGAGGCTCCGAACCCGGCTGCAGCAGGATCTTGGCTCCCACCGGCGGGGCGTCGTGATCAACGATCGATTCGTCGACGGCCACGATGGTGGCCAGTGCGACCGGTCGTTCGGCCGCTATCGCAGCTCGCAGGTCGGAGAACAGCGTGTCGGACACCGGTCCGCTACCAATCGAGCGGTTCGAGATACAGGTGAATGGTCCCACCGCACGTCAGTCCGACGGCGAACGCCTCGTCGTCGGAGTAGCCGAAGGTCACAATGCGCCGTGAGTTCTCCTCGAGACACTGCAGCGACTCGGTCACCACCGCGCCCTCGACGCATCCTCCTGAGACCGATCCCGCAACCTCGCCGTCCTCGTTGACGGCCATGGCCGCTCCGGGCAGCCGGGGCCCGGAGCCTTCGATGTCGACAACCCGGGCGAGTGCCACCCGCTTGCCCTGCTTCCGCCAGCGCTCGAGGTCGCCAAGGATCTCTTTCATGCTTCAACCTTATCGACGTGGCTCGGCCGTCAACCGATACCGGAGCCTTCCAGCGCCCGACGGGTCAGAACCCGGGCCAGGTGTTTGCGGTACTCGACGGTGGCGTTCAAGTCGCTCGACGGCTCCGTGCCGTCGGCGGCGGTTGCGGCGGCGTCGGCTGCTCCCGCTCCGGTGGCCAGCGCCTCCTCGACCGATTCCGCCCGGGTGGGGGTCGGACCCATGTTGACCAGGGCGACCCGGGCACCGTTGCCGTCGCCCGTTCGCTGCGCGGAGACTCCGACGATGGCCCAGTCCTGGGCTCGCCGATTGAACTTCTGGAAGTTCCAACCGAGCCCGGTGTGTTTGGGTATGCGGACCTCGGTGATCATCTCGGTCGGGTCGAGGCTCGACTCCAGGAAGCCGGCGAACAGGTCGCCGGCGGCGATGACGCGCTCGGTGCCATCGGCCTTCCGGGCCACCACCGACCCGTCGAGAGCCAACAGAGCCGACGGATGGTCGGCTGCGGCATCGGCGTGAGCCAGCGAACCACCGATCGTGCCCCGGTGACGGACCTGAGGGTCGCCCACGTGGCTCGTGGCATGGGCGAGCAGTGGGGCATGCTCGGCCACCAGATCGTTGATCTCGATGTCACGGTGGCGGGTCAGTGCACCGATGGCGAGGTGATCTCCTGCGTCGTTGATGTAGGACAGCTCGCTCAGCCGACCGATGTCGACGATCACGGCGGGGTACGCCAGCCGCAGCTTCATCATCGGCAGCAGCGAATGGCCACCGGCCATCAGTTTGGCCTCGTCGCCGTGCTCGTTCAGTGCGCTCAGCGCCTCGTCGGCTGACGAGGCTCGTAGGTAATCGAACGGAACCGGAATCATTGGTTGCCTCCAGCTGCGCTCAGAACCGCCTGCACGATGTTGTGGTAGCCGGTGCACCGGCACAGGTTGCCCTCCAACCCTTCGCGCACCTGGGCTTCGGATGGTTGGGGATTCTCGTCGAGCAGGGAGACCGACGCCATCACCATGCCCGGTGTGCAGTAGCCGCACTGGAGGGCGTGGCAGTTCATGAAGGCCTGCTGCATCGGATGGAGTTCATCGCCGGCGGCCAATCCCTCGATGGTGGTGATCCGCTCACCATCGGCCTGGACGGCCAGCATCGTGCACGACTTGACCGCCTCGCCGTTCACGTGGATGGTGCAGGCGCCGCACGATGATGTGTCACAACCGACGTTCGTGCCGGTCAACCCCGCCGTGTCGCGGATGAAATGAACCAGCAGGGTTCGAGGTTCGACATCATGTGTATGACTGGTGCCGTTGATCTCGACAGTGATCTCCACGGAGTCCCCTTTCGGATAATGTTCCCCCGGGATTCTTGCACAGATTGGCAACGCTCGCCGTAATCGGCGCTCAACCTCACCGCCGAGCGACACGAACCGGCGTCGACCGGTCCGCCGCCGACAAGCCGGCTGATCGGCGATCTTGTGGAAGGGGCGGTTGACGGGCCATCATTGGCAATGATCCCTCGTCAACGACCAGTTCGATTCGGCAACGGTCGACACCATGCGGTTGGCCTGGACGCAGCGGTCCGAGTTGCCGCGTTCGTCGAGCACGAGGCACGCGAGCCATTCGCCAGAGTCGCCGCCCGACCTTCCCTCCCGGGCGGTGCGTCGGCGGTCGAGGTTTCCCCTCGGCCGCCGACGACTTCTCCAGGATCACCGATGATTCGGCGGAGCGAACGATGCCCGCCGAAGCGGTGAACCTCAGGGGTCGGGCCTAGGGCTGTTGGGTGCTGGGCTCGGGGAGGATGCGGTAACTCTCCTCACCGGGAAACACCAGGTCGAAATCCTGCCGGGCTCGCCGCTCGATCTCGTCATCGGTCTGGAGCCCTGCCAGCTGTCGTTCGAGATCGGAGACCTCGGCGTCGATCTGCGCCAACTGGGCCCGGGCCTCGTCCATCTTGCGCTGCTGGGCCAACCAGGTCCGAACCGGCACGATGGCCAGCCCGACCAGAACAGCCGCGGCGAGGCAGCTGGCCAGGGCGACCGGCGCCATCTCCCGGGTCCGATCGACCGATGAACGCTTCGCGGTCGCCGGAGTGGCCGTCCGCTTCCCGGATCGGCTTCGGTTCCTGGTGCCGCGCCCGGTCCAGGAACCGCGAGGCCGACTCGACCGCGCCATCACCGAGCGCCTGAGCCGACGGTGAAACGACCGGCGTAGCGGGCGGCGGCTCCGAGATCGTGCTCGATGCGAAGGAGCTGGTTGTATTTGGCCACCCGATCGCTGCGGGCGGGGGCGCCGGTCTTGATCTGACCGCAGTTCGTGGCCACCGCCAGGTCGCTGATGGTGGTGTCCTCGGTCTCACCCGAGCGATGCGACATGACCGAGCTGTAGCCGTGCCCGGTGGCCAGTCGGACCGCTTCGAGCGTCTCGCTGAGCGAGCCGATCTGGTTGACCTTGACCAGGATGGAATTGGCGACTCCGGCCTCGATACCACGCGAGAGTCGTTCGGTGTTGGTGACGAACAAGTCATCGCCCACCAACTGGCAGCGGTCGCCGACGGCCTCGGTGAGCTCGCTCCAGCCGTCCCAGTCCTCTTCGGCCATACCATCCTCGATGGAAACGATCGGATAACGGTCGACGAGTCCGGCAAGCTCCTCGACCATGGCCGACGGGCTGAGGTCACGCCCCTCGCCCGTGAGCCGGTACTGTCCGCCGGAGAAGAACTCGGTCGAGGCGACGTCCATGGTGAGGGCGATCTCGTCGCCCGGCGTCCGGCCGGCCCGTTCGATGGCCTCGATGAGGAGGGTCAGAGCGGCCTCGTTCGACTCCAGATCGGGGGCAAAGCCACCCTCGTCGCCGATGGCCGTCGCCAGCCCCCGCTCCCCCAGCACCTTCTTCAGCGAGTGGTAGGTTTCCACACCCCAGCGCAAGCCCTCGGTGAACGAGGCGGCGCCGACCGGCATGATCATGAACTCCTGAAAGTCGACGTTGTTGTCCGCGTGCTCACCGCCGTTCAACACGTTCATCATCGGCACGGGGAGGACGTGGGCGTTGACACCCCCGACGTAACGGTACAGGGGCAGGGCCAGGTCCTCGGCGGCCGCTCGAGCCGCAGCCAGGCTGACCCCGAGAATTGCATTGGCTCCGAGCTTCGCCTTGTTCGGCGTGCCGTCGAGATCGACCAGCAGTTGGTCGATCTCCCGCTGGGCGTAGGCGTCGAATCCGGCGAGCGCATCGCTGATCACGGTGTTGACGTTCTCGACCGCGTTGGCGACACCTTTGCCGTGATAGCGGTCCCCGCCATCACGGAGTTCGACGGCCTCGAACTGCCCGGTGGAGGCACCGGACGGCACCAGCGCTCGACCGAGCGCACCGGATGCCAGCAGGACTTCGACTTCGATGGTCGGGTTACCTCGGGAGTCGAGAACCTCCCGAGCCAGGACATCATGAATAACACTCACGCGTTGCGTTCCTCCTACCGCCCGCAGTGAGATGCTAGCAGCTCGACACGACCGATGGCAGCACCAATCCCGGTCGGCCGTCACGGCCCGGAAACTCGAACATTGCGACCGGCCGCAACTTTGCCGGTCATCTGCTGCTGGAGCAGCCGCAGGCACTATGATCGGGTACAGAATCCGCGTCCGGCAACCTTTCCGAGAGGCACGTCTACTCCGGGAATCCGACAAGGCGACCTGCTCCCGGAGAACCTGCGCAGGCGTGACATAGCGAAGCCATCCTCCCCCGGCGGAGATCACCACCACTTCCCAGCTCCGGAGTTCGGCAAGAAGGCCGAGAGGCTTCGCTCCATCAGCCGGATCGAGACGACTCGACAACGACCTACGGAAGGACTCCCCCGCAATCCCTTATGGCAAAGACGTTCGCTCTAGATGGCTTCGAGCCGATCAAACGCATCGGCGGTGGGGGCTTTGGTGACGTCTGGTTGGCGCGCCAGACGAACGTCGATCGGGAGGTTGCGATCAAGGTCGGTCACGCGCCCATCCAGGACGAGATCATCAAACTCCGATTCGACCGCGAATGCAAGGCGCTCGGCCGGCTGTCCGGTCATCCGAATATCGTCGATGTGTACACCGCGGGCTCCCTCGATGACGGCCGCCCCTACCTGGTGCTCGAATACATCGACGGCGG
The DNA here is from genome assembly GCA_041594435.1 of Acidimicrobiales bacterium. Lineage (GTDB taxonomy): Bacteria > Actinomycetota > Acidimicrobiia > Acidimicrobiales > SZUA-35 > JAHELU01. The sequence continues at coordinate 12,315 of JBFHME010000076.1, forward strand.
CACGTTGTGGCAGCGCCTCAAACAGGAGCCGATGACCGACGACGAGCTGATCCGAATCGGCTATCAGCTGGCCGATGCCCTGGCTCGAGCGCACTCATCGGGCGTGCTGCATCGGGATCTGAAACCGGAGAACATCCTGATGCGTTCGTCGGGCGACGCAGTGCTCGGCGACTTCGGTATCGCCCGTCTCCAGGACGGCATGAACACCACGTCGGCCGCCATCACGGCCAGCGTGGCCTACGCCGCCCCGGAGGTGCTGGGAGGCACACAGGCCAGCGCCGCCAGCGATCTCTACGGCATCGGCGTCTGCCTGCTTGCCGCCGTCCTACGTTCGGTGCCGTTCGTCGACAAAGGCGACAAGTCGATCCATCCGATCATCACCCGGGTCATGAGCGACGATCCGCCGGACCTTCGAACCCACGGGGTGTCGGAGGATCTGGCCAAGGTCGTCGAGTCGCTGTTGCAGAAGAATCCGAATCTGCGGCCGGCGTCGGCGACCGACGTCCAGGAGATGTTCGAGAGCCTGACGGTCCGACCGTGGCAGACCGATCAACACCTTCTCGCCGGTCGTTCCGGCCGGTTCGACGCGCCGTCAACCGGTCTCTCGACATCGACCAGCGGGTCCACTGAGGCAGAGCAACCGACAGCGGGTACCGCAGAGGCCGGATCCGCCGCCGACTCCTCGGCCGGGGCTCGACCCTCCGGCACGTCGAGTCAAGCCGACCGGTCGACGACGCCCGCCGGCGTCTCGGGCCGATTGGGAAACCGGCCCGCTACACGCCTGACGCCGTCCTCCGGTCTCCCCGATCGATCGCCCTTCGGCGTTCCGAGCCTGAATCGATCCCGTCGGGTGAACGTCGGTGCCGACGCCGGGAGCAACGTCAAGGCGTTTGCTCTCGCCTACGTGGCGACGCTGGCGGCGGGGGCTCTGCTGATCTTCATCCTCGCCCAGCTGCTTTCCTGACTACCCGACCACCCAGGAAAGGGGGGTCCGGTCGGTTCGCTCGCGGGACTGGCTCGCCGGGTCGTCGACGGACGTCTCGTGCGATCGAACCGCTTCCACCAGCGTCGTGGTGGCCGTGCGCAGGGCTTGTTCTGCGTCCACCCCTGCGACTCTCGCCGCCTCGACCACGGCCATCAGCAGCCGCCCGATACTCGCTTCGTCGCCGACGGTGGCGTCGACGCCGTCGCCGTCGAGACCGAGGCGCTTCGCCCATGGGCCGAGATCGGGTGAACCATGCTCGCCGGCCACTCGCTTCACGACCTTCGCCGCCCTCGCCAACGACGGCATGGCGGACGGGACGCCGTCGAGAATCGACGACCGTGTCTTTTCGCCCGCCTTCAGCTGCTCCCACCGCGCTTCGACGGCTGCGGCCGACGCCGGCTCGCCCGTGGCGCTGGTGAACAGGTCGGGGCTGTCGGTCCCGAATACGTGCGGGTGCCGGCTGATCATCTTGTTCGTGAGGGTCGTAGCCACGTCGGCGATGTCGAAGTGGCCGGCCTCCGAGGCAAGCCTGCTGTGGAACAGGATCTGCAGCCAGAGGTCGCCGAGCTCACCTTCGAGCTCATCGAACGCGCCGATCAGCGCTTCGTCGCCATCGGTATCGCCATCCCACAAATCGGCGATCCGGTCGAGCACCTCGAGGACCTCGTAGGTCTCCTCCAACAGGTACCTGCGCAGGGACGCGTGGTCCTGCTTGGCGTCCCACGGGCATTCGGTTCTGAGCCGTCGCATCAGTTCGACCGAGCCGAGCAGCGCCGTGCCGATCGGCACCTCCACCGCCGGCAGGTAGAGCGACGTGAGATGGTCGGGCTCGACGCACCGATCAAGATCCTCGATCGCTACCTCGAAGATCGCCTCGTCGTCGGTTCCGAGACGTTGCAGCACGATCACGGCGTGATCACCCCCCACATCGCGCTCGAGCAGCGCCAGCTTGATGTCGGACAACACCCATCGGTCATGGGTGTGAGCCACGAGCAGCGGACCACGCTCGCCGGCGGCCTCGACACCGAATCGGTGCCCGTCGATCAGCCGAACGCCCGCGTCCACCGGATCGACCGCAAGCCGCGCCCACGTCTCGTCGAGAAACGAGAGGGCCGGAACCAACTCGATCGTGACATCGTCTCGGCGCCGGAGTTGGGCAACCGACCGTTCGAGTACCAGCGGAGAACCGGGGACACAGTAGGTGACCCGCCCGTTGGTGACCGAAGCACGCACGAGGGCCTCGGTGATCGCCCGGTAGACCTCGGCGAACGAAGCGGCGGAATCGTACAACGAGTCGAACGAGACGGCGTTGCCCGCAAAACGCTCCGCGCTTGGATGACGACTGGTGCGCAGGAACAATGGATCAGGCCGCTCGAGAGCTGCCACGGTTCGCTCGTTGAGCAGATCCGGGGACCCGGGGCCGAGGCCGCAGATCGTTATCGTCGGTCGATCGTCGGGGAGGCTCATGTCCAGCACATCACGCCGACGTCAGGCGGTGGACCCGTGCTATTCGTCGGCCGTCAAATCCGACGGATTGATCGTCAGGTTGACCGGATCCCAGGTACCCAGCCGAGGATCGACCTCGATGATCGCCCCACCAAGCCGCGCCTGGATCCGCTGACCGATCAGATCACCCGGGTTCAGCTCGGTTTGCTCGTAGCGGTCGACCACCAGAACGTGCCAGCCGAACTGGGTCTGGACCGGACCGACGTAGCCGCCAAGCGTGGCGCCGTCGACGGCGGCCGCGAACTCCGGGACGTAGGCCGAGCTGGGAGCGCAACCGAGATCACCGCCGCTCGGGCCGGTCGGCCCCGTCGAACGCTCGGCGGCCAGCTCGGCGAAGTCGGCGCCACCGTTCAACAGATCGAGCACCTCCTGGGCCGCAGCCTCGTCGTCGAGCAGGATGTGACGGACGCACGCGGCGTCGACGGTGAGTTCACCACTGGCCAGCAGCGCGTCGCCGAGTGCCGACTGTTTGGCCTGCTGGTCGACCACGAACGGCAGGTACGGAACCTCGTCGAACAGACGGTCGGCTTCAGCGACCGGATCCGAGGCACCGGTGAACCAGCTCTGTATCAATTCCGAGAGGCGCTGTCGCGCCGCATCGGTGTCGGTGTCATTGACCGACCCGCCGAGGTCGGCCAACTCCCGGTTGATGGTCTCACCGACGAGATGCTCATAGGTGACCCCGGGATAGAAGCCCGGTGGCACAACACCCCCGAAGGCGAGGGTGATGAACTCTTGATTCTCCCAGGTCGGAATGACGACCTCGTTCAGCTCGCCGTGAGTCAGCTCCCACACCGCACCCCCGCCGAAGTCGGCGGAGACCGCCACCTCCCCAGCTGGAGCCGTGGACGGGGTCGGGACGGACTCGGTCGTCGTGGTCGTCGAGGTGGGCGTCTCCGTCTCGCCATCCGAAGCCGTTTCGTCGACGGAGCCGTCGTCGAGTGCGGCATCGCTCGGCGCCG
>JBFHME010000077.1:0-15135 GCA_041594435.1 Acidimicrobiales bacterium
CCGAGACGCGGATCAGGTCGAAGCTGAGCCCGAACGGATTCACCCAGAACAGGTTCTCGTGCTCCGGATCGCGCGCCGTCACGTGACCCGCCACCCCCTCGTTGAAACCGAAACGGCCGAACAGGCGGAACGTGGCGGCCAACCGCTGCTTACGGTGCAGGCGCTCCTCGTCGACCGAGTCGAACTCGGGTATCCGATGGGGTGTGGGACGGGGTACGGCGTCGACCATGGCTACCAGGCTCCTTCGCTCCTCTCCCGATCGTAGGGCCGGCGGACCGACCCTGGCGAACACGGCGATGATGAGAAGGCAGGTGACGGCGGCCAGCGCCGCCGTCCAGCCCATCTGCCAGGCCTGGGCCGCGGCGAGCAGGAACCGGCGATCGACGGTGTCGGCCAACGAACCGCCGCTCAGGCTCAGGAAACCGAGCGGCACGAGCTGGGGAGATCAGCCGGCCGAGAACGGCACTCGACCCGGTGAGCTGCCACCCCAGAACCCCGAGCGCCGCGAACTGCATCCAGCGGCCCACGTTCGACGCGAACGACGCCAGGAAGAGACGGCGGAAGGCCGGAACCGCCAGCGCATCGCGGGCGCTCCCCTGGGTCTCCGTGCCCGGGGACGACGAGAACTACAGACGGCAGACGCCGTCGGCGACGGCCGCCTTGGCCACCGCCTCCGCAACCCGAACCGGGACCGACTTGTCGAACACCGACGGCACGACGAAGTCGGCGGCCAGCTCGTCGGCGCCGACCGAGTCGGCGATGGCGCCGGCGGCCGCGAGCTTCATGTTCTCGGTGATGTCGGAGGCCGCCACGTCGAGCGCGCCCCGGAAGATGCCGGGGAAGGCGAGAACGTTGTTGATCTGGTTCGGGTAATCGCTCCGGCCGGTTGCCATCACGGCGACGATGCCCTCGACGTCCTCGGGCTGAATCTCGGGGTCCGGGTTGGCCATGGCGAACACGATCGGGTTGTCGGCCATGGCGTTCACGTCGTCGACCGAGAGCAAACCGGGAGCGCTCAGACCGAGGAACACGTCGGCGCCGGCGATCACGTCCGAGATCGACCCGGTGCGACGCTCCTCGTTGGTGTTCTCGGCGAACCACTGCTTCGCCGAGTTGAGGTTCTCGCGGCCGTCATAGACGGCACCCTGGCGGTCGACGCCGATGATGGAGCCGACGCCGGCCCCGAGCAGGATCTTGCCGACGGCCACCCCGGCGGCGCCCATGCCCGCGACCACCACGCTCACATCCGCCATGTTCTTGCCCACGATCTTGAGGGCGTTGTTGAGCCCGGCCAGGGCCACCACCGCGGTGCCGTGCTGATCGTCGTGGAAGACGGGGATGTCGAGCCGATCCTTCAACACCTCCTCCACCTCGAAGGCGCCGGGAGCGGCGATGTCCTCGAGGTTGATGCCCCCGAAGGTGGGGGCCAGCCGGACAACGGTCTCGATCAGATCGTCGGGCGAGTCGACGTCGAGGCAGATCGGGAAGGCGTCGACCTGCCCGAATTCCTTGAACAGCAGCGCCTTGCCCTCCATGACCGGCAGGGCCGCCTTGGGACCGATGTCGCCGAGACCGAGCACGGCGGTTCCATCGGTGACGATGGCCACGGTGTTCTTGCGGATCGTGTGGGTGTCGGCCATCGACGCATCGGCCGCAATGGCCCGACACACCCGGGCCACACCCGGTGTGTAGGCCATCGACAGGTCGTCGCGGTCGCCGACCGGAAACAGCGGGAGCACCTCGATCTTGCCGCCTTCGTGCATGCGGAAGGTCCGGTCGAAGCTGTCGAGGAGTTCAACGCCGTCCACCGACCCCGCCACCGCCACGATCCGTTCCTGATGGTCGACGCTGGAGCAGTTCACCACGATGTCGCGCTCGAGGATCGGTCCCTTGGCGACGAATCCTTCGATGGCGAAGATGTTGCCACCGGCCTCACCGATGGAAACGGCCAGGCGACCGAGCACGCCGGGTCGGTTGTCGAGGCGGACGCGAAGGTTGACCGAATACTGCGCTCCAGTGGTTCCGTTCATAGACCTGTCAACATACCGGTCCATGGCCTACAGTTGTCGCTACGTGACCGTGGGGCGCGGCCAGCGAGGAGGAGCATCGGGATGGAGAATGATGTCGAGGTCGATCAAAAGGCCAAACACCGGGCGAATCCCGATCTCTACACCGCCACCGGCCGGGTCAAGAAGACCGTCTACGAAGCCGAGCTGGCCCATCTCCAGGAGGAGTTCGTCAAACTCCAACGCTTCGTGTCGGCCACCGGGCTCAAGGTCCTCATCATCTTCGAGGGACGAGGATCGGCGGGCAAAGGTGGTGTGATCAAACGCATCACGGAACGAACATCGCCACGTATTGTGAAGGTGGTGGCGTTGCCGAAACCAACGGAGCGGGAACAAACCCAGTGGTACTTCCAGCGCTACGTCGAGCATCTTCCGGCCGCCGGGGAGATCGTGCTGTTCGACCGGTCGTGGTACAACCGGTCGAACGTCGAGGGGGTGATGGGCTTCTGCAACGAGGAAGAACATCGAGAGTTCCTGCGCAGCTGCCCCGAATTCGAGCGCATGCTCGTTCGCTCGGGAATCATCATGTTGAAGTACTGGTTCTCGGTGAGCTACGAGGAGCAGCGCAGGCGGTTCGAGTCGAGAAACAAGGAACCACTGAAACGGTGGAAGCTCTCCGACATGGATCTGGCCGAACACCGGCTCTACGTCAACTACTCCGAAGCCAAGGACGTCACCTTTCAGTACACCGACACCAAACAGGCGCCGTGGTACGTGGTGCCCTCCGACGACAAACGGTCGGCCCGGCTGAACTGTATGAGCCACATCCTGTCGATGATCGATTACGAGGACATGCTTCCGGACCCGATCGAGCTGCCGGAGAAGGAGGCGCGACCCTACATTCGTCCGCCGATGGGCGAGCAGACGTTCGTGCCGGCTCGTTGGTAGTCCGGGCTTGGTAGTCGGGGCTTGGTGGTCGGGGCGAAGGACGACCCGACACCGGCGGGCGAGCCGATCTACATCCGCTTCAGGAGATCGGTCTTCTTGGCCTCGAACTCGGCGTCGCTGATGATGCCCTTCGAGCGCAACTCGGCCAGCCGCTCGATCTGGTCGGGAATCGACAGGGCGACCGGCTCGGCGCCCTCACCCAGGTTGCGACCGACGCGGTCGAACTTGCGGTTCTCGTTGCCCTCCATCTGACGGTAGATCTCGTTCTGGACGTTGAGCGGCCGTCGCACGTTGCCGAACGCCTGCTGACCCATCTCGCCGGCCGACTCGACCACCAGTTCTCCGGCGCCGAGCATCCGCTCGAAGAGGCTCTGGCGGAAGAACACCGTGTTGATGCGCTCGAGTGGGATCTCGACGCCCGAGCGGCTGAGAACACCCGACCGGTTGATCAGACGGTCGGAGGTGAGCACGAAATTGGTGGTGGTCCACACGAGGTATCGGACCCCGAACCACAACAGCACGAACACGATCAGCGCTGCGGCCATGATGGAGACGACCGGGTGGGCCTCGAAGAACACGAGTGCCACGAGCCCGAGCACCACGGCGCCGATCAGGGCTGCTGTCTGGGGAGCGAAGAACCACCAGTGCGGGTGAAGGTCGAGCACCAGCTTCTCCCCATCGTTGAGCTGCTCACGAGGAAAGGTCACGATCAGACAGCGTAGTGCCCCGTCGACGCCGACCGTGGACGATGATGGATTGTCCACGGTTGATTGTCGAGACTCGGAGCCGTACCGTGAGCCGGCTGTCACCACGGCCGACTAAGTTCGTCGGTGTGGCAACGCACAGACCGGGCCCTACGATCGCCAGAGTGGCCCCCGATCACCTTCTCGACGGTCTGAACCAGGCCCAGATCAGCGCGGTGACCGCACCGGGCGGACGGGTTCTGGTCGTCGCCGGAGCCGGCTCGGGCAAGACGCGGGTGCTGACCCGCCGGATCGCATGGCGCATCGCCCGCGGCGAGACCGACCCGAATCGGGTGCTGGCCCTGACGTTCACGCGCAAGGCCGCCATCGAGCTCCGGGATCGCCAGCGTCAGCTGGGCCTGCGGGACCGGGTACCGGCCGGCACCTTCCACAGCTTCGCCCTCAGCCAACTGCGGCAACGCTGGGATGAGCGTCGCACGGTTCCCCCGACCCTGGTCAACTCGAAGATTCGCTTCCTGGCCCGCATCTGCCGGCCACCGACCGGTGTCGACCTCGTCGACGTTGTCGCCGAAATCGAGTGGGCCCGAGCGCGGTTGATCGAACCCGACGACTACGGTGCCGCAGCCCAATCGGCCGGTCGGGTGTCGCCGGTGGCCCCGGAGTTCATCGCCGAGCTGATGGTCGACTACCAGAAGGAGAAGCGACGCAAACGCGTCGTCGACTTCGATGACCTACTCGAATTGGCGATCCGCGACATCCGAACCGACCCGGACTACGGCGCCGCGATCCGGTGGCGGCATCGCCACTTCTACGTCGACGAGTTCCAGGACGTCAATCCCCTGCAACACGCGCTGTTGATGGAGTGGCTGGGCGACCGCGACGACCTGTTCATGGTCGGCGACCCCCGCCAGTCGATCTACGCCTGGAACGGCGCCGACCCCGAGCTGATGAACTCGATGATCGGGGCCACCGGCATCACCACCGTCAACCTGCGGGACAACTACCGCTCGACCCCCCAGGTGCTCGGACTGGCCGACTCGGTACTCGAAGCCGATCCGGGCTGGAGCGGACCCGGCGGCGCCCCGTCCGGTGACTCGACGCTCGTCGGCCATCGTCCCGACGGACCTGCGCCAACCCTCACCCGCTATGACTCCGACCGGGCGGAGGCCGTCGGCATCGCCGAGGCTGTTCGCCTGGCCCACGCCGGCGGCTACCGCTACTCCCAACAAGCGGTTCTGGTCCGAACCAACGCCCAGCTCGCCCTGATCGAGCAGGAACTCACCGCCCTTCGCATTCCGAGCCGGGTTCGATCCGGACCGGGGCCTCTCGGCAGCCCGGAGGTGAAGGCCGTGCTCGGCGCCGTCGGGCGCCAGGGCATCGACCTGATACAACAACTCGAAGAGCTCGATCAACAGTTGGGTGCGCAGCCCGACGTTGTGCCCGACGCCGACGGCATCGCCGCCGTGGCGACCGCCGGACAGTTGGAGCGTCAGAACAACCTGGCCGCGCTCAGCCGGCTGATGCACGACTATTCGACATCCGATCCGGCGCCGACCGGCCCCGGATTTCTGGCCTGGCTCACCACGATCAACGGGAGTGACGTCGAAGCCGACGACGAAGCGGTCGACCTCGTCACCTTCCACGGGGCAAAGGGACTGGAGTGGCCCGTGGTCCACGTTGCCGGCTTGGAAGACGGGTTCGTGCCGATCGTCTACGCCACCACCGGAGTCCAGCTGGCCGAGGAGATGCGCCTCCTGTACGTGGCGCTCACCAGGGCCGAGGAGTCACTCAACCTGTCGTGGGCGGCGAAGCGGACCTTCGGCACCAAGACCGTCGGCCGCGATGCGGCGCCGATCGTGGCCCGACTGAACGCCGCCATCACGAGGGTCGGCGGCTCGAGCATCACCCCGGATTGGCGATCCCACATCGCGCGATCCCGTCAGGCCATCGACAGCGGCCGGGATCAAGCCGATGCCGCCACTCCCCCGCTGGGAGCCGACGAGATCTACGAGGAACTTCGACGGTGGCGGGAGCGGAAGGCTCGTGCCGGCCAGGTTCCAGACCACGTCATCGTCTCGGACCGGGCGCTCCGGGCGGTCGCCGACCACCGCCCCACCACCATGAGCCGTCTGGCCGCCGTGGCCGATCTCCGTCCGGTCAAGCTCTCCCGCTTCGGACCGGAGATCCTCGACATCGTCGATCCGGCCTGAGCGCTTTCACCGGTCCCTGGCAACCGGACCGATCAGCCGGTGGAGCCGGAACGCTGATCGGGCATGACCACCACCACGACGGTCTGCGGGCAGTGTTCCAGAACGTGTTCGACGTTGGGCCCGAGGCTGGGACGGCTGTCGGGAACACGACGAACCTGGGCGCCGATGACCACCAGGTCGGCGTCGATGGCGTTGGCCCGGTTCACGATCTCCACCGCAGGCGAGCCGGCGAAGCGGATCTCCGTTTCGGCCGTCGCTCGGGTGCTCATCGCGTAACGGAGGGCCTCGGCCAGCAACCCGCCGGCCACCTCGTCGTCCTCGGCGAACGCCGAGGCGCGGAAACGGTCGAACAACGAACCGGGGCCGGTGCCGCTTCGGGGGCGATAGACGACGTGACACAACAGGAGATGGGTTCCGAGATTCGACGACAGGTTGGCGGCCAGCTCGAGCGCGGCCTGGGAGGACCGGCTTCCGGCGATGGGAACGAGCGCCCGAGCGAACACGCCCGGTAGACGTCCCGGGTGACTCATGGCCTTGCGCACGATCACGACGGGCAGTTCGCTTCGGTTGAGAACCTCGTCGACCAGCGACGAGGAGAAGTGGCCGAGCCCCGGCTCCTCGCCCGCTCCGAGCGCGATCACGCCGTAGCCGAGGCGGGACTGGGCGATGATCTCGGCGGCGGCCGCCTCGCCGTCGACACCGGGGTCGACTTCGGCAACCTCGAAGTTCCGCCCGTAGAGCACGTTGCCCATGACATTGATGTTCGGTCCATCGCCGTCGCTTCGGACGGCCAAAACGGTGGCCGCCAGGTCCAGCGGCCAGGCGACGTGCACGACCTGGGCGGCCACGATGGAGTTCGTCTCGGACACCGATGGGAGCAGAATGCGGTTGTGGCGGATCAGGAGGTTGCTCTCGAGCGCCTGCTCCTGCACGAGTCGCTCCCGCTCGGCCACCGAACCCTCGAGGCCCCGACTGAACACCCGCAGTCCGATCGAGGCCAGCAACGATGTCACCAGGGGGATCATCACGATCATGGTGAACGAGGTCTGATTGAGCACCCCGAGGGAGAGGCCGACCGTGGCGATGATGATCTCGAGGGCACCCCGGGCGTTGAGGCCCGAACCCAGGACAAAACCCTCCTGGGTCGTGAGTCCACCCAGTTTCGCCCCGAGAAACGCCCCGAGGAACTTGAGGCCCAGTGCCACGAACAGGAGCACCAGCGCCCAGCCCAGCGCCGAGTCCCGTAGCAGTGACAGGTCGAGCCGCAAGCCGGCGGTGGCGAAGAACAGCGGCGCGAAGACCACGGATGTGAGGTCCTCGATGAGGTGTTCGGCCTCGACCTGGTGATACCGGGAGCGGGCCAGGACCACACCGGCCACGAAGGTGCCGAGCACCGCCTCCACGCCGAGGGCCTGGGTGATCACCCCGAACGTCAGCATGGTGGCCACGATGACGGTGAGCGCACCCCGCGGGTTGCGACCTTCGCGGCGCACGAGCCGGAGGGCGGCGTCGACGATCCGCTGTCCGAACGTCAGCGCGGCGATCATGAAGAGCGCCAGTCCGCCGACGGTGGCCACGGCATCGAATGCCGACACCTGGCCGGACGCGGCCAGCCCGGCGATCACGCCGAGGATCACCCACCCTACGAGATCGTTGGCCATGCCGGCGGCAATGGTGATCTGACCGACGTCACGACGCATCAGGTTCAGATCACTCAGGATCTTGGCGATGACCGCCAGGGCGGATACCGCCACCGAGGCGGCGATGAAGAAGGCGAAAACGATGCGATCCGGTCGGTTGCCGTCGACGTCGCCGTAGAACACCACAGGCATGAGCCAGCCGACCACCAGGCCGCCGGTGAGTGGAACGATCACGCTTCCCGCCGTGACCAGGGCCGCGGCGCGGCCCAGGCGGGAGATCAACGCAAGATCGGTTTCGAAACCCGCCACCACCAGAAGGAACGCGGCACCGAACCACGACACCGCCAGCAGCATCGCCGATTGAGTCGGCCCGTGTTCACTCGATGGCAGGAACCAGTCGAACAGACGAGGAGCGACAACGCCGAGGACGCTCGGGCCGAGGATCAGCCCGGCCGACAATTCGCCGACCACCGGCGGTAGACCCAGACGGCGAGCTGCCGCTCCGAGGGTCCAAGCCACGGCGAACAAGGCCAGCAACTCGGTCCAGAAGACCAACAGCTCATGATGGCTGAGGCTTGTCAACATCGGTTTACAGCGGCTTCCCGAACGCCCTGGGCCGGACGCCCTCACTCCTCAAGCCGGGTCAGAACGACCTGAACCCGACCGCGCTTGGTCGACAGCGTAGCGCGCCAGTACAGGGGCGTGGTCGCTCGGCTTCGTACCCTTTCGAGCGTTCCGATCGACAAGATCGAGTCGACAACGGGCCGCCAATGATGCACTGGACAGGATGTAGTCGATCCGCATTCCCTGGCGTTTGTGGAACCGTCCGGCCTGATAGTCGTAGTAGCTGAACAGTCCCGGCTCCGGGTACCGGTCACGAAACGTGTCGACGAGGCCCCACTCGGCGACCTCCGCCAACGCCGCCCGCTCCTCGGGCGTCACATGGGTCAGCCCTTCGAACACCGCTGGATCCCACACGTCGCGATCGTCGGGCGCGATGTTCCAGTCGCCGGCCACGATCACGTCTCCGCCCGGGTCGGCTGTTGCTTCGAGGTGCGACCGCAGCCGCTTCAGCCATCCCAGCTTGTAGTGGTAGTGCTCATGGCCGACCTCCCGCCCATTCGGTACGTACACGCTGTTGACCCGAACTCCACCGCACGTGGCGGACACGAGACGGGCCTCGGTATCGGGTTCGATGCCGTCGGAGAAGCCCTCGACGACATCGTCGATCCCGAGTCGGGACAGAATCGCCACCCCGTTCCACTGACCCTCGCCGTGGTGGGCCACTTCGTAGCCGAGATCGACGAACACGTCGACCGGTACCGCGTCGTCGGCCAGCTTGGTCTCCTGGAGACACACGATGTCGGGCTCGACCTCGACCAACCACTGCTCGACCCGGGGCATCCGGGCGTTGAGCGAATTGACATTCCACGTGGCAACGAGCATCGTCTAAACCTACCGCTCCCAACCAGCCGTGCCGGACGGGACCGCGACGGCCCGGTATCCAATCCGACCGACGCGGCCCTCTCTTCTTTTCTGTGAACATCAGCAAGGTAGGATCTGTCCGTGACCTCTCAAACATCCGGTGACCTCTCCGATCCTCATGGGCCGAACTCCTGGTTCATCCAGGAGCTGTACCAGCAGTTTCTCGACAACCCCCGGTCCGTCCCGGAGGAGTGGCAGGAGATCTTCCATCACGGCCCTCCCGGAACCGTTGCCCCCAATCCTCCGGCCGAGGGTCGAACCGTGCGACTCGATGAGTTCGACACCGCCCCGGCCCCAGCCGCGTCCGCACCACGTCCGGCGGCCCGGCCCGAACCGCAACCTGCGCCGGCCCCGGCCCGGCCCGAACCGCAACCTGCGCCGGCCCCGGCCCGGCCCGAACCGCATCCTGCGCCGGCCGCGGCCCAGCCGGCAGTCACCACACCCGCTGCCCGGCCGAGCGCTCCGGCGGCCGAACAACCGCCGACGCCGGGCAACGGCACGTCGACCGGCGAAAGCAGCTCGGAGAACGGCGCAACCAACCACGACGGCGAGGGCGGCCACGACGTCAGCGGTGACACCGACGACAAGGAAGCCGACGACGGCATCGAGACCGTTCCCCTGCGAGGCGTCTCGGCCCTCATCGCCACGAATATGGAGGCCAGCCTCGAGGTCCCGACGGCCACCAGCTTCCGGGAGGTTCCGGCCAAGCTGTTGGAGGTCAACCGTCGCATTCTCAACAACCATTTGAAGCGGGTGCGGGGTGGCAAGGTCAGCTTCACCCATGTCATCGGCTACGCCGTGGTCACCGCCATCAAGCACACCACCCCCAATCTCGGCAACAGCTATCGGGTCAACGAAGACGGTAAGCCGGAGCTTGTCCGCAACGCCCATGTCAACCTCGGTATCGCGGTCGACCTCCAGAAGGATGACGGGAGCCGAACCCTGATGGTTCCGGTCATCAAGGCCGCCGACAAACTCGACTTCGCGGAGTTCGTCGACGCCTACGAAGCGTTGATCGACAAGGTTCGCAACAACAAGGTGACGGTCGACGATCTGACCGGTGCCAACGTCACGCTCACCAATCCGGGAACCATCGGCACGGTGCAGTCCGTTCCCCGCCTGATGAAGGGTCAGGGCGCGATCATCGGTGTCGGCCGCATCGGCTACCCGACCGAGTACCAGGCCGCCGACCCGAAGATGCTGGCCCAGCTCGGCATCTCGAAGATCATCGCCCTCACCTCGACCTACGATCACCGCATCATTCAGGGGGCCGAGTCGGGGTTGTTCCTGAAGAAGGTCCACGAGCTACTGCTCGGCGAGGACGGCTTCTACGATCAGGCGTTCGCCGATGTCGGCGTTCCCTACGAAGCGGTCAAGTGGCGGATCGACCACGGGGCGACCGACGGCGAGGACGGCGTCAACGGCACCGTGGCCAAGCAGCTCTCGGTCAACACGCTGATCAACCAGTACCGGGTTCGGGGCCATCTGATCGCCAATACCAATCCACTGGCCGACAAGGCCAAAGCCATGCACCCCGAACTCGATCCGGCCACCTATGGCCTCACGATCTGGGACCTCGACCGGGAGTTCCTCACCGGCGCGGCCGACGGGATCTACGCGTCGATCGGCGGGTTCGCCCAGATGATGAAGCTGGGCGACATTCTCGGCGTGTTGCGAGACGCCTACTGCCGGGCGATCGGCGTCGAGTACATGCACATCGCCGACCCGGAGGAGAAGCGCTGGATCCAGGAGCAGATCGAGGGCCGGCCCATCTCGTTCGACCGAGAGGAGCAGATGTACATCCTCGAACGCCTGAGTGCGGCCGAGGCCTTGGAGAAGTTCCTCCATACCCGCTACGTCGGGCAAAAGCGGTTCGGCATCGAGGGCACCGAGAGCGCCATCCCGATTCTCGACGCCGTGTTGTCGAAAGCGGCCGACGATCACATGGATCGGGCCGTCCTCGGCATGGCCCATCGCGGCCGGTTGAACGTGCTCGTCAACATCATGGGCAAGCGGTATCAGGACCTGTTCTCGGAGTTCGAGGGGGCCATCGACGAGGACGCCATTCAGGGCTCCGGGGACGTCAAGTACCACCTCGGTCAGGTGGGCAAGCACACCAGCCCCGACGGCAATCAGATCGGTATCGAGCTGGCCGCCAATCCGTCCCACCTGGAGGCCGTCGACCCGGTCGTCGTCGGCATGGCCCGGGCCTACATGGATCAGACCACGTCGGGCAACTACCCGGTGCTCCCGATCCTCATCCACGGCGATGCCGCCTTCGCCGGCCAGGGTGTTGTCACCGAGACCCTCAACCTGTCGCAGGTGCGGGGCTACAAGGTCGGCGGCACGATCCACCTGATCGTCAACAATCAACTCGGCTACACCACCGCTCCCCACCAGTCGCGGTCGTCGGAGTACTCGACGGATGTGGCGAAGACGGTGCAGGCCCCGATCTTCCACGTCAACGCCGACGACCCCGAGGCCTGCGTGCGCGTGGCCGAGCTGGCGTTCGACTTCCGCCAGCAATTCAACAAGGACGTCGTGATCGACATGATCGGCTACCGCCGGTTCGGTCACAACGAGGGCGACGATCCCAGCTACACCCAGCCGCTCATGTACCGCAAGATCTCCGACCGCCCGTCGGTGCGGACCCTCTACACCCAGGCCTTGATCGATCGGGGTGATCTCACCCCGACCGAAGCCGAAGAGGCGCTCGAGTACTTCGAGCAGGTCCTGCAAACGGCTCTCGACCTCACGAGAGGCTCGACCAAGTCCGACCTCAAGGCCAAGCCTGCGCCACCGGCAGCCGGTGTGCTCCCCCACGTGGAGACCGGCGTGTCGGAGGAGTCGATCAAGAAGGTCTACGGGAAGATCAGCGCCATTCCGGAGGGCTTCACCGTCCACCCCAAACTGCTACGGCAGCTCAACGCCCGAAACGAGTTGTTCGAGTCCGGCGAGGTCGACTGGGCGATTGGCGAGGCGCTGGCCATCGGCACGCTGCTGGCCGAGGGAACATCGGTGCGGCTGGCCGGCCAGGATTCCCGTCGGGGCACCTTCGCCCACCGTCATGCGACGCTCCACGACTACGAGACGGGGACCGAGTACACACCGCTGGCCACCGCCGCGCCGGTCGGTACCGACTTCTGGGTCTACGATTCCACGCTGTCGGAGTACGCCGGACTCGGTTTCGAATACGGCTATGCGGTGGCCAACCCTCACGCCCTGGTCATGTGGGAGGCCCAGTTCGGCGACTTCGTCAACGGGGCACAGATCATCATCGATCAGTTCCTGGTGGCCGCCGAGGACAAGTGGAACCAGACCGTCAGCCTGGTGATGCTCCTTCCGCACGGCTACGAGGGCCAGGGGCCGGAACACTCCTCGGGTCGGTTGGAGCGCTTCCTGCTGCTCTGTGCCGACGACAACATCCAGGTGGCCAATGTGACGACGGCGGCGCAACTGTTCCACATCATCCGTCGCCAGATCGTCCGCACCAACTCGAAGCCGCTGGTGTTGTTCACCCCGAAATCGGGGCTGCGGGCCAAGACCTCCCGCTCCCCGGTCGACGCCCTGACCCGCGGCTCCTTCGAGGAGGTGCTCGACGACACCGGCATCGCCGATCCCAAGACGGTCAGCCGAGTCATCTTCGCCAGCGGCAAGGTGGCGGTGGAGGCCCAGCAGCACCGCGACGAGAACCAGCTGCAGAACGTGGCCGTCGTTCGTGTGGAACAGCTCTACCCGTGGCCCTTCAAGCGGGTGGCCCACGCCTTGGAGCGCTACTTCAACGCCCGGGAGATCGTCTGGCTCCAGGAGGAGCCGGAGAACATGGGCCCATGGAACTCGATCAAGGGTCGCTTGTACGAGGCCCACGGCGACACCCACCGCATCCGTCGGGTCAGCCGGCACGAATCGGGCAGCCCGGCCACCGGGTCGGTGGCCATCCACCGCCAGGAACAGGTGGAGCTTCTCGACCGGGCCTTCGGCGGCCTCGGCTAGAGGAGTTCGAGTCCGAGCAGATCCTGGAGTTCGGTGAGCGCCTCGACCGGGTCGACGACCTTGATCGTGCTCATCCCCATCGCCCGGGCCGGTTTGAGGTTGACGCCGAGGTCGTCGAGGAAGACGACCTCGGTCGGTTCGACCCCGGCCAGGGCGAGTGCCCGGCGATAGAAGTCCGGCTCGGGCTTCCGTACACCAACCACCGACGACTCGACGACGAAGTCGAACCGTTCGAGAGCAGCGACGACCGCCGCCTTCTCCTCAGGGGACCGCGTGTCGATCGGTCGGCTTGGACCGGCGCCGTCAGCGGACCGCCGGTCCGAGAAGTTGTTCGTCAGACAGGCCGTCGTCAGACCGGCTGCGTTGATCGCGTCGATGGCCGCGACCATCACCGGGCGCACGGTGCCCGCCAGCATGGCGATCACCGCATGTCCGTCGACCCGGTGACCGAGCGCCTCGGCTTCGGCCTCGAAGCGCGGCACGAAACCATCCACATCGACCTCGCCGCGCTCGAGACGAGCCCAGGCGTTGTCGTCGGGATTGGTGGCGTTGACCGATCGGATGAAGCCGACCGGAAGACCATGAGCACGCTCGTAGGTTTCGAAGGCCTCGAAAGGGCTGGTCAGAACCACCCCACCGAAGTCGAAGAACACGGCGCGGAACGGGGAGTCGGTCACGGGAGTCGATCCTATCCCAGCGGTCCTTCGACCCTGACGGTCGCTGCTCGGCCGCCGTTGGTACCGTTCCCTTTTTTCAGGGCCATCGTTCTGATTCGTCTCCGACCGTGATTGACTGTGCATGTCATGCCAAGCCCTGATCGACACGTCATCGTCGACGGATCCAATATCGCCACCGAAGGTCGCTCGCTCCCCAGTCTCAGTCAGCTGGACGAAGCGGTGCAGGCTTTTCAGAGCGACCATCCCGACGCTTCGGTGACCGTCGTCGTCGACGCGACCTTCGCCCACCGCATCGCCAAGAAGGAGCGCAAAGCGTTCGACGCCGCAGTCGACGCGGGCGAGATCATCGTCCCGCCGGCCGGGGCGATCGGCCGCGGTGACGCATTCATCCTCCAGGTGGCGGCCAAGGGTGACGCCAAGGTTCTCTCCAACGACTCCTTCCAGGAGTTCCATGGCGAACACGAATGGCTGTTCGACGAGGGTCGCCTGATCGGGGCCAAGCCGGTCGACGGCATCGGCTGGGTCTTCGTCGACCGGGTACCCGTACGGGGCCCCGAGAGTCGGCGAGCGACCAGAGCCTCGTCACGATCGTCGAAGGAGCCGACCAAACGAGGAAGCGGTTCCCGCTCCAAGTCCGATTCGGACTCCACGTCGAAGTCGGGTTCCAGAGGCGGCTCCCGCTCCAAGTCCGATTCGGACTCCAAGCCGTCCGACAAGGCGCCGGAGCCAAAACCGAAGAAGTCATCCCGGTCACGTTCCCGATCCCGAAAGTCCTCCGGCGATGCCGGGGCCGGTTCCAAGGCCAGCGATGCGAAGCAGAACGACTCGAAAAAGGACGACGGAGGGGGCGGGTCGTCGCGCTCCTCGCGAAAGACCAAGGAACTCAACAGCCCATCGGAGTTCCTCGGTTTCGTGACCAAACACTCGATCGGCGATGTCGTCCGCGGCAGCGTCGAACGCTTCTCTTCTCACGGCTGTTATCTGCGGGTATCGGATGCCCAGTGCTACCTGCCCGTCAAAGCCATGGGCGATCCGCCTCCGTCGAAGGCCAGGGATCTGGTTTCCGCCGGCGGCGAGGTCGAGGTACGAGTCGAGTCGCTCGACGCCGACCGTCGGGGAATCAACGTGGAGTTGATCCGCGTCATCGACCCGTCAAGTGCTTCCGCCAAACGTCGCGGGAGGAGAAAGCAAACCCAGCCCTCTCAACAATCAACCGCCGTCGCCGACGGATCAGCCCGAGAGGCGAATCCCACAAGGAGCGAAACCAACGTGGCTTCCAAAACCACCAAGAAACCGGCAAGGAAATCGGCCAAAAAGGCCACCGCCGGCTCGGCCAAGAAGACGGCTGTGAAGAAGACGACCAGGAAGGCACCGGCCAAGAAGGCCACCGCCAAGAAGGCCACGGCCAAGAAGGCCACCGCCAAGAAAGCACCGGCCAAGAAAGCACCGGCCAAGAAAGCACCGGCCAAGAA
>JBFHME010000078.1:0-15114 GCA_041594435.1 Acidimicrobiales bacterium
CCACCGTATTGAACGCAAACGAACTCGAACACGTCGACCCACAATCAATCCCCGCCGGATCCGACGTCACCGTCCCCGCCCCAGAACCAGACTTCCCCACCGACACAGAAAACGACTGCAACACAAACGTCGCCGTCACCGTGCGATCGGTGGTCATCGTGATGGTGCATGGACCCGTCCCGGCGCAGCCGGGGACTCCCGACCAGCCGGTAAACGTCGATCCCGTCGCCGCAGACGCCGTCAAGGTCACGACGGTCCCGTCGGTGTACAGGTCGGAGCAATCGAGGCCACAGGAGATGCCGGTGCCGGTGACCGTGCCCGCACCTGCCCCCGATTTCACGACATCCAGCAGCCAGACGTCGCCGACCACGACCGTGAACGGGTCCGGCGGGCTATCGGCACCTCCGTCGTCGGTCACCACCAGCGAGCCGTTGTAGGTTCCCGAGCTCGAGTACACGTGGGTCGGGTTCTGGAGGGTGGACGTGTCCCCGTCGCCAAAGGTCCACAGGTAGCCGACGACCGAGCCGTCGTCGTCCGAGCCGGTGCCACTGAACGACAGCGTCTGGCCTTCGAAGCCCGAGCCCGGCGCGGTCGCCGCGGCGGTCGGTGGATCGTTCACCGGCGTCACCGTCAGATTCACCGTCGCAATCACCGACGTCAACGAACCGTCACTCGCATTGAAGTTGAACGAGGCGGAGGTGGTTTCGGACCCGTCATGGGTGAACACGACCGTCGCTTGTTGATCCGGAGGCCCTTGCACCACTGTTGCCACGGAGCCGTTGACGGGGGCAAAAGCGTCGAACGTCAGCGGATCCCCGTCGGCGTCCGTGGCCGTCAGCGTTACCGTTACCGACGCTCCTTCGGCGACCTCATCGGTGATCCCAACCGTCGCAATCGGCCGATCGTTCACCGGCGTCACCGTCAGATTCACCGTCGCAATCACCGACGTCAACGAACCGTCGCTGGCGTTGAAATTGAACGAGGCGGTGGTCGTCTGCGAGCCGTCGTGGAAGAACCTCACGTTGGCCGAGCCGGGCCCAGTCGACGTGACCGCACCCAGCGAGCCGTTCACGGGCGCAAAGGCGGCGAAGGTCAGCGGGGGACCGTCCGGGTCGGTTGCCGTCAACGACACCACGACAGAGCCGCCTTCGGCCACCACCGCGGTGATCCCGGTGGTCGCCACCGGACGATCGTTCACCGGTGACACCACGATGCTCACCGTCGCCGGGGCCGAGAAGCCGGTGCCGTCGTTTACCCGGAACTGGAACGAATCGCTCGTCGTCTCCGACCCGTCGTGCTCATAGGTGATCCGTGCAGATGTGCTCGTCAGCTGAGTCGGGCCGGCGGTGATCGAACCGTTGGCTGGAGCTGCACCGAACAGCGAGAAGGTCAAGGGGTCACCGTCGGGATCAGTGCCGGTCACGGTGAAGGTCACCGTCCCGCCCTCGGCCACTCCCGGGCTGATGGAAACAGCAGTCGGCGGACGGTTCTGGTCTGAGATGGACCACAGGAAGCGGTCGGTCACGCTGCGATTGGGCACTCCATCGTCGGTGACGGTGACATCCACCGTGTAGAAGCCGGACGGGGGCTGGTTGTCGAAGGCGAGGAACCCGATGGTGCCGGAGATGAGCCCGCTGGCCGGGCTGATCGTGATGCCCTGGGGAAGCCCGGTCGCCGACCAGGTGAGGTCGTCGCCGTCCAGGTCGGTTGCTTCCGTGGAGATACTGACGGTATCGGCTTCGCTGTTGGCCTTGTCGAGGAGCGGAGAATTGAACACCGGGGCCCGGTTGACGTTGACGACGGTGATGCGGAAGGTTCCGGTGTCGGTCGCCCCGTCGGGATCGGTGACCGTGACGGTAACCACCGACGACCCGGCATCCGTGAAGCCGGGCGTTCCCCCGATCGTGATGGTTCCGCCCCCCTGGTCGGTGATGGACGCCCACGCCGGCAGGCCGCTGGCACTCATGATCCGGAATTCGAAGTCCGGATCGGTGGCCGTTGCCGTGACGCTGAAGGCGACGCCCTCATCGACCGTCTGGTCGGGAGGCGTCGTCAGAACCGGCGGGTTGTTGACCGACCCGAAGATCGGGATGGTCGTGACCCTGCCGCCGTTGTAGGTGATCACAAGGCTGCCGGTCTTGTCCCCAGCCCATCCCGGAGTGAACCGGATCAGGGCGGGCACGCTGGTGCCGGGTGGCAGCACATCGCCCGCCGCCGGGCCGCTCAGCAACGTGAAGCGGCCGGCGTGGGGCCCGCCGATTGCAACCGACTGAATGACCACGCTGGGAATGCCTGCGCCACCCTGATGCACCACCTCCACCGTCCCGGTCGTCGTGCCTGCCGTCACGATGGGGCCGAGCGTGAGCGAGACCGGCTCGGAGGAGAGGAATGCGTTGCCCGTCTTCTTGATGACCTCGATGCCGTGGACGGCTGGGAGGTTCTTGCCGGGAATCGGAATGAGATCGATATCGAGGTTCCCACCCGTCACGTTGGTCTGGATCGGGATCATGATGGCCTTGTTCTTGCCGGCCCGGGCGAAGATGTCGAGGTCGTTGATGGCGAGCCCGCCCTCGACCCTCACATCGAAGACCCTGACCCCTGAGGCGTTGTGAACTGGCTCCACCATGTAGAAGCGGACCTCGTACGGTCCGTTGGGCACGGGCAGGTCGTAGGAGAGTGGCGAGGAGCCCGATCCGAACCGCTCGGTCCGGATCATGTCGAGCGGCGTCCCGATCGGGAGCGATCGATCCCCCGTGTTGACTGCCTGCACGAGCGCGAATTCGCCGGACGGCGTCCCCGGGGCCAGGAAGGGCTCGTCAGGTGTCCACGAGAACTGGCCGACGATCGCTTCTCCGCCGGCGTTGAGGCGGTACAGGATCACGTCGTCGGCGGCGGCGGTCAGATCCACCTCGAGCGGGCTATTCGGTCCGTTGTGCTCGATGAACAACCTGGCATCGGCCACGCCGGCTCGAGTCGGCTTGTACTCCACCACCACTTGGGAGACCTGTCCGGGCTGCAAGGTGCGGGCCGAACCGCCGGAAATGATCCCGAACTGGTTGCTGTCGGCACCGACCACCGTGGCCTTGGCGAGGGCGAGGTTGGCGGTGGCCGGTTCGCCGAGGTGCACGGCGGTAATGGTCCTGCGCAGGGTGTCGCCGACTGCGATCGAACCGTAGAACGCCTCGGTCGGGCTCGACCCGAGCGATTTCCATGCAGGGGTGGGAATGATTTCGATGCCCTGGACGGCCGGCGAGTTGACGATCTGATCGAAATCGATGTCCAGGTTGTGATTGCTGACGACATCGAACCCGCGCACGATCCCGGTGTTGGCGCCGGCGGCGGCGAAGATGTCGAAGCTGCTCAGCACCTCGACCCCCTCGATGGAGACATCGAACTGCCGGGCGCCGGTCGCTTGCGTACCTGGGAAGGTCTCGGCGAAGTACAGGTTGACCCGGTAGGAGCCGGGAGTGACCGGG
This sequence comes from Acidimicrobiales bacterium, assembly GCA_041594435.1. Classification (GTDB taxonomy): domain Bacteria; phylum Actinomycetota; class Acidimicrobiia; order Acidimicrobiales; family SZUA-35; genus JAHELU01. The sequence goes on from JBFHME010000078.1 coordinate 3,477, forward strand.
AAATCCCATGCTTGCTGGCCGAAGCGGTAGCTCTCGTACACTTCGTCGGGCGCCGTCGGCCCTGAAACGGAAGCCCCCGCCAGGGGACCAACGCTTCCGCCCGGGGTGTAGGGCCCGTCGGGCCCCCAATCGGCGACGGGGTCGCCTCCGGCATTGACTCGATATGCTCCCTGCCCGATCAGGTTGACGATGAGCGGCGAGTCGACCCCGGTGTGGCGAATGCGAATGAAGCCCCGCTTGACGCCGAGGGCGGTGGGGGCAAGGGTGACCGCCACGTTGCGCGACTCGCCAAACCCGATCTCCGGGTCCGCCAGCGGCGGCGCCGAGAAGTCGGCCGCATCGCGTCCACCGAACGTGATCGAGGTGATGCGAAGATCGGTATCGCCGGCATCACCGCTGAAGTCGACCCGCAGATTGGCCGTTCGGGCGCCGTTGAGGCCCACCGGCCCCATGTCGAACGTCGCCGCCGAGGCCGTGAGCGTGGCCTCCCGCAGCTCGAGGTCTCCGCCCACCGGAGTCCACCCGGCCTGACCGAATGTGAAGGTCTCGTCGGCGGGCCCGGTTGAATTGGAGTTGCGCAGATAGAAACGGGCTTCCGACGGTCGAAAGATGCCCACGGTGTCGACGCGGTCCCCATCCCAGTCGGCGGGAACGAAAGCATCGTTGATCGTCCCGTAGAAGAAGTCATTGGCGGTGGTCGCGACCGGGCCGGCCGGGTGCTCGTTGGTGTAGAACACCTGCCCGGAGCTGGTGCGGTAGATGCCGACCGTGTCCACACCGTCGCCATCCCAGTCTCCGGCAAACGGGCGGTCGCCCGGCACGCCGAAGTAGTACTCGATGTCGGCCACCCCGGTGCTGAGGCTGTTCCGGATGAAGACTTTGCCGTTGCGATAGATCCCCAGCGTGTCGCAGCCGTCGCCGTTCCAATCACCGGCGATCGGCACGTCGCCGGCTACTCCGAAGAAGAAGAACGTGTCCGCAACGGCTACCCCGCCGTTCAGCGGGTTGGAACTGGTGAGGAAGACGAACCCGGTGTTGGGGCGAAACATGCCCGGGGTGTCGACTCCGTCGCAATTCCAGTCACCCAGGAGCGGAATGTCGTTGGGGTTGCCGTAGAAGAAGACCCGGTCGCTGCCGTCGGGCTCACGAAGATGCCACTGACCGCTACTGGTATCGACCATCCCCACTTCGGCATCGCCGGCAACTGCCGGAGTGACCGCCGCCAGCATGACCCCGGCTAGCACGCCCAGGATCGTCAACACTCGCCTAATCAAACCGACTCCACTACCTCGCCCACGGCTGAAACCCCTCACTGACAGAAGATAGCCCAAGTTGCACAACTGCACACCAGCCCCCCGGTGGGTCTTTCGACCTTTTCCTGCGAAGCGGCAGGGACATAGGCTGCCGGATCTGAGCCGAGCGATTGGAGGAGGCATGGAGTTCTCAGAGGCGGTTCGCCGGCGCCGGATGGTCAGGAACTACCTGGCGGACCCCGTTCCAGAAGATGTTCTCGACCGGGTTCTCGACCGGGCTCGACGGGCCCCCAGCGCCGGCTTCACCCAGGGCCAGAGCCTCGTCGTGGTGACCGATGCGGACAGGCGGCGCGCCATCGCCCAACTGGCGCACGAAGACGAGTACGTGGCGGCCGGCTTCGATCCCTGGCTATCACGGGCCCCGGTCCACATCGTCATCTGCACGAGCGAAGCCGCCTACCGGGCGCGTTACGCAGAACCAGACAAAGCGAGCGCAGCCGACGCCCAGGCGTGGCCGGTGCCGTACTGGCACATCGACGCGGGGGCTGTGCTCATGCTGCTGCTGTTGGCGGCGGTCGACGAGGGCCTGGCGGCGGGGTTTGCCGGCTCGCACAGCCTCCAGGGCATCAAGGAATTACTCGGGATCCCGGAAGAAGTCTCTCCCATCGGGCTGGTTACGCTCGGCTTCCCGGCACCGGATCGCCGATCGGGCTCCCTGGATCGGGGTTGGAAACGCCGGGACGAAGTCATCCACCGCGAGCGATGGTGACTCAGCTGGCCAACAACCGCCGATGAGCCCCCGCCCCTCCCTCGGCGGCGGGGAACGTGACGATGAAGCGGGTCTCACCGTCGGCGCGTTCGTAGGCGGCGGTACCCGACATCCCTTCGGCCAGTATCCGCACGATGGAGAGCCCAAGGCCGACGCTTCCCACCAGGAGAGGCTGGTGGCCCTGATGCACGAACCGCTGGAACATGCGCTCCTCGACGTGAGGAGCAACTCCGTCGCCGTGGTCGTACACCGTCACCTGGTAGGCACCGTGTGTGGCCCGGCCTCGCACCCCGATGGGCGCAGCACCGTAGCGTCGGGCGTTGGAAACCAGGTTGCGCACGATCTGACGGAACCGGAAGTCGTCGGCGTACACCTGAGCATCCTCCACGTCGATCTCGATGTCCTCGCCCGCCTTGATGAGCGGAGCGAGCGCTCGCTCGACTCCGCTGCTCGCCGAGAACTCCTCGAGGTGGTAGGCGAGGGCACCCGCGTCGGCCCGGGCCGCGGTGAGCAGGTCCTCGACCATCCGGGAGAGCTCATCGGCCTCGCCCCTGATGAGGCCGACGAGCTCCATCGTCGTTTCTGCATCTTTCACGCCGCCGTCGCCAAGCAGCTGTGCGAACCCGTAGATCGACGTGAGCGGGGTTCGCAGCTCATGGGACACGCTGGCGACGAACTCGTCCTTGGCCTTGTTCAGCTCACGCTGGGCCTGCAGGCGGGCCTCGAGCTCCTTTTGCTTGTTCTGGCGACTGGCCGCCCATCGATACAGCAGGATTGCTGCCGACGGGATCAGGAAGGCGACGAGGAACCGCGAGATCTCGCTGATGCGCCCGACCACGGTGCGGGCGGTGGCGAGATCGTTGACCGTCGCATCCCGGGCGGAAACGACCATCCCCACTAGTTCGGCGTACTCGACGTTGAGCACTTGGTTCATCAGGCCTTCGGCTCGTTCGAGATCGCCGTTCCTCACCGCCGACAACACGCCCGAGGCGGCCGCCTCGTATGCCTCCATTGCAGCTTCCGTTTCCGTGCCGCTCACCTCGAAGGACTCCCGATACCGCACCACGGCTTCCTGGAACTGCGTGAACGCCGCATCCGCCTCGGTCTCGGCGATGACGGCTGCGGCGGCATCGGCAGTCGGCTCCGCTGAGACGTAGGTGGAGATCAGCAGAGACTGTCCTACCTGGGTGCGGAGGATGGCGGAGGCGCTCAGCAGGGTTTCGGCTTGATGGAGAGCGACGGCGGTCTCACTGGCACGACGGGCGCCGTACGCGTTGGCAAAGACCGCAGAGACCGCAATCAGGAGCACCGCGATGACGATGCCCCCGGTAATCACGGCCGCTTTCAACTTCGTCGCTGCACTCGCCGCCACGTGTTCCAATCGCTAGACCTCACGAGTTATCGGCCCGCTCCCCCGCCATATTGAGCGGCAAGAAGGGCACAAGAACGGCTCCGATTCAACCGATACAACACGCATGCAATGGCCGGTTCGTTCTGCCGTCCGCAGTGTTTCAGCTGCGGTCGTATCGTTCGTCGTCCTGTTGTTGGCAGCACTCCCGGCGTGGGCCGCAGTGACGGCCAACGACGACGCGGCGGTGGCGGCCGAAGACACCGCCGTAGATATCCCGGTGCTGTCCAATGACGCGACCGACGGCTCTCCCCTGGCGATAACGGGAGTGTCAACGCCGCCGAACGGGACGGCCTCCATCATCGGCTCGATCATTCGCTACCAGCCGGACCCCAATTATTCAGGCTCTGACAGCTTCACGTACGACATCGAAGCCGACGGGTTCACCGACACCGCCACCGTCTTCGTCACCGTCAACCCGGCGAACGATCCCCCCACCGCCGCCTCCGACTCGGCCACCACCCCGGAGGACACCTCGGTGGCGATTGCCGTATTGGCAAACGATTCGGACCCGGACGGGGACCCGATCTCCTTGCAGTCGGTGGGCAACGCATCCCACGGAGCCGTGAGCCTGGCCGGAGGCGACGTCAGCTATGTGCCCGACCCCGACTTCTCGGGCTCGGACCTCTTCACCTATACGATTTCGGACGGAGCCGGGGGCATTGCCACCGGGGTGGTCGGCGTCACCGTGACCGCTGTGAACGACCCACCCGCCGCCGTCGACGATTCGGCCGGCACGTTCCGCGATACGGAGGTGACCATTGCGGTGACCGCCAACGACACCGACCCCGATGGGGATCCGGTGACGGTGGCCGCCGCCGGATCGCCTGCCAACGGCACCGCTTCGATAGCCGGATCCGCGTCGATCGAATACGTTCCCAACCCGGGCTTTGTCGGCACCGACACCTTCTCCTATGACATCACCGACCCGTCCGGCGCCCGCGACACGGCGACCGTGGCGGTGACCGTTTCGGCGACCAACCGGCAACCTGCCGCCGTCGACGATTTCGCTGCCACCGGGCCGGACACGCCGGTGGTCATCGACGTACTGGTCAATGACGGCGACCCGGACGGCGACGAGCTCTCCCTGCTGACGGTCGGGTCCCCTGCCCGGGGCACGGCCACACCGAACGCCGACGGAACGGTCACGTACACACCGGACGCGGGCTTCGCCGGGCTCGATGCCTTTGCCTACACCGCCGGCGACGGGAACGGTGGCACCGACTCGGGGGTCGTCACGATCAGCGTTGCTCCCGCCTCCGGGGCGCCGGCGGTAGCCCCCGACACTGCCGCAGTACTCGAAGACGAGAGCGTCGGAATCGACGTCCTCGCCAACGACGACCCCGAGGTGGCCGTGCAGTCGGTGGGGAACGCCGCTCACGGCTCGGTGGCATTGGAAGCGGACGGGACCATCCGATACTCCCCGGTCGCCGACTACAACGGCCCCGACACGTTCGCATACGTGGCAACCAACCTGGCCGGTGTGAGCTCCTCGGCTCTCGTGACCGTGACCGTCATTCCTGTAAACGATGCACCCGTGGCGCAGAACGACGACATCCGATCCGATGGTGGCCGGCCCCTGGAGCTCGATTTGCTGGCAAACGACCTCGACGTCGACGGCGACCAGCTCACCGCCCATCTCCTCACCTTTCCCAGCGGGGGAACGGCCACGTTGACCGCCGACGGCATCGTCCGATACGAGCCCGACCCCGGGTTCGTTGGAATCGACTCGTTCCGGTACGAGGCGTGTGACGCCGAACTGTGCGCACCGGCGATCGTGACCGTCGAATCGACCGCGCCCGCACAGCTGCCCCCGACCATCGACCCGGAAATCGCACCCGATCTTCCCCAGCAGGGAACCGGCCCGGGGGCGCCGCCGCTGACCGCCCGCCCCGTCATCTCCCCCTCCATCGGGCTCAACCTCGCCGCCAGCGCCTCGATCGAAACGCTCCGGGCACTCCTGTTGCCGCTCACGATGCTCGCCGTCGTGATGGTGTGGGTGCTGAGCGCCAACAACATCCCCTTCTTCGCCTTCTGGCGTCGCCGCAACAAGCGCGACGAGCCTCCTCCAATCGCCTGAGGCGAACCACAGCGCTCGAATCGCGCCTACGCTGTTGCAGCAGGCAATGGCATCGCAGCGACTGGAGAGACCCATGGCAAGCTCACGGACATTCACGTCGGAGTCCGTAACCGAGGGCCACCCGGACAAAATGGCAGACCAGATCTCAGACGCCATCCTGGACGCGATTCTGGCCCAGGACCCGGCCAGCCGCGTCGCCTGCGAGACGATGCTCACCACCGGCCTCGTGCTGGTGGCGGGCGAGATAACCACCGATGCCTACGTCGACATCGCCACCATCACCCGCGAGACAATCAAGGACATCGGATACGACCGGGAGGACTACGGCTTCGACGGCGCCACGTGCGGTGTCATGGTCTCCCTCGACGAGCAGTCCCCCGATATCGCCCAGGGCGTCGATTCCTCCGAGGAGGTGCGCTCCGGCGCGGCGCTGACCGAGGACGATCTGGACCGCCAGGGTGCCGGCGACCAGGGCATGATGTTCGGATACGCATCGTCCGAGACCGATGAGCTGATGCCCCTGCCGATCCATGTAGCCCACCGCCTGGCCGAACGCCTGGCGGCGGTCCGCAAGGATGGCACCATCGGCTATCTGCGACCGGACGGCAAGACTCAGGTGACCTTCGACTACGACGGAGACCGGCCGGTGCGTCTCCGGACGGTTCTCATCTCAACCCAGCACGACGAAGGGTTCGACCGCGACACCACCATCCGTGAGGACCTGATCGAGCACGTGATCAAGCCGGTCGTTCCCGAGGAATTTGCCAACGATCCTTTCGACGTCATCGTCAACCCGACCGGGCGCTTCGTCATCGGCGGGCCGGTGGGAGATGCCGGCCTCACCGGCCGCAAGATAATCGTCGACACCTACGGCGGATCCGCCCGCCACGGCGGCGGCGCCTTCTCCGGCAAGGACCCTTCCAAGGTGGATCGCTCCGGGGCGTACGCCACCCGCTGGGTTGCCAAGAACATCGTCGCATCCGGCGCCGCCGACCGCTGCGAGCTGCAGGTGGCCTATGCCATCGGCGTCGCCCACCCCATTTCGATCATGGTCGAGACGTTCGGCAGCGAGAACGCCGATCCCGAGAACATCGAGAAGGCGATCAGAGAGATCTTCGACCTCAGGCCTGCCGCCATCCTGCGGGATCTCGATCTGCGGCGCCCGATCTACCGGCGCACGGCTGCGTACGGGCATTTTGGGCGCGACGGGTTCCCCTGGGAGGAGACCAACCGGGTGGACGAGCTTCGCTCCGCCCTCGGCCTGTAACTGCCTTTCGGCGGGCCGCAATCCGGCTGAGACCCGGGATTCTCTGAGCCTGCAACCCGCTCATTGCTTTAGGCTGCGCGGCGATGTCCCAGCCAATGATCCGCCTCCAGGGCGTCTCCAAGACGTTCCCCGGCCAACGGCTCCCGGCCGTTGCCGAGCTGAGCCTCGACATCGCCGAGGGTGAGATCGTCGTGTTCGTCGGCCCCTCCGGGTGCGGCAAGACCACAACGCTGAAGATGATCAACCGGCTGGTCGAGGCGACCAGCGGCACCATCGAGGTGGCGGGAAACGACATCACCAGCTTGGAAGCCCCGGAGCTCCGCCAGGGCATCGGTTACGTGATCCAGCGCATCGGCCTCTTCCCGCACCGGACGATCGCCGAGAACATCGCCACCGTGCCCGGGCTCCTCGGATGGGACAAGCCGAAGATTCACCAGCGGGTCGACGAGCTCATCGATCTGGTCGGCCTCGAGCGCGAGATGAAGGACCGGTATCCTGCCGAGCTCTCAGGAGGCCAGCAACAGCGCGTCGGAGTGGCCCGTGCGCTGGCGGCCGATCCGCCGGTGTTGTTGATGGACGAGCCGTTCGGGGCCGTCGACCCCATCGTGCGCAGCCGGCTGCAGGACGAGCTGCTCGACTTACAGCGGAGGGTTCGCAAGACCATCGTGTTCGTGACCCACGACATCGACGAGGCCATCAAGCTGGGAGATCGGGTCGCCATCCTCAATGTCGGGGGGATTCTCGAGCAATATGCCTCACCGGCCGAGATTCTGCGGGCTCCGGCCGACAGGTTCGTTGAGGAGTTCCTCGGCAGCGATCGCAGCTTGAAACGATTGTCGTTGACGGCCATCACCCAAGTCGATCTTCAACGCGGGCCGGTTGTCGAGCCGTCGGCGACCCGGGTGGAGGTCGAGGCCACGATGAAGGAGCACGGCGTCGACTGGGTGGGCGTCGGCTCACAAACCCGCCTCCTCGGGTGGGTGTGGGGCAACGAGGTGACCGGAACCGCCGGGGAGCTCGAACCGCGTCCGTTCTCGGTGCGGCTCTCGGCAACCCAGTCGCTGCGGGAGGCATTGGACTCGGTGGTGAGCTCGCACACGGGGGTCGCGGTCGTCGACGACGGCGACCGCTATCTGGGCATGCTCAGCATCGAGCAGATCACCAGGCACCTCATCGAATGATCGCCCAGACCCAAACCGGTGATCCTTTCATCCGCTGGGATTGGATCTGGGGGCACCTCGATCTCATCTGGGAGAAGGTCGCCGAGCACCTCGTGCTCACGGGCATCGCCCTCGGGGTGGGACTCGCCTTGTCGCTGGTGCTCAGCACGCTGGCGATTCGGTGGCGCCGCACGTATGCACCCATCACCTGGATCACCGGCGTGGCCTACTCGATCCCCTCGCTGGCCCTGTTCGCCTTCCTCGTGCCGATCACCGGCTTCACCGTTCTGACCGCAGAGATCGGGCTCGTCAGCTACACGTTGCTCATCCTGATTCGGAACATCGTCGCAGGCATCGACGGAGTCGATCCGGCCGTCAAGGAAGCCGCCACCGGCATGGGGTACACGCGCCGCCGGCTGTTCCTCGAGATCGAGCTTCCGCTGGCGCTGCCGGTGATCATCGCCGGCCTCCGGATAGCGGGGGTCACAACGATCGGCTTGGTCACGGTCACCGCTCTCATCGGCCAGGGCGGGGTTGGTTTCTTCATTCTCCGCGGCCTCAACCGGTTCTTCTCCACCGAGATCGTGCTCGGGACCCTGTTGTCGGTGATGCTGGCGGTGACACTCGACCTGGCGTTGCTGGGCGTCGAACGACTGCTCACGCCGTGGTCGCGACGGCAGGGAGCGAAGGCGTGATCAGCTTCCTCGGCGATGTGGTGGTTTGGTTCACCGAGAACTGGTCCGGCGAGGACGGGTACCTGTGGCGGACCTGGAACACGATTCGCCTGTCGGGATTGGCCACGTTGTCCGCAGCGGTCATCGCAGTGCCACTCGGAGCCGTCCTCGGCCACTACCGCCGGTTCGGGGTCTCCGCGGTCGCAGTGGTCAACATCGGCCGGGCCCTGCCGTCCTTCGGCATCATCGCCTTGGCGCTGCCGATCACCATCCGCATCGCCCGCAACATCCCCGACGGCGTGCCGATCTTCGGATCGGGCCTCGGATTCTTCCCGGCGCTGATTGCGTTGTTCGCCCTGGCTTTGCCGCCGATCTTCACCAACACCTACATCGGAATTCGTGAAGTCGACCCGGGCACGGTGGAAGCGGCCCGGGGAATGGGGCTCAAAGAGGGGAAGATCCTTCGCTCCGTCGAAGTGCCGCTGGCGTCCCCGGTGATCATCACCGGCCTTCGCATCTCGGCTGTGCAGGTTGTGGCGACTTCTCCGCTGGCTGCTCTGGTGGCGTACCGCGGCCTGGGACGCTTCATCGTCGACGGCTTCGCCGTCCAGGACAACGTCCAGATCTTCGCCGGGGCACTGCTGGTTGCTCTTCTCGCCATTCTCACCGAGACCTTGTTCGGGCTCATTGAGCGCCGGGTTGTTCCGCGGCCCCTCCAGCTCGCCGACACCGGCCTCGAGGAGTCGGCGGTGGCTGTGCCCGTGCAGGCCGGTCTCCCTGCATAGGAATATTGCCCGCCCTAGGGTGTTGTCCTTGACGCCGCCTATCGGCGGTTTCGTCATGTACGATCGGAAGGGAGAAACCCATGCGGAAGATGTTCCGCAATCGAGCCCTCGGGGCGACCCTGGCAGCACTGGCCCTCGTGGCAGCCGCCTGCGGGTCGGGTGAGAGCTCAGACACAGAAGGACCGACCATCGTTGTCGGTGCCACGAACTTCGCCGAGCAGGAGATTCTGGGCGAGATCTTTGCTCAGGCCCTCGAGAATGCCGGATACCCGGTGGAAACCAAGTTTCAATTGGGCTCGCGAGAGGTGGTCAACCCGGCGCTGAAGTCCGGTGAGATCGATCTCATGGCCGAGTACACCGGGACCTTGCTCACGTTCGAGGGCGGGACCTCGAGCACCGATTCGGACCAGACCCACGCCGATCTCGTCGCAAATCTGGAGCCGAAGGGCATCACCGTTCTCGACTATGCGCCCGCCCAGGACAAGAACGGATTCGTAGTCACGGCCGACACCGCCGAGCTGTACGGTCTCAGCAAGGTGAGCGATCTGGCGGCCCAGAACGGCAACCTCGTCCTCGGAGGGCCCCCCGAGTGCCCTGAGCGCGAGTTCTGCCTCATCGGGCTCACCGATGTGTACGGCCTCGAGTTTGCGTCGTTCCAGCCGCTCGACGTCGGCGGCCCGCTGACGGTCGCGGCGCTGGACGGCGGTGAGATCGATGTCGGCCTCCTGTTCACTTCGGACGGCGTGATTGCCGCCAAGGGGTACGTGCTGCTCGAGGACGACAAGCTGTTGCAGCCGGCCGAGAACATCGTGCCGGTGATTCGGACCGCCGTGCTCGACGAGTACGACAGCGACCTGCCCGATCTGCTGAACGATGTGGCATCAAAGATCACGACTGCCGAGCTATCCGAACTCAACAAGCGGTTCAGCCTCGACGCCGAGGACGCCGACACGCTCGCCAAGGAGTGGCTGGCAGACAACGGCTTCTGAGCCTCGATCAATCTCTGGCAAGAAGCACTCCGGACGCACCGGGGTGCTTTTTGCCGCCGCAATAACCTCCGCTCATGTCGGCTGAAGCCTTTGTCGTCGAGATCCCGCTGCTGGCCCGCTATCAGGCAGCCGCCCACACGCTGACCCATCGCCGCGGAATCATCGTCGAGGTCAGCCACGGCGGTCTGTCGGGATGGGGCGAGTTCGTAGAGCTGCCCGGCTACTCCCGTGAGACGACGGAAACGGCTTTGGCCAGCCTGACCGGGGCTCCGGTGACCCACTCCAACCCCATGGCTCTTTCGGCCCGCAGCACCGCCGAGCTCGATCTGCAGGCAAAGCAGCGCGGGCTCCCCCTCACGGGGGTCTTGGGCGGGACCGCCGGTGCCGTCGCATCCGGTGCCGTGGTAGCCCACTTCGGTGATGTCGCCGGGACTATCGCCGAGGGAGAGGAGCGGATCCGGGAGGGCTACCGCAAGCTCAAAGTAAAGATCGGGCCGGGCTTCGATATCGAACCGCTCACCGAGCTTCGCTCCCGGCATCCCGGGGCTCTCATCTGCGCCGATGCCAACGGGTCGTATACCCCGGCGGCAGTTCCCTCCGCACTCGACGAGATGGGTTTGCTCTACCTGGAGCAGCCGTTCGCACCCAAGACCGAGTGGAGCGCCTTCGCACGACTCCGCTCAGACTTTTCCACCCCCATTTGTCTCGATGAATCCGTCACCGGGCTCCCCACCCTGCGCGCCGCGATCGCCGCCGCCGCCTGTGACGTGGTCAACATCAAACCCGCTCGTCTTGGCGGCTTGGGCAAAGCCGTTGAGCTGCACGATCTGGCCGAGTCGGCAGGGATCGGGCTGGTTGTCGGCGGCCTGCTGGAGACCGGTATCGGCCGGGCCGCCGCCCTCGCCGTCGCTCGACTGCCCGGTTTCAGCTTCCCGGCGGATTTGTCTGCCTCGAACCGCTATTGGGAGCGGGATCTCACGATCCCTGCATGGGAGCTCACAGACGGCAACCTCACGGTGCCCGAGGCGCCGGGGATCGGCGTCGACATCGACCTCGATGTGCTCGACGACGTCACACTGTCACGCCATTCCCTGCCCGGCCGACGGGCTAGCTTCTGAGCATGCGTCGCTGTCACCGCCGAGTCCCGGCCCTCACGCTCCTGTGCTTGGGCCTGTTCTTCACGACGACCCCAGCCAGCGCTCAGGACACCACCTGCCCTGAATTCGAAGGGATCACCTGCGACGGTTTCGTGA
>JBFHME010000079.1:0-15112 GCA_041594435.1 Acidimicrobiales bacterium
GTTGGTGACCCGTCAGAGGGGTCACCAACCCACAAAAGTTCGGGAGGGGAGTGCGGTCAGCCGAGGTCGAGAATCCTGCGCCCGATCTCGGTGATACCAGGCTCTGCGGCCAGCTTCTCCTCCGAGTGGATCAGCGCGAGCTTGGTGCGTCGGCGCAGCAGGTCGTCGATGTTCACGATCATCTCCCGATCGAGGTAGACCGGCACCTCGGCGGCGAGCACGTCGGACTCGGCCATGATCGGCTCGGCCAGTTCGGGATCATTTCTGATGGCCTCGATGACGTCATGGGCGGCGAGCCCGTGCCGTCGCCACAGCACCTCGGCCATCGATTCGGCCCGTTCGACCTCGGGTGGGCGGTCCAAACCGACCGACGCCGCCGCCTGCTCGAAGACCTCGCGCTCGGCGGCGGAGGGTTCGCCGTACCAGCTCTGCTCGGGCCCCGGTTCGAGGCCGAGCTTCTCCGCCGCTTCGACGACCTCCTCACCGACGTTCAAGCAGTCGGTGAGCTTGCCGCCGAAGATGGTCACAACCTGATGACTGCGATCGAACTCGATCTCGTGTTTACGGCTGAGGGCGGTCCAATCGGTTTCCTCGTGGTCATCTTCCCCCCGCTTGACCACCAGCGGCCGAACACCGTTGCGCTCGGCGATGATGTCGTCGGTGGTGAGCGGCTGAGCAAGGTTGAGGCGTGCGTTGATCTGTTCGAGCAGGAAGCTCCGGTCCTCGTCGGTGATCGGTTCCCGCGGATTGTCGGTGCGGGTGTCGGTGGTTCCGATGACCGACCGGTGAGCCATCGGGATGACGTAGAACAGACGCTGGGTGTCATCGAAAAAGGCCAGGACCCGCTCGCTTGCCGTCAACTGGGGTACGACCAGGTGGATTCCCTTCGAGAACACCACCTTGTGTTTGGTGGTGATCCCGAGATCACGATTGAGTTTGTTGCTCAGAGGCCCGGCGGCGTTGATCAGGATCTTCGACCGAGCCTGGAGCATCCGGCCGGTCGTGGTCTCCCGCAGGTCGAGGCTCCAGCCGCCGCCTGGTTCCTGCCGAGCCCCCGTGACGGTGACGTAGTTGGCCGCGCTGGCCCCGAGATCCAGGGCCGAGCGGATGAACATCCACACGAAGCGGGCATCGTTGTCTTTCAGGTAGCCGTCGGCGTACTCGATCGCCCCCTCAGCCGTGGCGGTGTTGACGATCGGCTCGATCCTGTTGATCTTCGAGGTACGGTGGAAGCGCGGCGGTCGGGTCTGAGCCAGCCCCAAGCCCCAGTAGGCGAAGCTGCCGACGCCGGCGAGCCAGGACGGGAACGGCGACGAGGCGTCGAGCGTGGCGAAGAACGGGAGCTCGCTCACGACGGTGGGATAGGCGTCCATCAGCTTGTTCCGTGAACGGCTGAGTTTGTAGACGAGGGGGATCTCGTAGTTCTTGAGGTAGGTGAAGCCGCCCCAGACGAGGTTGGACGATTCCTGACTGGTGAAGCCTCCGAAGTCACCCTGCTCGGCCAGGCCGACCGACAGGCCTCTCCCGGCCAGCGCAGCGGCGCTTACCGCACCGTTGATACCTCCGCCGATGACGAACGCATCGAACGAGCCTCCGTCGAGCCGGCGTACCTGCAGTTCTCGGAGTTGCTGGACCACGGGATCCATCCTAGTAATGCATCGGTAGCGGCTCCTTACCCTGGCGTGACCAACGGCTCGACCGCCGTGACGATGAGCGGCTAGTCTCGACGAAGTTCGTTTCGGATCAGGGAGGCCCCGTGGGAGAGTTCGTTCGTCTGGAGGATTCATCGGTCGACGGTGTCGCCGTCATCCGCCTGGATCGGCCCAAGGTCAACGCCCTCAATCGACACTTGTGCACCGAGCTCGGCGAGGTGGTGGCCGAACTGGCCGACCGTCGAGACGTGCGAGCCGCCGTGCTCTGGGGCGGTCCCCGCTTCTTCGCCGCCGGCGCCGACATCTCGGAGTTCCCGACCAACGAGGGGCACCGGGACCCGTCCCCGCTCGTTGCCGTCATGAACGACGCCTACAACGCGCTTGAGCGGCTCCCGCAGATCACGGTTGCCGCCGTGAACGGCTTCGCCCTCGGTGGTGGCTGCGAACTGGCGATGACCACCGATTTTCGGATCTGCGGTGAGTCGGCTCAATTCGGCCAGCCCGAGGTTCTGCTCGGTCTGATTCCTGGTGCCGGTGGCACGCAGCGGCTCACCCGGCTCGTCGGTATGACCAAGTCGAAGGAGCTGAACTACAGCGGTCGTATGATCCCCGCCGCCGAAGCCCTGGAGATCGGCCTGGTGTCGGCCGTACATCCCGACGACGAGGTCTTCGATCGAGCCCTCGAGGTGGCGGCGCAGTTCGCCACCGGACCGGCATCGCTCGCCAATGCGAAATGGGCCATCCAGAACGGGGCCGACCTCACCATCGCTGCCGCGCTCGATGTCGAGCAGAACGAGTTCGTCAACTGCTTCCAGACCGACGACGCCGTGATCGGCATCACCAGTTTCCTCGAATCAGGCCCGGGCAACGCCGGTTTCACCGGCCGCTGAGCGTGGCTGACGACGCGCCCGGGAGCGAACCCGAGGCAGCCGGGACGGCGGCGGATCCGGTACCGTACCCTCCCGTCGACGAGGTGGGGGAGGTGCTGGTCACCGAAGCCGAGATCGTGCAGCGCACCCATGAGATCGGCGCACAGATCACCGCCGACCTGGCCGGCGAGATCCCCTTGCTGGTCGGCGTGTTGAAGGGCAGCGTGATCTTCATCGCCGATCTCATGCGCGCCATCGGCGGGCCGGTCGAAATCGACTTCCTGGCCGTTTCGTCCTACGGCGAGGAGACGACGAGCACCGGTGTGGTCAAGATCCTGAAGGACCTCGACCACGAGGTCGCCGGCCGTCACATCGTGTTGGTGGAGGACATCGTCGACTCCGGCTTGACCCTGCGCTACCTGATCGCCTATCTCGAAGCGAAGCAGCCGGCCAGCGTGCGGACCTGTACGCTGCTGCTCCGCCAGGGCGAACACAACGACGACCTCGACATCGACTACGTGGGCTTCAGCCTGCCCCCGGCTTTCGTGGTCGGGTACGGGCTCGATGCCCGCCAGAAGTACCGCAACCTCCCGTACATCGCCGAGTACACCGGGGAGTAGGCGCACCCCGCCGCCGGGTGCGAGCGGAGTGGTCGGGCGGGGATTCGGGGAGTCAGCCGTTAGGGTAAGCGTCCGACGCGACCCAAGGAGATTTTCGTGCCCGAGTGCCCCTCAGTTGACGGATCAAGCCCTCGCCAGACCACCTTCGACGGCGAGTTCGGAATGTGCATCGACCCGTCGAAGACCTATACCGCCGAGATGGTGACCAGCATGGGCGACCTGACCATTGCGCTCGACCCGGTCGCCGCACCCAAGACGGTCAACAACTTCGTGAGCCTGGCCCGCTACCACTACTACGACGGCCTCGTCTTCCATCGGATCATCCAGGGGTTCGTGTGCCAGGGAGGGTGCCCGGAGGGTTCCGGACGAGGTGGCCCCGGCTACCGGTTCGCCGACGAGCTGCCCAAGCCCGGTCGCTACGAACTCGGCTCCCTGGCCATGGCGAACGCCGGTCCCAACACCAACGGCAGCCAGTTCTTCATCATCAGCGGTCCGAGCGGCATGGGCCTCCCGCCCCAGTACTCGCTGTTCGGCAAAGTGGTGAAAGGTCTCGATGTCGTCGACGCCATGGAGAAGGTGCCGACCGGTCCCGGCGATCGCCCTAAGACCGACGTCGTCATCGAATCGGTCACCATCACCGAGTCGTAGGAGACGGCGACAACCCGTCCACCGGACCCAACTGGCTCTGAGCCGAACGGCCCGGTTGGAGGCCGAGACTTGACCCATGGTGGGATCCTGATCGGGATCCCACCATGGGTCTTGTCATGTCCTACCCCCCACCGAGTCACCGAGCCACCCAATCGGGAACACCGCGACGCCCGCGACCGCCGGCGGCCGGTGAGTCCTATCGATCCTCCCGCCTCCGTACCTCCAGCCGGAGTGGCGGTTCGCGGCGCAGCGTGTTGCAGGTCGAGCCGCCCGAGGGGTGCAGGCCCCTGGTGGAACCGACATCGGCGATCCCCGAGTGGATCCTCGTGCTTCGCGCCAGGCTCACCTGGGAGCGGGCCGCCATGATCGTGATCCTGACCGCGGCGGTGGCGGTGCTGGTCATCGTCATGATCCCCGCGATCGCCGGTCGAATCGGCTGAAAAGCTACGATTGGGCCCATGAGCGGCATCCTCGACGTCGACCTCCTGGCCTTCGAAGGCGGCACGGACGCCCAACGCGAGGCGGTGGTAGACGCCGTTCGATCCAGCTTGGCCACCGGCTTCGTCTACACGAGCCACGATCTGAGCCCCACGATGCTCGATGAGGCCTACGGCATGCTCGAGCAGTTCTTCGGTCTGCCGCCCGAGGAGAAGGCGGAGGCGGTGGTTCCCGGATCGCACGGTCAGGCCGGATACACCGGGCTCCTGGTGGAGACGGCGGCCATCAGCGACACGCCGGACTGGAAGGAGATGCTGAACTGGGGGGCCGACATCCCATCGGGCCACCCGCTCCAGAAGCTGTATCCGCACCGCTACCTCGGTCCGCACCTCCCCGAGGATCAGGTGCCGGGTATCACCAAGGTGTTGACCCACTTCTACGATCGAGTGCTGGATCTGCAGCGCCGCTTCCTGCGGGTCATTGCCGTCGGCATCGGCTGCCACGAGTCGTTTTTCGACCAGATGATCACCAACGGAACCACGCTGACCCGGGCCATCCACTATCCGTCGATGGACCTCGCTCCCGGCGAGGACCACGTCTGGGCCGCCGAGCACGGTGACATCAACCTCATCACGGCACTGCCCCGAGCCACCAGCCGCGGTCTGCAGGTGAAGACCGACGACGGCTGGGTCGACGCCATCCCGCCCGACAACGGAGTGATCATCAACACCGGCATCATGCTCGAACATCTCACCAACGGTGTGATTCCCCAGGGGATCCACCGGGTGGTGGCCGATCCCGATCAGCCGGGTGACCGCTATTCGGTGGTGCAGTTCTGCCATCCGACACCCTGGACGATTCTGTCGCCGGTGCCGTCGTGCATCACGCCGGAGAACCCGCAACGGTTCGCGCCGATCGAGGCGGGGAACCTGCTCGATCAGGTCCTCTACGACATCAATCTCGTCGAGGACGCCCGCCGGGTTTCCTGATCCACCGCAACGCTTCCCGGGGAACCGACGACACCTGCTTGGCGGCGTTCTGTGACCGTTCCCGGGTCATGGTCAGATCGCTGTGTTGTGGCGGGGTTCGTACAGCAGCATCTCCACGCCCCCCGGGAGCAGCATCGGCACGGCGACGCCCCAACCCTCATCGGACGGTTCGTCTTCGAACTCGACCCCCTTGGCCCGTAGCTCCCCCATCGTCTGCTCGAGGTCGTCACACATGAGGGAGATCTCGTGTGCAGGTGTGTCACCCGGATGAACCCCGAGTTCGGCTGGGGGCAGCCGGAAGATCAACCACCCCTGATCCTGACCGTCGTCGACGTGTCCGAGACCGAGGATGTCGACGAGGAGTGTCCGCAACACCTCTGGTTGTGTTGAGTAGAGCAGTGTGTGAACGCCGGTGATGGGCATCTCGGGTGTCCTCTCGTTGGGTGACTCCTGCAACTGGTTAGCATAAAACACCTCCGTCACTTCGAGCCCCCCTTGATCTGCGCCGTTGACGACCCGACCACCGGCCTCGAGGACGAACGGAGGACTCCGTGTCCTGAACTCCGACGAACACGGGAATCGCAACCGAGGACGTGGTGTTTCTGATGCTGGGTCGAGGGACCACCGCCCAGACCAGCCGTTGGGCGGGTCGGGTCCCGTTCATCGTTATCCTGAAAGGCAGTTATGGCCAAGAAGACCTTCACCGAAGACGAGCTCCGCGATCGCCTGACCCCCGAGCAGTTCGAGGTCACGCAGAACGCCGGAACCGAGCGTGCGTTCACCGGCATCTACGCCAACACCAAAACCCCGGGCGTCTACAACTGTGTCGTCTGTGAGGAGCCGCTGTTCTCCAGCGAGACGAAATACGAGTCGGGCTCGGGGTGGCCGAGTTTCTACCAGCCGATCAGCCCCGATGCGGTGACCACCGAAACGGACCGTTCGCACGGCATGATCCGAACCGAGGTCAAATGCGCCACGTGCGGTGCCCATCTCGGCCATGTCTTCCCCGACGGGCCCCAGCCGACCGGTGATCGGTTCTGCATGAACTCGGCCGCTCTCAACCTCGAGGAGCTGTCAGCGGATTCGGCCGAGAGCTGACCCCGCACGGCCGGCGGTCGTTGGCAATACCCTGTGGGGTGACTGAACCCGCCCGAACCACTGGAGTCGAAGCCATGGCCGCTGGTCGCATTTCTTCCCGAGTCGCCGCAATCGCCCCCTCGGCGACGCTGGCCGTCACCAACAAGGCCAAGGCACTGAAGGCGGCCGGGGAGCCGGTCGTCGGTTTCGGCGCCGGCGAGCCCGACTTCGAAACCCCCGACTACATCGTCGAAGCCGCCGTGGCCGCCTGCCGGGATCCGAAGAATCACCGTTACACACCGGCCGGCGGTCTTCCCGAGCTGAAGGAGGCCATTGCGGTCAAGACGCTCCGAGACTCCGGCTATGAGGTCGACCCGGCTCAGATCGTCGTCACCAACGGCGGCAAGCACGCCGTGTTCAACGCCATCGCCGGTGTGGTCGACGAGGGCGACGAGGTGCTCATCCCCACCCCGTATTGGACCACCTACCCCGAACCCGTTGCCCTTGCCGGCGGGGTGCCGGTTCCGGTCCAGACCAGCATCCAGACCGGCTTCAAAGCGTCCGTGGCGGACCTGGAGGCGGCGCGCACCGACCGCACCAAGGCGCTGATCTTCGTGAGCCCGTCCAACCCGTCGGGGGCGGTCTACAGCCGCGATCAGATCGAGGCCATCGGCCGCTGGGCCGCCGAGCACGGCATCTGGGTGCTCACCGACGAGATCTACGAGCACCTGGTCTACGACGACAACGAGTTCCACTCGATCGCCACCGTGGCCCCCGAGATCGCCGAACGGTGCATCGTGGTGAACGGTGTGGCCAAGACCTACGCGATGACCGGGTGGCGGGTCGGCTGGATCATCGCTCCTGCAGACATGGCCAAGGCACTCACCAGCCTCCAGTCGCACCAGACCTCCAATGTGGCCAACGTGTCCCAGCAGGCGGCACTGGCCGCCGTGTCGGGCGACCTGACCGCGGTGCACGCCATGCGTGATGCCTTCGACCGCCGGCGCAAGGCCATGCACGCCCTGTTGTCGGAGATGCGGGGTGTCGAATGCCTGCCGCCGGAAGGGGCGTTCTATGCGTTCCCCTCGTTCGAGGGGCTGATCGGTGAGACCGTCGGGGGAACGACGATCGAATCCACCCTGCAGCTCGCCGATCTCGCGCTGGAGCAGGCCAAGGTGGCGTTTGTGCCCGGTGAGGCGTTCGGCAGCCCCGGCTACGTTCGCTTCTCGTTTGCGCTGGGCGACGACGACCTGGGGGCCGGCCTGCAGCGTCTGGGCGACTACCTGGCCTCGGCCTGAGCGCCGGAGAGGGGACCGGCATGGCTGATCCGTCGACCGATGTAGCGGGTCCGA
The DNA here is from genome assembly GCA_041594435.1 of Acidimicrobiales bacterium. Taxonomy (GTDB): domain Bacteria; phylum Actinomycetota; class Acidimicrobiia; order Acidimicrobiales; family SZUA-35; genus JAHELU01. The sequence goes on from JBFHME010000079.1 coordinate 7,646, forward strand.
CGGGCCGATGCGGGTCCTGGCCGTCGCCCATCTCGGCCGAGCTGGTGGCGGCCGGAGGCGTCCGGCTCGAAGCCCTGGCCGTCACCGGCGACGACGTCTGGTGGCAGGAAATGCGTCCGGCCGAGCAGGGCCGCTCGGTCCTGGTGTCGGTCGCCGGCGGCGACCGCCTGCCGCCGCCGTGGTCGGCGCGGTCCCGGGTTCACGAATACGGCGGAGGATCGTGGTGGTTCGGTCGCGATCACGTCTACTTCGTCCAGGCCGACGACCAGGCCGTGTACCGGATCCCGATCGACGGTCCCGTGGAAGGCGGGCCCGCACCACAGCGGGTCTCGGCGGAGGCTCCCCAGGGCGGGGAGTGGCGTTTCGCCGACGGCCGGGAACATCCCGACGGGTCGCGGGTGGTCTGCGTGCGGGAGTCGCACGGCTCGGTGCCCGGTGAGCCGGTCGAACCGGCCAATGAACTGGTGGCGATCGGCGTCGGCGGCGAATCCGACGGCCGGCCGGTCGTTCTCGTCACCGGCGCGGACTTCGTGTCCGATCCGCGGATCTCGCCTGATGGCCGATATCTCAGCTGGGTTCAGTGGAACCATCCGAACATGCCGTGGAACGAGACGGCGCTCATGGTGGCGCCGCTGGTCGACCACAACGGTTTGCTGTCGGTGGGCGATGTCGAGACGGTGGCGTCCGGTGCCTCGGTCTGTGGGCCCGACTGGACGGGCGATGGCCGCCTCGTCTACTCGACGGACGCCGCCGGATTCTGGAATCTGCACTGGTGGCGGAGCGACGGAACGACTGGTCCGCTGACCGACCTGACGAACGCCGAGATCGGCGGGCCGGCGTGGGTCTTCGGAACCCGTCGCTGGGTCGAACTGGCCGATGGAAGACTGGTCGCCGCCGTCACCCGGGATGCCGTCGACTCGCTGTCGGTGATCGAGCCCGACGGCACCCTGCGCCCCGTGCCGGGATTCGGTTCGGCCGAGACGTTGGGCCCGACGACACCGGTCGCCATCGGCTCCATCGTGGCTGCCGGCCCCTCGGCTCCGGGCGATGTCCACCTGATTGCCGCCTCGCCGACCGGTCTGCCGGAGATCGGCCGTGTCAACGTCGACTCCGGATCGAAGCTGGTGATCCGGCCGGCGGCACCGATCGGTGTCGACACCGACTGGCTGTCGGTCCCGGAGTCGATCTGGTTCGACTCCGATGGTCGCTCCACGCACGCCTTCTTCTACCGCCCGGTGGCCACGGTCCCGACCGCCGGAACCGATGACGGCTCGAGCGAGAAGCCACCACTGGTCGTGATCGGCCACGGCGGACCGACGGCACACAACGGCCCCGAGCTCAGCCTGAAGATCCAGTACTGGACCAGCCGCGGATTCGCCGTGGTCGATGTGAACTACGGCGGTTCCACCGGCTTCGGCAAGGAGTACCGCGATCGCCTTCACGAGACCTGGGGTGATGTCGACGTCGACGATTGCATCAACGCGGCGGTCCACCTGGTCGAGGAGGGTCTGGTCGACGGGGACCGAATGGCGATTCGAGGTAGCTCGTCCGGTGGCCTCACCGTGCTGGCCGCGCTGATCAGGTCGGATCGGTTCGCCGCCGGCGTCAGCCTGTACGGCGTCGCCGACCTGAAGGCGCTGGCCGCCGACACCCACAAGTTCGAGAGCCGTTACCTCGACTGGCTGATCGGCCCGTACCCCGAGGAGATCGACCGTTACGAGGCCCGGTCACCGGTGAACAACGCCGAGGCCATCGCCACCCCGATGCTGCTGATGCAGGGCACGGAAGACCGAGTGGTTCCCCCGAGCCAGTCCGAGGCCGTGGTGGCCGCGCTGGCCGCCAACGGCGTCGATCACGTCTACGTGACCTTCGACGGTGAAGCCCACGGCTTCCGTCGGGCCGAGAGTATCGTGTCGTCGCTCGAACTCGAACTGTGGTTCTACGGAGAGGTGTTCGGCTTCGTGCCGGCAGACGTGGTGGGCGCTCCGTCCGGAGCCGTCGGTCGAGGTTTCGGCCTTGACCCGGCGGTGGCCGATCGGTGACTGGAACCGCCGTTCGATTCGTCGAGTCGACCGACGGTGTCACGGTCGCCGTCCACGATTTCGGCGGCGACGGCCCGCCGCTGCTGTTCTGTCACGCCACCGGGTTCTGCGGCCCGGTGTGGAAACCGCTCGCCGATTCCCTGACCGGTCTCTTCCATTGTTTCGCTCTTGACTTCCGGGCCCACGGAGCGAGCACCGCTCCCGAGCACGGCCACATGCGATGGTCCGGGATGGTCGACGACTTTCTGGCGGTGACCCGGGTGTTGTCACCGTCCGAACCGATCCGTGCTGTTGGTCATTCGCTCGGCGGTGGCGTCATCGTGTTGGCTGAAGCGAGATCGCCGGGAACGGTCCACCGAGCATGGACGTTCGAACCGATCCTGTTCCCGCTCCCGCCCTCCAACGAGGGGGCGGCCGCCCCACACGGTTCGCTGATGTCGGAGACCGCCCGTCGGCGCCGGGAACGGTTCGACAGCCGCGAGGAGGTCTACGAGCGTTACCGTTCCCGTCCACCGCTCGATCGACTCGATGATCGCTGCCTCCATGCCTACATCGACAACGGCTTCCGCCGGCAGTCCGACGGGTCGTTGGAGTTGGCCTGCTCGCCGGCCGACGAGGCCCAAACCTTCGAGCAGCACCGAACCGGAGCCGATGACGCAGCGGCAGCTCTGGACGTTCCCATGGTTGTGGCGGTTGGTGGTGAAACAACCCCCGTGGTGGTGGCCGCGGTCGAGGTGGCGAAGCGCAACCCGCGTCTTGTACGACTTCGCTACCCCGACCTGACCCACTTTGGACCGCTGGAGGCCCCCGAGCAGATTGCATCCGACATCGCCCGGTGGTTCACAGCGACCTAGGTTCTCGATTCCGGCCCCCTCCCCGGGTGCCGGGTCTCCTTTGCTGCTCCTCAGTTGTTGGATACAACCAGTCGGAGATGGGGCCGTTGTTCCAGCTCGATGATCCGGGGTCGATAGAGCGACTGAGGAAGAACCCGGCGGAACCGGGTCAAGACCTCCTCTGCGTCCGGTCGATCGGCGGGATCGTCGGCCAGCATCCTGTCGACGACGTCGGTCAGCGACATGGGTGCCGAGTCCATCAACGACGAGAACGGGATCAGTCGGTGGCCATTTGATGTTGGCTCGGACCGCACCGTGCCGGCCGCGGCGTGGTGCATGAGGGCACCGAGTGAGTAGATGTCCATCTTGGGGTCGGCGATGGCTCCCGCCCGCTGTTCGGGTGCCACGGCTCGATGCTCCCCCCGTCGTCCGTTCCCGGTGCCGACCGACGACGGCAGTGCCGTTCCGACCGGTCGGCTGTGGGTGAAGTCCGTGATCACGATGGTGTCGGCCCTGGTGCGCACATGGCGGGTGCGCAGGTCGAGGTGAACCCGTCCCCGCTGATGGAGGTAGTTCAGTGCGCCGGCCAACTCGAATCCGATGTAGAGCACGTCGAGGGGCTCGAGCCCGGCGCGCTGCCGGGAGATGAGTGAGCTGAGCGACGGGCTGTCGAAGAACTCGAAGACGGCGTAGGGCATTTCGGCGTCGAGATCGACCTGGTAGGCCGACGACAGGCCCGGATGGCGGAGACCCTTCACGATCTGGAACTCGCGCTGGATCTGCTCGAAGGCGTGGTAGGTCACAGGCGCGGAGGCGGGGATCTTGATCCGAACCGGTCCTTCCTTCTCCACGCTCCAGGCGGCCCAGACATCGGTGTGCTCGGTCCGTTCCAGCATCCCGGAAGCCACGTAGCCGGGGGCGATCTCACCTCCGACCGCGATGCCCCAGGGCGCCGACGACGTGTTGGGCTCCGGTCTCACGAGCCGGACCGTCCGGCGAACGGGCGGGGGAGAGGGGCGGGTCGGTTCGGGGTCGACGGTCGCCGGTGCCTCGGTCGCCCGATGGCGGGCCGAGGCCCGGGCGGCATCCGCAGCGGCGACGGAGGGAGCGCGGTTGTCCCAGAGCCGCGAGTGGTCGCACTTCGTTCCCTTGGTCGCGGCTTCGTCGTAGTCGACCAGACGGCCGTCGCTCAACACGAGAACCCGGTCGGCCTTGCGGGCCAGAGCAAGCCGATGGGAGAAGACGATCAGCGTTCGTCCGGCCACGAGGCGGTTCAGCGAGCGGAGAAACCGTTGCTCCTCCTCGGCTCCGAGATCGGTCGTCGGCTCTTCGAGGACGAGGATCGACGGATTCCGCAACAACGCCTGTGCCAGGGCCAGCCGGCGCCGCTGGCCGGCCGACAAGACGATCGTCGCCGGTCCATCACCATCGCCGGAGCCATCGCTGACGACCGTGTCGAGCCCCAGGGGAAGATACCGGGCGAACGTCTCGATACCGGCGTGATCGACGGCCCAATCCAGTTGGTAGCGGGAGACCCCGTCCAACCCCGCCGTGATGTTCTCGCGAATGGTCGCGTGGTGGATCGACGGCGCTCGGGGAATCACGGCGATGTTGTCGTCGACGTCGGAGGGATCAAGATCGGGAAGGTCGGTCCCATGGATACGGATCGCACCCGACGCGACTTTCGTCTCGCCGGTCAGGCACGACAAAAGTACGGCCTGGGCCGTCTCGTCGTCTCCGACAATGCAGGTTTTGGTGCCCGGTTCGAGTTCGAGTGACAAGCCATCGAGCACCACCGTGTTGTCGTCGGTGGTGACGGTGATGTCTTGAACCTCGAGCGAACAGGTGCGGCGGTCACGGACCTTCCTGAAGCGGAAGAGCCGTGAGGTCTGTTCAGTTGTTGTCATACCATCTTCAGTTATCGGTTACCGCTTCGGAGGACCGCGCCCAGCCCCTTTTGGCGTCTGCCGTCGAACGGCATCCGCCGAACCTATTCGATGAGGACGGCCGCGTAAAGGGGTTGTTTTCTCCAGTCTTCACTCCGTCGACGGCTCGTCCGGTCGAACGCTGCGCCGCAGGAATCGTGTCACTGCAGAGCGCTGGCTGTCGGGGGACGGTGGCCGCTCGGGCGCCTGGCCCCGCCCACCCACGGAGGGCGTCGAGTCGACAAGCTGGGACACGAATTCGCTACCAGGGGAAACAGCGGACAGCGGCGTCACCCGGTCGTATCGGCGTCGTCCCGGCGATCCCGCCGAAGCCGGGCGAGACAGGCGGATCGGTTCGACGGAGCAGGCCGCTGCGGGATGACGATCAGCGACGCGGGGTCTGCCCTGGCCGCCCGGAACGCCCGGCTCGGTGAGGAATCTTTTTTTCTGATTCGACCCGGCGAGTGGTCAGCTGAGGGCGTCGAGGACCACGTCGGCGGCCGCCAGGCCGGACAGGAACGCGCCCTCGACCTTGGCGCCGGCGAAGCCGTCGCCGGCCACCACGAGCGGCCCGGGCGTGTCGGCCACCAGCATGCACGGCTCGGACCGGGGCTCGACCGGTCCGGCATAACGCCATCGTTTGATCTGCACCTCGCTCACGGCGGCCCCGCCGAGGTGCCGTCGCATGTCGGTGTGGAGGTGGGCCAGCACGTTGCCGTCGTCGAGGCTCCACAGTCTTTCCGAAAGCGCGTGGGCACAGTGAAAGGTGACCGCCGGTGTCTCGCTGACTCCTTTGGCCTGGTTGTCGGCCACGAACGTGAATGTGGGATCGTCGGGTTGCTGAACCGCGCCGGGCGTCGGGAGATCGGGCGGGCGCTCCAGCGTGACCATGATGGCGATCACCTTGTTGTAGTCGATCGACGCGAGGTCCTCGAGGTGTGGTGTGGCCACCACGCCGGAGCGGAGCAGTTCGACGCTTTGAGGAACCGGTGGGGTCAGAATCACCGACGTTGCGTCGTCGGGCTCACGACCGCCGGCCGCATAGGTGACGGACCAGCAGTCGCCGGCCGAGACGACGGCGCCGGCCTCGGCTCGTGCAACGAGCGCCGGTGGACGCAGCAGCTCCGACTCGAGCCGGCCGGTCAGATACTTGGCGATGGAGGCCATGCCGCCGATGGCCCGGTAGCGGGGGTGGCCGTCGTCGGTGGAGAAGCCATGGGCCCACGTGGCGACCACGCCATCCTCCACCCAGGTCTCCACCGCGGCGGCGAACTCGGCGCTGCGGACGGTGAAGAACTGGGCCCCGTGGTCGAGCCGGGCGGGGCCGATGCGGCGGGTGGCGAGGCGACCCCCCGGGGATTTGGCCTTGTCGACCACGAGCACGCTGGCCCCGGTTGACGCCAAACGCCGGGCGGCCGTGAGACCGGCCAACCCGGCGCCGACGATCAAACAATCGGCTCGTGCGTGATCAGGATGTGTGAATGATGTCGCCGTACCGCCGCTCACAATCCTTCGAACGGTATCCACTCCAGACGGGAACCACTGTCGAAGTCGTGGACACCGACGCCGTTGTGGGCCACGGTGTAGAGGATGTCGCCGACAACGACGGTGCGGAGGATCTCCGGGGAGTAGACCCAGCAGTACTGGTCGGGTCCGGGCAGGATCGACGCCGGCTCCTCGACGACCGGCTCGTCGTCGGGGTCGTCGACGAAAGAGGCCTCGGCATCAGCGGACCCCGAGTCGGATCCGGTGTCGTCGCGGTCGATCGTCTCGCCGTCATCGGAGGCGTCGGGGTCGAGGCCACCCGACACGGAGGTGGCTGTCGAGGATCCGGCAAGGATGGCGTCGAGATCCTCCGGTTCGACGTAGGTCACCTTTCGGTTCTCCCCTTCGCACTCCCGGCGCATCGGGTGACCGACCCGGTCGACTTCGACGAGGCGGTCGTCGTCGACGGTGACCATGACGGCCTCGGTGCCGTTGATCTCCATCCACTGGCCATCGGACTCCCGCGACAGCCACCATGCGACGGGAACGATGGCGGTGTCATCCCAGTAGGTGAAGGCGCGGGGGTCGCCGTCGACCGGGCTGTAGGTGTGGCCGAAGGCGTTGTCGGTCTCGTCGGTGGCGAAGCCGGCCAGCGGCAGTTTGTCGAGGAGCCGGGGATCGCTCGGATCGGACACGTCGAACAACGAGACCACCGAGCCGCCGGTGGCGCCTTCGGCGTCGCCGTCGACGCCCACGGCCATGAGCAGCCCGTCGTCGAGCGGGTGGAGGTAGGTCGAGAAGCCCGGGATCTTGAGTTCGCCCTCGACCGTTGGATTCGCCGGGTCCGAGAGGTCGACGACATACAGAGGGTCGATCTGCTCGAAGGTGACGACGTAGGCCAGATCGCCGAGGAAGCGGACGGCGAAGATCCGCTCGCCCCGGCCGAGGCCTCCGACCTGGCCGACGGGGACCAGCTCCCGGTCCCGTTCGTCGAGCACGGTCACGAAGCTCTCGGAGCCGACCGAGTTCCACGGGGTGCCGTCGGTGGTGGCAACCCGTAGGTAGCCGCGGTACTCCGAGAGGCTGTAGCGGCTGAGCAAGGTGCCCTTGACCGAGCCCGAGGCCACGTAGTCGGTGCGCTCCAGGTCGGTGATGTCGAAGGTGTGAAGGGCGGTGCGGTAA
>JBFHME010000080.1:0-14843 GCA_041594435.1 Acidimicrobiales bacterium
CTGCACCGCCACGTTCGGCGACGGCCACGACGGTTCGGCGACCCACCGACCGGGGCGTTCCGTGTAGTACGGCTCAGGTCGCACGTGATCCTGCACCCGGATGCGCAGCGGCTCCGCCTCCCACGCCGCGTCGGCTTCGGCGGTGGAGACGTCGAGCAGGCGGTCGGGGTCGGCGTGGCCACGGCCTAGATCGCCCTCGCCCCCGGGCCGGAGGTACCGGTCGAAGAAGCCGATGAGCTGATCGAGGAAGTCGATGTTGGGGCCGGGCACCCCGACGATCGGATAGTTGTGGGACCACGGCCCGATGACGGCCCGGTACGGCACCGTGAGCCCGGCGGCCAGACGGAATACCGTGTCGGTGTAGCCGTCGGCCAACCCGCCGACGGTGAGCACCGGGCAGCGGATGGCCGAGAAGTCCTCGCACACCGAGCCGTGCTCCCAGAACTCATCCCGCCGCTGATGGCTGAGCCAGTCGTGGACGAAGATCGGCGTCTGCTCCAGCCGCTCCAGCCAGGCCTGGCGCCACCGGTCGAGCCCGGTCCCGTCGGCTGCCATCACCCGAGGCGTGGGTGGGCGGGCGTTGAAGCAGGCCATGGTGGCCGACCAGCCCGCCATGTCGGCCGCCAGCACGCAGCCGCCGAGGTAGTGGACGTCGGTGGCGTACCGATCATCGGTGGCGGCCACCGCGGCCACGGCACCCAACGCCGGGGGCTGCAGGGCGGCGATCTGCAGGGCGTTGAACCCGCCCCACGAGATGCCCATGATGCCGACCCGGCCGTTGCACCACGGCTGACGGCTGATCCAGTCGATGACCTCGAGCGCGTCGTGCAGCTCGGTGGCCAGGTACTCGCCCTGCAGTGCGCCGTCGCTGTCACCCGAGCCCCGGATGTCGACCCGGACCATGGCGAATCCCCGAGCGGCCAGGTAGTCGTGTTGCCGGTTGTCACGCAGCAGCGTGCCGTCGTCCTTGCGATAGGGAAGGTATTCGAGCACCGCCGGGACCGGCCCCGGATCGGGGTCGACGGGCAGACGCAGCCGGGCGCCCAGTCGGGCGCCGTCGGCGAGTTCGATCCACTGGTGTTCGACGGTGCGGACGGTGTGCAGCGCAGACCGCCGGCCTCCTGTCACGGGCGGTAGCCCCTGGTGGCCGCCACCGGCACGCCATCGCGCAGGCGGTCACGATCGATGTCCCAGAAGCAGGCGACGACGTGGTTCGACTCGACCTCGGTCAGACCAGGACGCTGGTGGCGACACCGGGCGAACGCATACGTGCAGCGTTCGACGAAAGGGCACGATCCGGGCGCCGCCGTGAGCGCCGGCGGTGCGCCGGGGATCGGGGCCAGGCGTTCCCCGGCAACGTCGGTGCCGGGGATGGCGTCGAGGAGTGCCCGGGTGTACGGGTGCTGCGGGTTGGCGAACAGCCTGTCGACCGTTGCGCTCTCCACGACCGTGCCGCCGTACAGAACGAGCGCCCGGTCGGCGACACCGGCCACCACGGCAAGATCGTGGCTGACCCAGATGATCGCCAGGTCGCGTTCGGCCTGGAGCCTCTTCAGCAGCTCCATGATCTGGGCCTGAACGGTGACGTCGAGGGCGGTGGTGGGCTCATCGGCGATGATCAACGAAGGGTCGCCGGCCAGGGCGATGGCGATCACCACCCGCTGGCGCATGCCGCCCGAGAACTGGTGCGGGTAGTCGTCGAAGCGGTTCTCCGGGTCCGCGATACCCACCCGGCGCAGCAGATCGACGGCCTCGGCCCGGGCCGCTCGTCGTCGAAGGCGTCGATGACGACGCAAGGATTCGGTCACCTGCCGCCCCACGGTCATCACCGGATTGAGCGACGTGGCGGGATCCTGGAACACGAACCCGATCTCGTTGCCCCGGATCTCGCCGACGTCGTGCTCGGAGAGTTGAAGTAGATCGACGATGCCGCCGTCTGCTGTTCGGAATCGAGCTGTGCCCGCCTCGATCCGGCCCGGTGGCTGAGGAATCAGCCGAACGAGCGACAGCATCGTCACCGACTTGCCCGAGCCGCTCTCCCCCACCACCCCGAGCGTCTCTCCCGGATCGACCCGGAACGACACCGTGTTGACGGCGTGGATCACACGGTCGGCCGAGTGGAACCGGGTGACGAGGCCGTCGACGTGGAGCAGCGGTTCGCTCACCGTCGCGACCTTACAACACGTAGGGTTCGAGCGTCTCACGCAGCCGGTCGAGCAGCTCGTTCACCAGCTCCCCTGGCCCCGGCTGAGCGGGATACACCAGGGCCTGCTCGTAGTGGACGATCGGCTCGAAGGGGATGGCCACCAGGCCGTCGTCGACGCCGACGTCGGTATTGAGGGCGTCGACGAACGCCACACCGGCGCCGCAACGGGCCAGGTTCCGGGAGGTGGCGAAGTAGAAACCACGGACCACGCAGTTGAGACGAGCTCCGGCATCGGCGAACGCCGCCTCCAACTGGGTGTCGATCGGATGGCGCTCGAAGCAGCCGACCACGGGGACACCGTCGAGCACCTCGGGGGTCAGGACCGGCTCACCGGCCAACGGGTGTCCGGCCGGAAGCAGGGCATAGCAGGCCTGGGTGAATGCCTCGTACTGCACACCGGGGGCGTCGAGGGGCGTTTCGACCAACCCCAGATCCAACAGCCGGGACCCGATCCAGTCGACGATGTCCTTCGATGGTCTCGACTGGATGTCGACCGACACATCCGGATGGTCGTCGAGGAACCGGGCCACCGTCGTCGGCAGGAACGGAATGGCCGGTGAGCCATCAACGCCGATACGGAGGTGCTGCACGGAGCCGGCTCGCAGCTCGCGGGCCTTCGACTCGATGCGGGCGAATCCGAGAAGGCCCCGCTCCACTTCCAGGTAGAGCGCGTCGGCTTCGGGGGTGGAGGCGAACCGGCCCTTGCTACGTTCGAAGAGGCGCATCCCGATCTGCTGCTCGAAGTTGGCCAGCGCCACGCTGACCGCCGGCTGGGTGCAGTGCAGCCGCTGCGCCGCCGCGGTCACCGAACCGGTCTCGTAGACCGCCTGGAAGACCTCGAGATGCCGGAGTTTCAGGTCCATCGTGATGATCCGCCGATCATAAAGACTCTCTATGGAACATTGTCATCTTTCACTGTTCGTTATCCATCGCTCATCGTAGTGTTGTCAGGATGACAGCTCCAGAATCGGATGCGCCGGCGGTCTCACTCGAGCCGATGCCCACGATGTGGCCCAACCTCAGGGTCCGCAACACGCCGTTCACCGAACGGGTCGAAGCAGCCGGGGCGAAGGGCTACACGGTGTACAACCACATGCTCCTCCCGATTGCGTTTCGTTCGATCACGGACGACTACTGGCACCTCAAGGAACACGTCCAGGTCTGGGACGTGTCCTGTCAACGACAGATCGAGATCGTCGGCCCCGACGCCGCAAGACTGGCGCAGATGCTCACGCCACGGGACCTGTCGAAGGCCGTTCCCGGTCGCTGCCTCTACGCCCCCATGGTCGACGCCGCGGGCGGGTTGCTCAACGATCCCGTCATCCTGAAGTTGGCCGAGGATCGATTCTGGCTGTCGATCGCCGACCTCGACGTCGGCCTGTGGGTCGCCGGTCTGGCCCACGGGATGGGCCTGAACGTTCGGGTGTTCGAGGCCGACGTGAGCCCGCTGGCCGTGCAGGGCCCGAAGGCGAACGAGTTGGTGGCCAGGGTCCTCGGGGATGCCGTGCACGACATCGGGTTCTTCCGCTTCGCCCCGGTCGAGTTCATGGGCCACGAGTTCCTGGCCGCCCGCACGGGCTGGAGCAAGCAGGGAGGGTTCGAGATCTACGTGGACCGTCACGACCTGGCCGGGCCGCTCTGGGACGCACTGTTCGAAGCCGGCGCCGACCTCGATGTCGGCCCCGGGTGTCCGAACCTCATCGAACGGATCGAAGGCGGCCTGCTCTCCTACGGCAACGACATCACCATCGCCAACAACCCGTTGGAGTGTCGCCTCGATCAGTTCTGCCACCTCGACGCCGACATCGACTTCATCGGCCGCGACGCCCTGCGCCGAATCCGCGACGACGGCCCCCGCCGGCGCACGATGGGCCTGTTCCTCGACACCGACTCGGTCGGGCCGGTTCGCCATCGCTGGCCGGTCGTGGTCGGCGACGAGACGGTCGGCGCCGAGACGGTCGGCGCCGTGACCTCGGCCGCCTGGTCGCCGTCGTTCGGGCAGGGCGTGGCCCTGGCCATGATGGAGTGGGGCTGGTGGACTCCGGGTGTCGACGTGGTGGTCGAAACCCCGAACGGTCCCTGTCCGGCGACGGTCAGCGAGATCCCGTTCGAGATTCCCGCCTGAGCCGGATCCGGCGCGGCGCGACGTGTGGCAAAAGTCGCGGGCACGCCACCTCCCCTGCCACGAATCTGCTGAGATGATGGGTCATGCCTGATGACTCCGAGCGACCCGACGAACCGACATCCCGACTGGCCAAGGCCATCAAGGGGCTCAAGCTTCGGTCGATCGGACCGGCGCTCATGGGAGGGCGCATCGCCGACATCGCCGTCGATCCCCGCCGACCGTCGACCTGGTACGTGGCCGTCGGCTCCGGCGGCGTGTGGAAGACGACCAACGCCGGCACCACGTGGACGCCGGTCTTCGACGACCAGCCATCCTCTTCGATCGGCTGCGTGACCCTCGATCCGACGCGTCCCGACACCGTCTGGGTCGGGACCGGCGAGAGCGTCAGTGGCCGCCACGTCGCCTGGGGTTCCGGCGTCTACCGCAGCCGTAACGGTGGCGCCACCTGGGACCGCATGGGTCTCGAACGCTCCGAACACATCGGGGCAATCCTGGTCGACCCCCGCGACGGCGACACCGTGTACGTGGCCGCCGAGGGACCGCTCTGGTCGTCGGGGGGTGAGCGAGGCGTCTTCAAGACGACCGACGGCGGTGCGACCTGGACCGCCGTACTGGTCATCGACGACGACACCGGCGTCACCAAGTTGGCCTTCGCCCCGGGCGATCCCGACACCCTCTACGCCGCGGCCTACCAGCGCCGACGCCACGTCGCCACGTTCCTCGGCGGCGGCCCCGGCTCCGGTATCCACAAATCGACCGACGGTGGCACGACCTGGCGCCGGATCACCGAGGGCCTCCCCAAGGGCGACATGGGCAAGATCGGCCTGGCCGTCACCGCGGCCGACCCCGACCGGGTCTACGCCACCATCGAAGCCCAGGAACATGACGCAGCGGACGAACGTGGCTTCTACCGGTCCAACGATCGGGGCGAGAGCTGGTCGAAACAGAACAGCTACCTCTCCGGTGGCACCGGACCCCACTACTACCAGGAGATCTTCGCCTCCCCCGTCGATCCCGATCGGGTCTACCAGGTCGATGTCTTCCTCCACGTGACCCGCGACGGGGGGAAGACCTTCGGGCATCTCGAGTCCGGTACCACCAAGCACTCCGACAATCACGTGGTGTGGATCGACCCGAGCGACGGCGAGCACCTCCTCGTCGGCACCGACGCCGGGCTGTACGAAACCTTCGACGAAGGCTCGACGTTCCGCCACTTCGGAAACCTGCCGATCTCGCAGTTCTACCGGATCGCGGTCGACAACTCGCTGCCGTTCACCAACGTCCTGGCCGGAGCCCAGGACCTGGGTACCCTGTACGGCCCGACCCGCACGACCAACATCGACGGTGTCCGCAACCAGGACTGGACCGTGCCCCTCGGCGCCGACGGCTACCACACGGCGTTCGATCCCGACGACCCCGACATCTGCTACCTGGAGTGGCAGGTGGGCAACGTGGTGCGCCACAACCGGCGCACCGGTGAGCTCATCGACATCAAGCCCCAGCCCGGACCGGACGATCCGCCCGAGCGGTGGAACTGGGACTGCCCGATCGCCATCAGCCCCCACGATCCGGCCCGCCTGTACGTGGCGTCGCAACGGGTGTGGCGATCCGACGACCGGGGTGATTCGTGGACACCGATCAGCGGCGACCTCACCACCAACCGCAACCGCTACGAGATGCCGTCGTTCGGAGCCGTTCCCAGCATCGACTCGCTGTACGACCACGCGGCCATGTCGCTCTACTCCACGATCAGCCATCTGAGCGAATCACCGGTGGTCGACGGGCTCCTCTACGTCGGCACCGACGATGGTCTGATCCACGTGTCCGACGATGGCGGCGCGAGCTGGCGAACGGCGGGCACACCACCCGGGCTGCCGGCCGACTCGTTCGTCAACGCCGTCCGACCGTCGGAGCACGAGGCCGACGTGGTGTTCGTCGCCGCCGACGATCACAAACACGGCGATTACACCCCCTACCTGTTCCGCAGCGACGATCGGGGCGAAACGTGGCGTTCGATTCGGGGCGATGGATCCGGAGCGCTGCCCGACGGCGTGATCGTGTGGGCCATCGAGCAGGACCATCGCAATCCGGCGCTGCTGTTCGTCGGTGCCGAAAACGGGTTGTGGGTGACCGTCGACGGCGGCGCCAACTGGCACCGATTGTCGGGCGGCGTGCCGACCGTCTCCTTTCGCGATCTCGCCCTGCAGCGGCGCGACGACGACCTGATCGGCGCCACCTTCGGCCGGGGCGTCTACGTGCTCGACGACTACGGACCTCTTCGAACGATGACCGAGGATCTGTTGTCGGGCGGTCGATCGGAGGGCGCCGCCGTGCTGTTCCCCGTGCGCGACGCCTGGTGGTACGTGCCCCGCCTGACCGCCCAGGCCGTCGGACAGCCGACCCTCGGTTCGAGCGCCTTCCGAGCCGACAATCCCGACCTGGGTGCGACCGTCACCTACCACCTGCCCGAGGATGTCGTCGGGCCCCGCAAGGCCCGCCGCAACAAGGAAGAGGCCGACAGAAAGGCGGCGGGGCAGGCGCCGGTCGATGTTGCGGTCCCCGACCTCGACACGCTGTGGAACGAACGGGTCACCGCCGAGCCGAGTGTCGTCGTGACAATCCGCAACGCCGGCGGCGAGCCCGTGGCGATGGTGGCCGGCGGCACGAAGGCCGGGCTTCACCGGGTCACCTGGAACCTGCGGCGGCCCCCGATCCACGCCGTGCCCTGGGAGAAACCGGAGTTCAAGGCCCCGTGGGATCGGGACCCCGAGGGTCCCCTCGTCGAGCCGGGTCGCTATTGCGCCGAGGTCGCGGTGCTGTCGACCGACGGCTACGTGCCGTTGACGGATCGGGAGTGGTTCGTGGTCAAGGCCGTGCCCGAGCTGGCCGAATCGGCCGAGCACCGGCGGTCCGTGGCCGCGTTCGCCGAGCGGGTCGCATCACTGGGCCGAGCCGTCCTCGGAGCCGGCCACGACGTCGACACCGCCCGGGATCGCATCAAACACCTTCGAGCCACCATCCGGCGCACGCCACCGACCGACCCGTCGCTCGGCGCCCGGCTGGAGTCGGCGCACCGCACCGTCGAGCAGCTCGACCGTGAGCTGAACGGGGATCCGGTACGTGAACGGTTGTCGGAGGCCGACAGGCCGTCGATCGGTGAGCTGGTCGGTCGAACGGCCGACTTCGTCTGGTCCACCACCGAGCCACCAACCCGCACCCAACGCACCGTCATCGACCGGGCCGAGCAGGCGTTCGGACCCTGGCGCGAGCGCTTCGACGCCACCCTCGCGGAGCTCGACGCGCTGGTCGCCGACCTCGACGCCGCGGGGGGAACCTGGACCCGCCGCTAGAGACCGGCCCGATGACGCCGCCGACGGCGGGTCGGAGGATCCGGCGTCCGACCGATCGAGGACTGGGCGGGCCAGGATGTTCCGTGCGGCGCAGGGCCCGATTCCCGGGCCAGGGGCGCACGGTATGGGCTCAGACCGGTGCGGCAGCCGCTGCGGCGGTCCGATCGAGTTCGGCCGCGTCGCGGATCCGCCAGAGGGCCAGGGCGGCCAGCACCGTGCCGACGAGGGCGGTGACGACGAAGAGGCCTCGGCCACCGGACCCGTAGATGAGCGGGGCCAGTCCGGCGGCCACCGCCGCGGAGATCAGGCCGGCGGCGTCCAGCAGGCCCGTTCCGACCGCGGCCTTTTCGGCGCCGGTCACCTCGAGCACCAGAACCTGGGAGCTGATCGACGCGAACGACTCGGCGGAACCGTGGAGGAGGCCGACGGCGGAGAACCACAGCGCCGTGGGCACCAGCGAGTAGCCCAACATGATCGGCACCAGACACAGCAGCGCGGGGAGCATGACCCTGGTTCCACCGAGCGCCTCGGCCTTGTTACCGGCGATGCGGGGCAGCACCAACATCGGGAGGCCGACGACCATGATGGCTCCGGCCACGTCGCCGGTGGACGCCCCGAGGTCGGTGAGAAAGCGGTCGACGATGGCGTCGAACACACCGACGTATCCCAACACGATGCACTGGACGAGCACGGCGGCCTGGATGCGGGGGCGGCGCAGCAGGTGGCCGAGCACGCTGTAGTCGACCGGCGTGGTGGCGATCTTTGATCGCACGATCGCCATGGTGGCCGGCGCGCCGAACAGGAGCAGGGCGATCGACACGGCAAGGAACGGAGCCTCGAAGCCCCACGGCTCGAACAGGTAGCCGATGAAGGGGCCGGAAATGAAACCGGCCACCGCCACCGACAACAGCATCCCGAGTTTCGCTCCGCCTCCGGTGGCGTCGAGGCCGATCAGCGCCTTGCGGGCCAACAGCGCGAAGAGACCGAGTCCGATCCCCGACAGTCCGCGGCTACCGGCCAGCACCAGGGTCGACGACCCGTAGGCCAGACCGAGCGGGCCGATCACGCCGGAGCCGAGCGCGGCGACGGCCAGCGGCACCTTGACACCGCGGTCGGCCAGGGGCGACAACATCACCTGCACGATCAACGCCGCACCGAATCCCGTACCGGCGATCAGGCCGACCTGCCAGTCGGCGAGACCATGGCGCGACTGCAGGTCTTCGAGCAGCACGAAGACGACGCCGAGGGCTGCGGTGAAGATGAAGTAGGTGCAATAGATGAGCACCGATCGAATCTCATTCACTCAGGGCCATGGTACAACCGCTGCCGCACCAGGCGAGCTGGATTTCGGCGCTCGGCGCCTGGCGCCTGGCGCTCGGCGTTGGGCGTTCGGCGTTGAGCGTTGGGCGTTCGGCGTTTGGCGTTCGGCGTTCGGCGTTTGGCGTTCGGCCCCGCCCCAGCAGTCCGATGTAGCGTTGGTGGACATGTCGACGACTCCTCCGCCTTCCGACCGTGGAATCGGACGGGACCGGCCACTGGTCATCCGTGGCGGGACACGGCTGGGCGAGGCGATCGCCGGTCCGCTGGCCATGGCCGACGGCCGAATCCGCGACGGCGCCGAGGACGGACCCGGTGGAGCGCCGGGCGGGGACGGCACCATCGCCATCGACGCCGACGGACTCCTCGTCTCCCCAGGATTCATCGATCTCCAGATCAACGGTGGCCACGGGCTGGATTTGACGACGGAACCCACGTCGATGTGGGCGTTGGGGGAACTCCTGGCCCGCCACGGGGTCACGGCGTTCCTGCCGACGATCATCAGCTCGCCGCCCGCCGTCACCGACCGGGCCATGGCCGCGCTGCGCGTCCGTCCCACCGACCATCGGGGAGCCGAACCCCTCGGCCTGCACTTCGAGGGTCCGATGCTGAACCCCGACCGTGCCGGCGCTCACGACGCCGGGAATCTGGTTGCGCCCGGCCCCGGGCTTGTCACCGGCTGGAGCCGGGCCAACGGTGTCGCGCTGGTGACGCTGGCTCCCGAGCTCCCCGGCGCGGCCGCCGTGATCGAACGGTTGATCACGAACGGGGTGACCGTGTCGGTCGGCCACTCGGCGGCCACCGCAACCGAGGCGGCAGCGGCATTCGACGCCGGAGCCTCGATGGTCACGCACCTGTTCAACGCCATGACGCCGATGGGGCACCGGGCGCCCGGCCTGATCGGGGCGGCCCTGGCCGATCATCGGGTGACCGTGGGCCTGATTGCCGACGGGGTGCACGTCGACCCGCTCGTGGTGAAGGTGGCGTGGCGGGCCAAGGGCCCCGAGCGGGTTGCCCTGGTCACCGACTCCGTGGCCGCAATGGGCCGTGGGCCGGGTCACCATCGGTTGGGAGACCAGACGATCATCGCCGACGCCGACGCCATACGAACGGCGGGCGGGGTGCTGGCCGGAAGTGCGTTGACGATGGATCGAGCGGTGGTCAACACCGTCGAGTTCACGGGTTGCACGCCGGCCGACGCGGTGACGGCGGCGTCGGCCACTCCCGCCGCGGCGATCGGGTTGTCGGACCGGGGACACCTTGGCCCGGGGGCGGTGGCCGACGTGGTGTTGCTCGAGCCGGGTGGCGACGTGGCCGTCACGATCTGCGGCGGCCGCATCGCCCATGTGGCCGACGGTGCCGCGGACCGCATCGTCGGGTCGTGGTGACCTCCGGACGAACCGCGGGCCACCAGGCCGGGTTTCGTCGTTCTTGGTAGATCGACAGAGAAATCTTCGTTTTCGAGCAGTTCAGCATCATTAACTGTCACTGGACGTTGTTACTGTTGTCAGTGTGAAAGTGTTGGATGTACCTGGCGGACATGCCGGCGGAGATGCCGGCGGAGATGCCGGCGGAGAGTCGGCACTCGAGAAGCTGGCGGATCGTTTCGATACGTTGCTGGCCGACATGGCCGGGGTGGGTGATCGGCGGTTCATTGCGCTCGCGGCGAGGTTCGAACAGCGGCTGGAGACGGCCCGCCTGTTGGCTGTTTCCCGGTTGGCGGGGGCCGATGGTGATTCCCGGTCCCAACGGCGTCGAGCCCGGGCGCACTTGTCGAGCGGTCGGTCCGGGAGATCCAGTCGATCGGTCAACCGGGACGCCCGTCGAGCCGCGGCGCTGGCCGCCAATCCGCAGTTGGGAGCCCGGGCCCGCGATGGGAAGCTCAGCGGTGACGGTATCGATGCGCTGTCGAAGGCGGCCGACGAGCTCACCGGCGAGATTCCCTCCGGGTTGATCGATCGGACCGGCGGCCTCGACCCCGATCAGTCGGCCCGAGAGGTCGAGCAGTATCTGAGCGGGCGCACGACGGCCGCCGATGCCAACGCCATATACGAAGCCCAGATGGCGGCCCGGTGGGTGCGCCGGTACACGGTTCCGGCGTGCGGGGCCGACCCCGGTTTGGCCGGTCTCGGCATCGAGGGCCCGGACGCACTCATCGACCAGCTCTGGGCGTTGTTGAACGACGATGCCGACCGCGCCTACCGGGCGG
Organism: Acidimicrobiales bacterium; assembly: GCA_041594435.1. GTDB lineage: Bacteria > Actinomycetota > Acidimicrobiia > Acidimicrobiales > SZUA-35 > JAHELU01. The sequence continues at coordinate 11,208 of JBFHME010000080.1, forward strand.
CGGGTGGGCGTGAACGTCCCGCCGAGCAGCATGCGTCGCTCGATCACCGGCGATTCGATGCAGCCCGTTGCCGGCTCCGTGGCAGCGGTGGGAGCGGCGAGGCGTCGCGACCGTCGGTCGTGGTCACGATCGGGATCGATGACCTCGCTGGGGGCGGCCCGGATCGGCACGCTGCCATCCAGGTCGGCTGCGGCCCGATCAGCGATCGGCTCCTGGGCGACCTGGCGGCGACCGGTGATCTGGCGGCCATGATTGTGGGGCTCGACGGCCGACCGCTCTGGTTGGGCCGAGCTCGGCGCCACGGATCGGCCGCCCAGTTTCTGGCGTTGGTGATACGCGACCGTGGATGCGTTCTGTGCGGGGCGGCGTTTCAGCGGTGCCAGGCCCACCACATCGTTCCGTGGCATGCCCCGGCCAAAGGTCGAACGGACCTCGACAACCTGGCGCTCTTGTGCGGTGCCTGTCACCGGCGGGTCCACGACGCACGCGAGACACTGGTTCGTCGGCGATCGTCGGGCGGCGAGGCGGTGTGGAGCACCCGTCCGGCCACCGAGGCCGAACTTCCGCCGCCCCGACCGGTTCAGCGAGAATAGGTCGCCGGTTGCGAGGCAGTCCGTCAGCGAACAGCGATCCGATAGCCGGCCGCAGGCCCACCGAGCGCTCCAACGTCGGGGCAGGCACCGAGCCCCGGCTCGGTTGGCGCGGCAGTTTGGCCGGAGCCATCGTTGCGGGCGCCGCCCTCGATCGGATCGATGGTCAGGTGCTCCACACACAACCACGTGGCGCGGCGGAACGGCTCGGGAGTCGACTGCGCCAGATGCACGGCAGCGGTGGCCTGCAGGGTGGTACCGCCGGTGTCCTCGATATTCATACGGAGTCCCGCCTCCAGGCACAGGTCTCGCATGCGGCGGGCCACGGTGAGGCCACCGACTCGCCCGATCTTGAGTCCGACGACCTCGCACGCACCGGTCTCGATGATGCGCAGCAGATCACCCATCGTCTGGAGTGACTCGTCGACCGCCAACGGCTGGGCCACCAGCCGACGAACCTGGAGATGCTGGTCGAGCGTCTCACACGGCTGCTCGACGACGCGACGAAGGTCGGCGGTGGCGTTGAGGGCGGCGATCGCCTCGGCCGGCAGCCAGGACCGATTGACATCGAACGTCACCTCCTCGCCCGGCGCCATCTGCCCATCAAGGAATCGCATGCGGTCGATGTCGGCGTCGACGTCGCCCCCGACCTTGGCCGAATGGAACGAGTACCCGTCGGCCCGGGCCAGGTCGATCTCGGCCATCAACTCGCCCGGTGTGCCGCTCGGAATCGAGGAATGCAACCGCACCGGGCCATCGGTCCGGCCGCCCAGCAGATCACACAACGGCAGACCGGCCGACTGGGCAGCGATGTCCCAGCAGGCCATGTCGATCGGCGATTTGACGGCGGGATGGCCGGGCAGGGCCAGGTTCATCGCCCGGTACACCACATCGGTTTGCCGAGGATCGAGTCCGAGCACCGCCGGAGCCAGCTCTTCGATGCCCGCTCGAATACCTCGGGCGAACGCCGGCAGATACGTTGAGCCCCAGGGGCAACCCTCACCCCAGCCGACCAGACCCTCGTCGGTGGTGAGGCGGACGAGCGTCGAGTCGAGGCGTTCGAATCGAAGCCGGCCCCCCGACAGCGAATAGGGCCGAACCAGCGGCAGATCGAGGGCCCACACGTCGATGGCGGTGATCTTCATGGTTGGGCCCCACGGATGGCCCGGAGACGACGCAACGTACCGACCCGCTGGATCTCCTGCGCATCAGATTCGAGCCGGGCACCGAGTTCGTCGAGGCGGAGGTCCGGAGCGCGGATCGGAGCGACACCGGCGTCGGCCATGCCCCGGTAGCGGGCGCTCAGCGCCACCTTCTTACGAACCTGGTGGGGTTGGAAGTCGTTGAGCTGATCGGCGGTGACCGACTCACCGACGACGAGCCGACCGCCGGCTACGGCCTCGGCGACGAGCCGCTCCCCCACCGCGGTGCGGATGATGATGGCGTTGAATCCTTCGTCCTCCCCGACTGGGGCGCCACCGGGCCAGGCGTCGGCGACGGCCACATCGGCGCATTCACCGAGTGCGTCGGGGCACAGCTTGCATCGGGATTCGAGGTCCCAGCCGGACTCGTCGGCCCACAGGTCGAGATAGCCGAGTTCGTGGGCGGCGCCGGTGCGGCTCTCGACCCGCGTCGGACCGGGATTGCCGTGACCCCGGTACCGCATCAACGTCACCTCGGTCTCGGCCAGCCCGAAGTGGTCGAGCACACCGATCGTCTTGGTCAACCGCGACTGGCCGCCGCACACCATGGCCAGCCGGTATCGGCACAGCTCGTCGACCCGCGGGTCGATGGCGGCGTAGGCGTGCACGGCACCGAGGTCACAGGGCTTGGCGATGAGCGCAAACGGCTCATCCCGATCGAGGGCAACGCCGAGGCCGGCCAACGGAGCGGTCGGCCCGTACCGGGACCCGGTGTTGGCCAGCACCCCGTCCGGGGACTCGCTGATCACCCACCGGCTCCGGGCCGGAGCCTCGGGGTCGGCGCCGACATGCAGCACGAACCCCACCTGCCCCGCCGACAGCAGGTGCCGTCCGAGCGCGGTCAACACCCCACCGGCGGCAGCCTTGAACCGCACCTCCGGCTCTCCGGCCCAGGCCATGGTCATCGACCGGTACACGCCCCAGACGGGGTCGAGCATCAAACCGGCAGACAGGTCGTCGCCATCGTCGCCATCGCCATCGCCGCCGCCGTCGCCCTCGCCATCGTCGACCCGCACCGGCGCCACGAGCCCGGGACAGGCCGCACTCAGCAGCCGGTCCTCCTCGGCGGTCAACCCGTCGAGCGGCGACGGACGCAGCGAACCGGCGTCCGTCATCGTCATCGTGACCCGGCCGCCGGTCACGGCCTCGCACAGGCCACAGCCAATACAGAGATCGTCGGCCACCACCTCCGCGATCGTCGTCCGATCCGTCATCCGGACAGCATGTCAGGAGTTCGACATCAGGCAGGAACTCAAACGACAATCCGGTGGGCCCGCATCGCCTCATAGTGGGGCCGCACAATCCGATACACCTGCTGCACCCGCTCCGGCGCCTCGCCGAGCGACACCTCACGTCGTGGCTGGGCTTTCAGGCCGTCGGAGTTCCGCAGGTTCGAGTGGAAGACGCCGCCGTCCCACCAGCTCACCTCGTCCCGCGGACCCGGTTCCCAGCTCAGCGCCTCCGGCAGAAACGGGATCCCGACCGCCCGGCACCAGGCCTCGACGACGGCCGTCGGGTGCTCCAGCAGATCGTCGGAGTCGATGACGGGGGGCGGCGATCCGGTCTGAGCCCACAGCCGGTCGAACAGCTGCCGTTGCTCGGGGAACCCCGTCTCCTTGACATGGAAATCGGGCCACTTCGACTCCATCGACAGCAGCGTCTTCAGTGGATCGCGGATCAGGAACGAGTGGTTGAAGTGGGCGAGGAACCGATCGTCCCACATCGACTCGATGTAGTGGGGGAAGTCCTTGATGAACACCGGCCGCTCGATGGCCGCATCCGTCAACTCGGCCCACCGGGACTCGAAGGTCAGGCCCGGGGTTCTCACCGACACGTCCGGCTCA
>JBFHME010000081.1:0-14815 GCA_041594435.1 Acidimicrobiales bacterium
ACACCACCCCACAAAACCTCTTCCGTGTGGGTGCCTGACCCGCAAAAGCTCGGTGTTGGGGGGCGGTTGTGGTGGGGCGGTTGTGGTTGGAGGCGGTTGTGGTGACGGGGTCGGCGCGATCGGCCGCGCTTCGGGTCAGTCGATCGGCTCCGGCCGATCACCCGGGAGATGACCCCTGCGATGGCCGCCCTGCCAGTCCTCCTGTTGCGGCGCGTCGCTGAGCTCACCCAGGATCGCCAGTTGGGGCACCTCCCGCATGCTGCGCTTCAGTTCGGCGAACCCGGGAAACGTGGCCAGCGTCGTCACCGCGTCCCACAGGCGCACCGCGTCATCGTCGGACGGAACCCGCGAGATGACCGGGCCGAAGAAGGAGATGGCGGCCGGGGTGTCCGGTCGAAACGTGATGATCGGGGTGCCGACGTCACGGCCGGTCCGACTCAGGGCGAGTTCGGTCTCGATGTCGAGTTCCGCATCCCACGATGTGTCGTCAAGGGCGGACACGTAGTCGGTCGAGACGCCGGCCGCCGTCAGCACCTCGGTCACGTGCTCCGGTGTGCTGAGGTAGGAGCGCATCCCGGAGCCCTTCGGTTTGTCCCAGTAGCTCCGCCCGTACGCGGTCACGACCGGACCCAACGCGTCACGCCCCTCCCGGTCGCGTATGGCCGCCGCCACTCGAAGCATCCGCAACCCGGCGGTGTGGCCCTCCTCGTACTCGGGAGGAAACTCGGTGGCATAGTCCTTGTCCTTGTTCAGCAGTCTGAGCGAGATGAAGCGCCAGTCGACGGCAAAGTCCCGCTGGGCGGCCACCTTCTCCACCCAACGAGAGGTGATCCAGGCGAACGGACAAACGGGGTCCCAGAAGAACTCGATGTCGTAACCGCTCGATGACGACGGTGCGGAGTGCGAAGGTTCGGTCTTGGTCTCGGTCACCTGTTCAGTATCCCTTTTCCCGACCCCGATCGTCCCGCCGAACCCCATCGACGGACTTTCCCGCACGGTCGCTCCGGGCTTTACTGGGGGGATGGGATCGCCACACGTCTCCGTCGTCGACTTTCATTTCGACATCATGTGCCCGTACGCCTACCAGACATCACGATGGATACGCCGGGTCCGTGAACAGACCGGGCTCACCATCAACTGGCGGTTCTTCAGCCTGGAGGAGATCAACCGGCGGGAGGGCAAGAAGCATCCGTGGGAACGGGAGTGGAGCTACGGCTGGTCGCTGCTGCGCATCGCCTCCCACCTCGGCCGGACCGATCCCGAGCTGGTCGACCGGTGGTATGAGGCGGCCGGAAGGGCGCTCCACGAGGAGGGACGCAAAGCCCACGACCCGGAGACGGCAGCAGAACTGGTGGCGGAGATCGGCCTCGAGGGTGACGTCGTTCGCGCCGCGATCAGCGACCCGTCCACCAACGACGACGTGCTGTCGGACCATCAGCGGGTCGTCGACGCCGGGGGCTACGGCGTGCCGACCCTCTTCTTTCCGGAGTTCGACGATCACTGCCTCTTCGGGCCGGTGCTGATCGATCCACCCGATGGCGACGCCGCCGTGCGATTGTGGCATGCCGTGACGGCGTGGCTCGAGTTCCCCGACCTCTACGAAATCCAACAACCCAAGACGAAGTTCCATGAGCAGCGGATCGCCAGGTCGTTCGAGACCTACCTGAACGCCCGGGACTGGGTGAGCATCAACCGGGGCGACGTCGTGGAGTTCACCGACGACGGCTTCCGGAAGCGAAGCTTCGAGTCGGACTGAGCGATCACCGGACCCGAGGCGAGCCCATGGACGTCGTCTACTCCCCCGCTCAAACCCTCCACCACGCTCTCGAACTCGACGGAGGTCAGCTCGTGCTGTCGTGGGAGAGCCCGATTCGAGCGGTGCGGGTGGCCGAACGGCTGGCCGAATCGCATGCCATCGTCGAACCGGATCCGTTCGACCGTGATCTGGTCGAACAGGTGCACGACCGGGACTACATCGAGTTTCTCTCCGGCTGCTGGGATCGTTGGGTCGCCGAGGGTCGGGGGGCGACCCAGGCGATGGGCTTCGCCTGGCCGGCGGCCGGGCTGCGTGACCGACGCCCCGACAGCCTCGACGGCCAGCTGGGCCACTACAGCTTCGCGGCCGACTGCTCGATCGGTCCGGACACCTGGAACTCCGTTGCCGTCAGCGCGGCCACCGCTCTCACGGCGGCTCGTTTGGTGGCCGAGCAAGCGGATGGACGGGCGCGGGTCGAGGCGGCGCCTCCCGGAACGCCTGCCGCTTTTGCGCTGTGTCGGCCTCCCGGCCACCACGCCGGGCCGCGACAATTCGGCGGCTACTGCTACCTCAACAACGCGGCGATCGCCGCCCAGTCGCTACGCAATCGCGGCTTCGGCCGGGTGGCGGTGCTCGACATCGACTACCACCACGGCAACGGTACCCAGTCGATCTTCTACGGACGGGCCGACGTGGCCGTCTGCTCGATCCACGCCGACCCGCTCCAGGAATTCCCGTACTTCAGCGGCTTCGCCGACGAGACCGGGGAGGGCGACGGCGACGGCGCCAACCTCAACCTGCCACTGCGGTGGGGAACGGGGCCGAGCGACTGGATGGCGACGCTCGACCGCGGACTCGATTGGCTGCGAGACCACGACCCGGAGGCGCTCGTGGTGTCGGCCGGCGTCGACGGCTATGAAGGAGATCCGATCAGCAGGTTCAAACTCCCGACGGCGGTGTTTCCGACGATCGGTGCCCGCCTCGCATCGTTCGGCCTGCCAACGGTGCTCGTGCTGGAGGGTGGCTACGCAATCGATGCGCTCGCCGACAACGTGGTCGGACTCATCGGCGGCTTCGAGTCATTCGGCTGACCGAATCCAGGCCTCGGCGTCCCAACCTGGGGCATCGCGTGTCGGGTTGGCCGTACCGTGGCCCACCCGAGACCGAAGCCCTAGCCCTGACCGCCGGATGTCTCCCGCACCGAGGCCTTGCCCTGGGAGATCCACGGCATCATGGCGCGCAACTCCTGACCGACCAGTTCGATCGGGTGGTCGTGGCCGGCCTTCTCGAGAGCATGGAAGTTGGGACGACCGGCTCGGGACTCGGCCACCCACTCCTCGGCGAACTGGCCGGACTGGACCTCGGACAGGATCCGGCGCATCTCGGCCTTGACCGCGTCGTTGACAACCCGAGGGCCGCGGGTCAGGTCACCGTATTCCGCGGTGTCCGACACCGAATACCGCATCCCGGCGATGCCCTCCTCGTACATGAGGTCGACGATGAGCTTCAGCTCGTGGAGACACTCGAAGTAGGCGATCTCCGGCTGATAGCCGGCCTCGATCAGCGTCTCGAACCCGGCCTGCACGAGCGCCGAGGTCCCACCGCACAACACGGCCTGCTCACCGAACAGGTCGGTTTCGGTCTCCTCGGTGAACGTGGTCTCGATGATGCCGGCGCGGGCTCCACCGACGGCGTCGGCGTAGGCCAGGGCGAGCGCTTTGGCGTTGCCGCTGGCGTCCTGCTCCATGGCGATCAGGCACGGTACACCGCCGCCCTCGACGTAGGTGCGGCGTACCAGGTGACCGGGGCCCTTCGGGGCGACCATGCAGACATCGACCCCCGCCGGCGGCTTGATCAGATCGAACCGGATGTTGAAACCGTGGGCGAAGAACAGCGCGTCGCCGTCGTTCAGGTTGGGCTCGACGTGCTCGGTGTAGATCGCCCCCATCTCGGTGTCGGGCATCAGCATCATGATGACGTCGGCCTCGGCCGCAGCCTCCGCGATCGACTTGACCGAGAGCCCGGCTTCGATGGCCTTCGCCGCGGACGACGAGCCGTCACGCAGGCCGACGCGCACGTCGATGCCGGACTCCTTCAGGTTGAGCGCGTGGGCGTGGCCCTGGGAGCCGTAGCCCAGGATCGCCACTTTGCGGCCGCTCAACTGGGAGCGGTCGACGTCGGCTTCGTAGTAGATGTTGGCCATGGGGGTTCCTTACTCGTGGGAGGTTGTTGATCTGTCAGGTTCGGCGATGTTCGACGAATGGCCGAATTCGGGGGATCGGGCGCGGCCCGGTCACACGGCGGCCCGCAGCCGGGGCACGTCCCGCCCGATCTTGGGTAGGGCGATCCGGCCCGAGCGTTGCAGCTCGACGATCGAATACCCCTCCAGCAGAGCCTCGAAATCGTCGAGCTTCGATGGTCTGCCATCGAGGCTAACGGTGAGGTGATCGGGCGACACGGCCAGGATCTTGCCCTCGAACACGTCGACCAGCTCGATGATCTGACTGCGACTCTCCTGGGGGGCGCGAACCGTGGCCAGGAGCAGCTCTCGCTCGACCGCCAGGTCTGGAGCGAGCTCGGCGATCTCCACCACGTTGATCAACTTGAAGAGTTGCTTGACGATCTGATCGAGCGGGGCCGACTCGACGTCGACCACGATCGTGATGCGGCTGAAGCGGTCGTCGTTGGTTGGGGCGACGGCAAGCGAAATGATGTTGTAGCCCCGGCGGGCGAACAGGTCGGCCACCCGGGCAAGCACACCGGCCTTGTTCTCGACCAGCACGACGATGGTCCGGTTATGCGGGGTGCGATTCTCGACGATGTTGGTGGTCATTGTTGTTCTCCTCCGTCGCTCCGCCGGCCATCCCGCTGGGACGGGTCGACAGTGCCCTCTGCGTCGCCCCGCTGTGACGGGTCGACGATGATGTCGTCGTTCGAACCGCCGGCCGGGACCATCGGGTACACCTTCTCCTCGCTGAGGCAGCGGAATTCGACCAGAACCGGTCGATCGTTGATCTCATTCGCCTTGGCGATGGCCACCTCGATCTCGGCCGGCTCCTCGACCCGGAGGGCCACGCAGCCCATCGACTCGGCCCACTTCACGTAGTCGGGCATGTCGTGACTCAGGTAGACCTCGGAGTACCGCTCGTCGTAGAACAACTCCTGCCACTGACGGACCATGCCGAGATAGGCGTTGTTGAGCAGCGCCACCTTGATCGGGATGCGCTCGACGGATGCGGTGATCAGCTCCTGGCCGGTCATCTGGAAGCAGCCGTCGCCGTCGACCGCCCACACCATCCGATCGGGATAGGCGGCCTTGGCCCCGATGGCGGCCGGGATCGAGAACCCCATGGTCCCCAGACCTCCGGAGTTGATCCAGGTGTACGGGTGCTCGAAACGCCAGTACTGGCTGGCCCACATCTGGTGCTGCCCGACCCCGGAGGTGACGATGGTGTCGGTCGGGCAGGCATCGCGCAGGCTCTCCAGAACCTGCTGGGGTTTCACGTACTCACCGGGTGCCGAGGGCGCGTAGGTGAGTGGATACTTCTCCTGCCAGCCGGAGAGTTGCCGGCGCCACGAGGTGTGGTCGGCGAACGCCTCGGTGCCGCCCTCGCCCGCCAGCCGGTCCAGCATCGCCTCCATGGCCAGCCGGCAGTCGCCGACGACCGATACGTCGGGTGTGCGGACCTTTCCGTGCTCCGCCGGATCGATGTCGACGTGGATGACCTTGGCGTCGGGAGCGAAGGCGGCGACCTTGCCGGTCACCCGGTCGTCGAACCGGGCGCCCATGGCGATCAACAGGTCGGATCGCTGGATGGCGGTGACCGCCGTGTAGTTGCCGTGCATGCCCGGCATGCCGAGGTTGAGTTCGTGGCTGTCGGGGAGCGCCCCCCGGGCCATCAAGGTGGTGACGACCGGGATGTTCCCCAGCTCGGCCAGCCGCCGCAACGCCTCGGCACCCCGGGCCTTGAGCACGCCGCCACCGACGTAGAGCACGGGCCGCTCGGCCGCCTTCATCAGCTCCACGGCGGCGGCGATGCCGGCCGGCGCCGGTTCGGGCTGCGGGGCGTAGCCGGGCAGATCGATCTCGGGCGGATAGACGAAGTCGAAGTAGGCTTTGGGGTTGTTGGCGTCGACGATGTCCTTGGGAATGTCGATCAGCACCGGACCGGGTCGGCCGGTGGTGGCGATGTGGAACGCCTCCCGGACCGCCCGGGGTATGTCTTCGGCCCTGGTGACCAGCATGTTGTGCTTGGTGATCGACCGGGTGATGCCGGTGGTGTCGCATTCCTGGAAGGCGTCGGTGCCGATCGATGGCAATGCCACCTGACCCGTGATGCAGACCAGCGGCACCGAGTCGAGATAGGCATCGGCCAGCGGTGTGACGATGTTGGTGGCGGCGGGACCGCTCGTCACCATGCACACACCCGGTCGGCCCGTAGCGTGGGCGTACCCCTCGGCGGCGTGGCCGGCCCCCTGCTCGTGCCGTACCAGCACGTGGCGGATCTTCGAGTCGATGATGGGATCGTAGACCGGCAGGATTGCACCGCCGGGGTAGCCGAACACCACCTCGACACCCTCCAGCTCCAGGCTCTTGATCAGGGCTTGGCCGCCGTTCAGGTGTAGGGGTTCACTGGTCGCTTGGACAGTCATGGGTTTCTCTTCGTTGATCGGGGTTCGGATTCTTCGGGCGAAAAACGGAAAAGCCCCCCGGGTTTGGGAGGCTTGGCGCACGCAGCATGAAGTCGCAGCGGCGTGCGCTACATAAGTACTACGTCGATGGCGATGTTCTTCGGTGCCCGGAGGACACGGCGGCTGAAGGTCATCGCCACCATTCAATCACCACGACACGAAGACGACAACGAGATTTCAGAAGAACGTGCCGCAGAACGGCAGTGGCTTGACGGCGAAGAGTCGGTCGGCGTTGCCCAGCACAACGCGCTGGAGGTCGTCGTCGATGGATGGCCCGGGACGAACCCGACCGACAGCCGCTTCGGTCTGCCACGACATCCCGCCGAGGTACAGCGCGGAGAGCGCGTCGATATCGGCCACCAGATCTGCCGGCTGATCGGTTCGCCGGGCCCCCGAACCGTCGACGTGCCAGCGGCCGTTGTTGCCGGCGATCATCGGATCGACGACGGCGACCACGATCCCATCGCCGAGGCAAGGTGAATAGGTTCGCGCTTGCAGGGCCGCGTCGACATCCACCAGCCGCAGCCACTGCTCGTCCATGATCGACGCGACCCGGTAGGCCCGCCGGTCGGCGACCGCCTCGATGATGAGATCGTCGATCGGCCTTCCCGACGATTGCCAGGTTTCCACCAGATCGATGGTGAGCAGATAACGCCACAGCGCCAGCTCGACGTCGTCGGACACCGCAAAGACATCGTGGATCTTGCCCTTGCCTCCCTGCTCGAGCGACTCGGCCCAGCTGGTCGTGTAGTACACGTAGCCGTCGGGTTCTCCCCGATCGTCCAGGTGAACGGCCACCAGTGCGTTCTCCTTCGATTCGCCGACCGGCCGAAAATGGCCCTCGACCCACGGACCCGGGCGGGTGATCAGCCCGGGTCGCCGGCCGAGACACCGTCGATAGACCCCGTCGACGACCGTCGGGATCTCGTCGGTGGTCAGCAGCCGCATTGCGCCGGCCGCCGCCCCCCGCACCGGTCGGGCCCGGCGCGCCTCGACCTCGACCGCGGCGAAGTCACCGGCCACACCGAAACCGTACCGGCGGTAGATGGTCGCCTCGCTGGCCCGAAGGCTCATGAGCGGCCACCCCCGCTCGGCGGCGTCGTCGGTGAGGGCCCGCATCAGACCGCTGCCGACCCCCCGACGGGCATGGGTCGTCAACACGCCGACCCAGGTGACCGCACCGGTGGCCAGCGCCGCCCCGCCGGGAACCGTGGTCTCGACGTGAAGGTTGGCCGCATGGCCGACGCAGTCGTCACCGTCCCAGGCCGAATAGGAGATCGAGCTCTCCCAGGCCGGAAGGCTCTTCGCCCATTGATCGTCGTCCGGCGGTGACAAGAGCAGCGCTCGGCTCATCGTGTCGCAGGCCGTGCGGAACTCGTCGGATCGGGTCGGCCGGATTTCGATCTCCATGGACAAACCGTAGCGAGCCTCGCCCCGCCGTCGTTGGTTCCAGCCGTTGTCACCACCGCTTGACCCCGGGCCGCCGAACCGATCTACCATGCGGGCGTGATCGCGAAAAGCCACGTCATGGGCCGCCGGGGCCACGAGCACGCCCCACTCGCCGCCGCCGGTGACGGCTGCTTCATCATCGACACCGAGGGAAAGCGTTACCTCGACGCCTCCAGCGGCCCGGCCGTCTCCTCGCTCGGGCACTCGAACCGGGCCGTGGCCGAAGCCGTCGCCGCCCAGCTCGACCGCATCGCCTTCCCCTACTCGGGTTTCTTCACGACCGACGTGGCCGAGGAGCTGGCCCGGCATCTTGCGGCCGCTGCGCCCGGTCGGCTCGACCGGGTCTTCTTCGTGTCGAGCGGATCCGAGGCAGTCGAGTCGGCGCTCAAGGTGGCCCGGCAGTACTTCATGGAACGGGGCGAACCCCGGCGTGGTCATGTGATCGCCCGCCGTCAGAGCTACCACGGCAACACCCTCGGCGCACTGGCGGCCGGCGGGAACGTCGCCCGCCGGGCACCCTACCGTCCCCTGCTGTTCGACAGTTCCCACATCTCCCCGTGCTACGAGTACCGGCACCGGCGCGACGATGAGCCGGTTCACGAGTACGGTCGACGGTCGGCCGAGGAGCTGGAGGCCGAGATCGAACGGCTCGGGGCCGACACCGTCATGGCCTTCGTGGCCGAACCGGTGGTCGGTGCCACGCTCGGTGCCGTACCTGCGGTCGACGGCTACTTCGCCCGCGTTCGCGAGATCTGCGACCGCCACGGCATCCTGTTGATCCTGGACGAGGTGATGTGCGGGATGGGACGGACCGGAACGCTGTTCGCCTCCGAACACGACGACGTCGCGCCCGACATCGTGTGCCTGGCCAAGGGACTCGCGGCCGGTTATCAACCGCTCGGGGCCATGATCTGCACGGGCGAGATCCACGACACGATCCTCGACGGCTCCGGCTTCTTCCAGCACGGTCACACCTACCAGGGCCACCCGCTGGCCGCCGCGGCCGGGCTCGCCGTCTTCCGTGAGCTGACGAGCCGCAACCTGATCGAACGGGCGGCGACGATGGGTCACGTGCTGGAAACCCGCCTGCGGCAGCAGTTCGGTGATCATCGGAACGTGGGCGACATCCGGGGTCGGGGCATGTTCTGGGGTCTCGAGTTCGTGGCCGACCGCGAGACCCGGGAACCATTCGACCCGGAGGCCCAGGTGGCGGCCCGCCTCAAGGACGTCGCTCAGGCCAACGGCCTGCTGTGCTATCCGACGTCGGGCACGGCCGACGGCGTCCGGGGCGACCACGTGATCGTGGCGCCCCCCTACATCATCACCGAGTCGGAGATCGATCTGGCCGTTGATCTGCTGGCCCGATCGCTCGACCAGACGCTGGCGGCCAATCCCCGTTAGGGCGCCGCGACTTCGTCCAGTGCGGCGGCGAGTTCGTCGGCGCCGAAGATGCCCTCGAAGGCGGCGGTGATCGTGCCGGTGTCGTCGACGACAAACACCCACGGCTCGGTCGGCAGGTTCCACTCCACCATCGCCGGGACCGGCACCAGGTTGCCGTCTCGGGCCTCGTCGAGGTCGTAGGGCTCGACGTGAACCACGTTGAGGTCGGACCCACCTTCGGCGACGGCCTCCTTGACGAGCTTCATCGTCGGGCCGCACAGTGCCGTCTGGCAGAAGGCCGGGGTGGCGAAGGCGACGACGGTCGGCGTGCCGCTGCCGACGGCTTCGCCGACGGTGAGTTCGTAGAACGCGGGGTTGGGTTCGGGATCGGTGGAGATCGAGCTCAAGTCGTTGAGACCGGCCGATGTCGGTGTCTCCGTCGACGGAGCCGGGGATCCGACCAGCGGCATCGTCGGTTCGGCGGCGACGTCGATCAGCGTGCCACCGATGTCGGTGCCCAGAGAGGTGATCCGCACCTCCCAGATGCCGGCTGCGTCGAAGGCCGGTTCCGTCACGTACAACCCGAGGCCGGCCTCGTGGGCCGACAGCCATCGGGCCTTCAGGCGCTGCTCGACCTCGGCGGCACCGGGAGCCTGAACAGGCCGGACGACGACGTCGACCGGATGGAGCGCGCTTCCCAGATAACCCGCGCCGGACGGATCGACGAGGGCGGTCATGAGCCGCTGCGGCGTTGCCGGCACGAGCGTGCCCGGGGAATTGGCCACCACGACCGTGACCTCGGAATCGGAGAGGGGGATCTCCGACAGCTCGGTGTCGGCGACGGACCCGTCGTGCCCATGATTCGTCTGCGTTGTGTCGCCGCCGCCGAGCTGCTCAGCGGCATCGTCGGCGGCGCACGCGGTGACGAAGATCCCCGTGGCGAGGGCGACAACGACAATCGGAGCCAGGCGGCGTGCCGACCTGACGCATGGGTGGTTCGGAGCAACCGTCATGGCGACCTGGGGGCTGGAAAGGAAGGCAGGTAACCATGTCGGCATCAACGGGTTCGGCGATGAGCACGGCGCGCTGATTGGCGTCGTCGATGTTCACGGAGATCACGTCGTCGCCGAGATCGTCGGGGCGGGACCGCGACGCCACGGTCCCGATGACATGACCGCTGGCCTCGAAGCCGAGCGGTGCCAAGGCGTCGAGATGGTCGGCACGGTGGCGGCAACGCCCGGCCGTCGCCGCCGGTCATGTTCCCACCGAGCCGATCGGCTAGTGTCGGTGGCGCACAATCGGGTCGAACGGACGACGGAGGTAGGAGCAGCCATGCCACAGGAAGTACGCGGGGTCATCGCCAAGGCCAAGGGGGAGCCGGTCTCGGTCGAGACCATCGTCATCCCGGACCCGGGCCCGGGCGAGGCGGTGGTCGAGATCAAGGCCTGCGGGGTCTGCCACACCGACCTCCACTATCGCGAGGGTGGCATCAACGACGAGTTCCCGTTCCTGCTGGGCCACGAAGCGGCCGGGATCGTCGAGTCGGTCGGCCCCGACGTCACCGATGTCTCCCCCGGCGACTATGTGATCCTCAACTGGCGGGCCGTCTGCGGATCCTGCCGATCCTGCCTCAAGGGCAAACCCCAGATCTGTTTCAACACCCACAACGCCACCCAGAAGATGACGCTGACCGACGGCACCGAGCTGTCGCCGGCCCTCGGCATCGGGGCATTCTGCGACAAGACACTGGTGGCGGCCGGTCAGTGCACCAAGGTCGATCCCGACGCCCGGCCCGAAGCCGCCGGACTGTTGGGCTGCGGGGTCATGGCGGGGATCGGGGCCGCCATCAACACCGGCGGGGTTGGCCGGGGGGATTCGGTGGCGGTGTTCGGCTGCGGCGGGGTCGGCGACGCCGCCATCGAGGGCTCACGCATCGCCGGAGCATCCACGATCATCGCCGTCGACATCGACGACGCCAAGCTGGAGCTGGCCAAACAATTCGGAGCCACCCACACCATCAACTCGTCGAAAACCGATCCGGTCGAGAGGATCCGGGAGCTGACCGACGGCAACGGCGTCGACGTGGCCATCGAGGCCATCGGCCTACCCCAGACCTACGAGCAGGCGTTCTACGCCCGTGACCTGGCCGGCACCGTGGTGCTGGTCGGCGTGCCCAACCCGGAGATGAAGGTCGAGCTGCCCTTCATCGAGATCTTCGGCCGGGGCGGGGCGCTCAAGTCGAGCTGGTACGGCGACTGCCTGCCGAGCCGCGATTTCCCGATGCTCATCGACCTCTACCTGCAGGGCCGGCTCAACCTCGACGGCTTCGTCTCCGAGACCATCGGCATCGACGACGTGGAGGAGGCCTTCCACAAGATGGAGCGCGGCGAGGTGCTTCGTTCCGTCGTGGTGATGTAGTCGACCGGCAAAGGAGCAGCCATGCGATTGGACCGAGTGATCACGTCGGGCGTTTTCAGCCTCGACGGGCAGGACTTCGACGTCGACAACAACGTGTGGATGGTGGGCGATGACCGCGAGGTCATCGTCATCGACGCCGCGCACAACGCCGAGCAGATCCTGGCCGGGATCGGTGATCGCACGCTCAAGGCGATCGTCTCCACCCACGGCCACAACGACCACATCAACGCCGCAGTGGAGGTGGCGACCAGAGCGGGGTGCCCCATCCACCTGCACCCCGACGACGCGATGCTGTGGGATGTCGTCTATCCCGAGCATCGCTTCGACAACGAACTGACCGACGGTGATCGGATCACCGTCGGTAACACCGAGCTGCGGATCATCCACACCCCCGGTCACTCACCGGGCGGCTGCTGCCTCCACGTGCCCGCCGAAGGGATCCTGTTCAGTGGTGACACGCTG
Organism: Acidimicrobiales bacterium; assembly: GCA_041594435.1. Lineage (GTDB taxonomy): Bacteria > Actinomycetota > Acidimicrobiia > Acidimicrobiales > SZUA-35 > JAHELU01. The sequence goes on from JBFHME010000081.1 coordinate 12,158, forward strand.
TTCAACGGCGGACCCGGGGCGACGGGTCGGTCGTTCTCCAGCTACGACGTGATCCTCGATTCGATCGAGTCGAAGCTGTTCACGCTGCCGGCGGAAACGATCGTGCATACCGGTCACGGTGACTCCACCTCGATCGGCGACGAGGCCCCGAGCCTGCCCGAGTGGAGAGCCGAACAGACCTGAGGCCCGGGATTCGCGGCACCGAACCATCAGTGGAGGAGGTCCGGGTACCGGCCGAGCACCATGTCCCGCCGCCGGTTCAGCGGCCGGCCGAGGATGCCGAACCGGGCCGGCTCGGTCTCCGGCTCGAACGTGCCGAACAGCTTGTCCCAGATGCACAGCACGGCACCGAAGTTCTTGTCGAGGTAGCGCTGGTTGGTGCCGTGGTGGACTCGATGGTGGCTGGGCACGATGAACACCCGCTGCAACAGTCCGTCGGGTTTGGCCGGGAACCGGTCGGTGTGCTGGGCGATCGAGATCAGTGCCGCCAGCGTGTCGATACCGACGACGAGCCGGAAGTCAAACCCGATCAATGGCATCCAGAGCCCGAACGGGATCTTGTAGACGTTCTCCATCCACGGGATGCGGGTCGCGCAGCTGGGCGACATCGTCTCGAACGAATGATGGATGGAGTGCGAGGCCCACAACCACTTGTTGGTGTGCTCGATCCGGTGGGCCCAGTATGAGACGAGGTCACGCACCAGAAAGATGCCCACCCAGGTGAGCGGGTTCCACAGATCGACCTCGAACAGCCGGTAGCGATACACGAACACGTGCACCGGTAGAAGCAGGCCGTAGCCGGCAACCACCTTGACCGCCATGAAGCTGAAGGCGGCGACCGCCGACAGCTTCATCTCGCCGGCGGGGATCGTACGGCCCGTCAGGCGGCGGGCAACGAGTTCGGCACCGACGGTGAGCGTCACGCCCACCGCCATGACCAGGGGCGCCCGCTCGGTGAAGGCGAACCAGAGGTTCATGAGTTGATGAACGGAGAACGAATCCATACCTCAGGTTTACGGCCGGCAACCGGTCGCCCATATCCGGGCTATCCCCCAACTTCTCCTGGGGAGCGAGTTGGGGCCCCTGAACTCCGGTCTCCATACGGCCCGTTGCCTACACTTGCGCCATGGGCAACCCGTATTTCTCCACCCGAACGTTTCGATTCCTGAAGGATCTCGGCGAGAACAATTCGCGGGAGTGGTTCAAGGCCAATCAAGCCCGCTACGAGGCCGACGTTCGCGAGCCGGCCCTCGACTTCATTGCCGCTTTCGCCGACCCGCTGGCCCGGATCTCCCCCCACTTTCTGGTCGACACCCGCAAGGTCGGCGGCTCACTGTTTCGCATCCAGCGTGACACCCGTTTCTCGAAGGACAAGACGCCGTACAAGACCAACACCGGTATGCAGTTCCGTCATGAACAGGCGAAGGATGCCCACGCGCCGGGCTTCTACCTCCACATCGAACCTGGCAACTGTTTCATGGGGGTGGGCCTGTGGCGGCCGGAAACGGCGGTCGCCTACGCCATTCGGGAGCGGATCGACGCCGAGCACGAACAGTGGAGGTCCGCGACGCGGGTCAAGCGATTCACCGATGTGTTCGAACTCGCCGGCGATTCCCTCAAGCGCCCGCCGAAAGGCTTCGATGCCGACCATCCTTTGATCGAGGACCTCAAACGCAAGGACTTCATTGCCACGACCAGCCTCACGCAGAAGACGGTGACCGGCGACGACTTTCTTGCCGACTTCACCGACAACTGTAAGCGGGCAGCCCCCTTGATGCGGTTTCTGTGTGAGGCGCTCGACGTGGCGTTCTAGCAACCAGCCGAGCTTTTGACGAACGCCTACTTCGAGTGCTGTTCGATCATGACCCATGCATCCTCGGTCAGGCGGTTGGCCAGGTCGTGAAGGGCACGAGCTGCGGCCAACTCCTCGCCGATCTGGGGCACGGCGGGATCCGCCGGGTTCCGTCGTGAGCGGCCATGCCCGCTCATCGACCGATCACCGGCTTCGAGGTGCACCACCATGTCGCAATGATCCATGTCCTCACTGGCCTCGAACGTGAGCTTCCAGCTGTGGGGGGTGAATTCTGCCATGGACCGATTGTGCTCCATGGAAACGTCTCCGCCAAGGGCCGAAGGTCACTAGCGGAACGTCACCCCGTCCCCGCCACTGCCATCCTTTGGCGGGATGCCTCCATTCGGGGCGGATGTCGTCGGAATCAGCCGTAGCCGGCGGTGGCGGATGGGGTTGCACCGCCGGATCCTGGACTCGGGCAGCGCATGAGATGTGAGCTGGCGGCCTGCCTCCTCGGACCAGCGCTTGACGAGGCGGTCGTTGCCACGGGCTAGGATCGGACCGTCATGGCTTCCGACGACCACCCTCACAACCGCCATGTCGTGCTCCTGCGGGGCATCAATGTCGGCGGGCGCAACAAGGTGCCGATGGACGGGTTGCGGGAGGCGTTGTCCGAGCGCGGCTTCACCGGGGTAAGCACCTACATCGCCTCGGGCAATGTGCTGCTCGATGCCGGTGATCGAGACGAGGCCGAGCTGGTCGACGAGATGGCCGAGCTGGTGAAGGAGCGGTTCGGGCTGTCGATTCCGATCATCGCTCGTTCCGTCCTCGATTGGCCGGCGATCCTGGCCGCCAACCCGTTTCCC
>JBFHME010000082.1:0-14757 GCA_041594435.1 Acidimicrobiales bacterium
AACCGATCGTCTCGTCGCCGTCGAACGAATCCGGAGCCGCCATCGACATCGCCTGCCAACACTGGAAGTACACACAGTCACCCGTAGGTGAGAAGGCGGCCCCGATCCGCTGCTCCTGACGGTAGCACGAACAAACGATCGAAGCAAACAATTGTTCGGGTTACTGTTGGGAAGTCCGTGTAGGTCGGGTTGGTCCTGATTGAACCGTGGCCTGTATCGAGAAGCGGCTGCCGGGTTCGACCGGAATCGAGCCGGCGGGCAAAAACAAGAGGGAGTCGCTGGTCTTGTCGCCTTGGTTCCAGGAGTCGATATGGCTCGCAGCCACGACCTCGGAGTCATCGTCGCGAGCAGGTCGCAGTCGAACACTGAACCAGTATTGCCGTGCCGGCCACGACGCCGGCATTCCCGAGTGCGCGAGATGCGCCGATACCGGATGTCATCGGCGCACGGCCACTCCTGACCGATGAAGGCGAGACAGAGCTCTCGCGGTTACTCGATGGCGCCGAATGATCAGTTTCCGTGACTGCTGTGCGAACAGTATCTGAACCGAAGGTCCGCCTGCAGAATCGGTTGGTGAGCCGATGACGCTTGTGGCTCCTTTTCCTCTGCCGATGGGACGGTTCGAGTTGGGGAGAGCCGCGCTACATCCTGCAATCCGACGCTGGCGGCCGGGTCGAGAGCGCAGATCCACGTGGTGAGGTCGACACCCTCGCCGACTAGGGAATCGGCGGCGCCGGGCCTGAGGGTCTTGTTGCTCCGGACAACATGCAAGACGGGTTCTGGCGCCTCTGCACCGCCAACGCCGCTGATCACGCCTGTGTCCAGTTCGAGGTGGACCAGGTCACCAGCTGAGTATCAAACGAGCGCACCACCTCCGGAGCGCTTCGAGAATCGAGTCGTCGATGTCGACCTCGGACGTCGTCAGGCGGCCTGCCGGGACAGGTACGGCGTCCAGGCCTCGGGTACCGTGCCGGCGGCAACCTTGACCCACACGTACTGGGTGGGCACCTCCGGCCGGGACCGCAGCGTCAGTGAGCAGTCTCTCAGCAGGCGATCGCCTTTGTAGGTGTTGCACCGCCGGCAGCAGGCCACGACGTTGTCCCACGCGTGGGGCCCGCCCTTGGACCGTGGGATCACATGGTCGATGCTCTCGGCCGAGCGACCGCAGTACTGACATCGACCGCCGTCGCGGGCGAAAACAGCTCGTCGACTCAGCGGAGCCGTCCGCTTGTAGGGCACCTTCACGTAATAGCGGAGACGCACGACGGAGGGAACGGCCACGTTGAGTGCGGCGGACGACCAGATATCGCCCGACTCCGCCAACACGTCGACCTTCTCGCTCAGGACGAGGATGAGGGCGCGACGACCGGACACCACGCCGATCGGTTCGTACGATGCATTCAAGACCAGGGCCCGACCCATCGGAATACAGTAACGCACCGGCCTCCGGAGCAAGAATGCAATATCCGAAATTGTGATCCGCCGTTGACCGAACCGATTGCTGTTGTTCACATCCGCTGGTTCGCGTCGCCGGATGCCGGAGCGGCGGCGGCAACGGTGGGCAGCCGCTGGAGGACCGTGTCGATGACGGCGTCGGGGTCGGGTGCCGGGTGGTCCGGCGCAAATCCGGCCCGGACCTCGGCAGCTTGGTGCGGTGGAGCTCCCAGATCGGCTCGGGGACGGGCGTCGGTCGACAGGGATCCCAGAGCGGCGTCCACCAGATTGTCGATCTCGACGGGATCCCACGACCACACCGCCAGCGCCTGCAGCCTCGTCCAGTGCCTGGTTCGGCGCTGGGAGACACCGACGATCTTGCGGTCACCGTGGAGAACCTCACCGTGGCCGACGTCGGCGAAGCAGAAGAATGGTCTGTCGGCGGCCCTTCGGCCCGGTACCGGCTCGGCCAGGCGGAACCGTCGGTCATCGAGGTCACCCCGACGAGCGTGGATCCGGAGCGCCTCGAGCCACACCTGGCCGAACCACTGAAAGGCCAGACCCACATCCTCGGTATGAAGAGGGGAGTGGCGGGGAACGATGGCATCGATCCACACATCGCCCGGCCGAACGACGACGAGCCCGCCTCCTGAACGCCGGCGGCACACCTCCACATCGGCCCCGACGGGATCCCGACGCGGCTGGAACCCCGCCGGTAACTGCGTGCTGCCGAAGACCGCCGCCGGGCGGTCGACGCGGTGGATCCAGATGCCGTGGTGGGTGTCCGAGCCCGGATCCAGGTCGTGGAATCGCTGAGCGGATCCCGTCGTCGAGCGAACCCGCCACCCCCGATGGGCCCGGGTGGGAGGCGTCGACCGTGCGGCTGACGGGTCTTTGCCCTCTGATCGAGCCGGTTCTGGTGCTTCGGGCCGAGCTTCCACTGCTCCATTGTGGGGTGTGGGTAGATCAACCCCCCACTCCGCCCCACCGAAATCATGACGTCCCCCACCTCCTCCCACCGAGCTGCCGAGACCCGGCGGCGGGGCCTCGGATCCCACCAAATCAGCGGGTTTCCGTTGGTCGTCGTGGGCCCCAATCGTACGACATGGCTGTAATTTCGAACACCTGTTCTCGCTCTGAGTGGGCGCTTACGCGCGGAAAGTTGCAAAAGGTGTTGCAAAGGGGGGCGAAGTGGGTTAATTTGGCACGCAGTGGGGGAAAGCCCCAGGCAAAGAGCCAAGTGAAGTAGACACCAGCACAGCTGGTGGGCAAGGAACCACCTCTCCCAAAACCTCGCCACGGCGGGAGGCGGGGGAGTGAAGAACGCACAACTGAATACGGCGCTCGAGATTGGAGAAGAGAGGTGAAACGGTGTTTGTCGGCCAATATGAACATGCGGTCGACGAAAAGGGCCGGGTCGTCCTCCCAGCACCATTCCGGGCATTTGTGGCCGAGCGTGGTTACATCACGCAGCTGGACGGATGTCTGGGTATGTGGAACGCCGAAGAGTTTCGGAACGTAGCCGAGAAGTGGAAAGCGGAATCGGCGGCGTCTCGAATCTCGATGAGGGTCTTCCGCAAACTCATGAACAGCGTCCGCGAAGTGAAACTCGACTCCGCCGGTCGCATCACCTTGCCGAGGGAACTCCTCGACGAGTTGGGATTCCAGTCCCAGGTCGTGATCTCCGGTCTGTTCGACCGGGTTGAGATCTGGCCGGCGGAAACCTACGCCGAGGATCTCGGAAGCGACGAAGCAGCCGACGAATTGGCAGAGGCGGTTGCTCGACTGGGGCTCTAGAGCCCCGATCATCACAAGACAACACCATTGGGCCCCAGGGCCCGCCCACGCAAACGTGAGATCGACGAAAGGAGAGTGGGCGAACCGAATCTAAGTATCGTTCATCGATTACCCTCCGGGAGGCGAAGAGAAGTGCTTCTGCCCCACGACTCCGCCCGCTACTTCTCTTAGTGTCACCCGGGAGATACAACCTGGAGCACGCTGCAATCCGGGGGGTTATCGATGGCCGATAAGTAGCTTGGCTCTGCCCCTGCGAGCGATGACTGATCATCGGCCCGACAAGGGATCAGAACCACCCGAACCGGCAAGGGGTCTCCAATCAGGAGATTTCTCCCACGAGCCGGTGATGGTCCACCAAGTGGTCGCACTTGCCGCCGAAGTTCCTTCCGGAACCTTCCTCGATGCCACCGTCGGTGGCGGAGGACATGCGGCAGCGCTCCTCGACGCCAACCCGGATCTCGACCTCCTCGGACTCGATCGGGACTCGATGGCGCTGGCGGCCGCCAACGAACGCCTGGCCCGTTTCGGCTCCCGGGTCACGCTGCGGCGGGCCCGCTTCGATCAGCTCGACGACGTCTTCGCCGACGTCGGCCACGACGGTCGGCTGAGCGGCTTCCTGTTCGACCTCGGCGTGAGTTCACCCCAGCTCGACCGCGCCGACCGCGGGTTCAGCTTTCGCCACGACGGCCCACTCGACATGCGGATGGACCAGTCGGCCGACCGGTCTGCCGACACGGTGGTCAACGAATACGGCCGCTCCGAACTCATCGACCTCATTCGCCGTTATTCCGATGAACGCTACGCCAACCGAATCGCTTCTGCCATCGTCGCCGCCCGCCCGCTGCGCTCGACGACCGAATTGGCCGACGTGGTCGTCTCGGCGATACCGGCCGCCGCCCGGCGCCGCGGCGGTCATCCGGCCAAGCGGACCTTTCAGGCCATTCGGATCGAAGTGAACGACGAACTGAGCATCCTGCGTCCGGCGCTGGAGCAGGCCCTCGACGCGTTGGTCGGCGGCGGCCGTGGCCTGGTGCTCACCTATCACTCCGGTGAGGATCGAATCGTGAAGCACTGCTTTCGGGACCGCACTGCGGTTGACCGACCGCATGGCCTTCCACGCGGCCTTCCCGTGACCGAACCGAAGGTCGACTTCCAGCTACTCAGGCCGGCGGCTCGAAAATCTGACGACACGGAACTGGCGGCAAACCCAAGGGCGGCCAGTGCCAGACTCCGAGCGATTGAGCGGCTCGCCGCTTAGCGCTCAAAGAAAGGCAAGACGGCGGACAACGAATGATCAGCTCCGGGATCAGGGGTCGACCCCTGACTCATACCGGATCGAATCACCTGGTTTTGACTCCCCGCAGTGACTTGACATTGAACTGATAGGACAGACGATGACAGCAGCAGTTGCCCGCAGCAGAACCTCGACCTCGGGCTCCGGTCGGATCGGGCGCTCGACGGCCTCGGCGCGGGCCGATCAATCCCGACAGCGTTCTGCCTCGTCGCCCGCCAACGTCATTCGCCCCCATCTCCGCGTCCTCGACCAGCAGGCCCTGCGCCGACGAGCACGACGCCGCAACCTGGCCATGGCCATGTTCGTCGTGCTCATCATCGGCTTTTTCGCCGCCGCACTGGCTCAGGCCCAGCTGGTGGCCAACCAGCACGAACTCGACCTGTTGCGGACCCAGATCGCCGAGGCCGAGGCCAACCGCGCCCGGCTGGAGCGCTCGGTCGAGGAATCCTCGGCCCCCGGTGCCATCATCGACCGTGCCGTCGCCATCGGCATGGTCCGGGCCAACGATCCCATCTATCTCGCCGCAGTCGGACCTGCGCCCGAGGTCATCCCCATTTCGGTCCTCGGGGCGGTCACGGCCTCGACCGGTGACCCGGACCCCACGCTCGTGATGATCGCCGCCCCGGCGGCCGGATCCGACTCGGCAACCGCGACGGCCGTCTCCGCCATGGCGGTCACCGCCGACGGTCGGAGCCGGTCGGCCGCAGGGGCGGCCGGAGATCAGCTGGCGGCACCGCTGCTGGCCGGCCTCGCCGGCACTCGGGCGGTGGCGACGGGAATCGGAACCGGATGATAACCGGACGAGCCTCTCGGAGAGACGAGAAGCGTCGGGCGGTACGACGGAAGAAGTTTCGGCGAACCACCAACCCACGCGATCCGCTCAACAGGCTCGTTCTCGTTCTGGTCGTCTTCAGCCTCGTCGGCGTCGGATTCGTCGCGGTCCTGGTCGACCTGCAGGTCGTTCGACCCGAGCGCTATCTCACCCTCGGTGAGTCCCAACGCACCCGGGAGCGTGCCCTGCCGGCCTATCGGGGATCGATCGTCGATCGAAACGGGTTCGTTCTTGCCTCCTCCACGCCGAGCAAGCAGGTCACCGCCGATCCGGCCAAGGTCATCGATCCAGCGGCCACCGCGGCACTGCTGGCACCCGTTCTGAGCATCGATGCCGCCGAACTGACCGAGCGGCTCACACCGGGGTCCGACAACGACCGGTATGAACTGCTCGGTCGCGCCCTCCCCGACGACGCAGCCGCCGCGGTCGAGGCCCTCAAGGCCGACCCCCAGACGCGGGATCACATGGTGGCGGTCTTCATCACGCCCGAGGAGGACCGGATCTATCCGGCCGATCTGCTGGCGCGTCCCGTCATCGGACGGGTGGATCCTGACGAGATCGGCTACTACGGCATCGAGGACCAGTACAACGCGGCCATGACCGGCATCCCCGGATCCGAGGTGTTCGAGAAGGGTGCCTTCGGCAGCATCAGCGTTGGCGACTGGTCGGTCAACCCGGCGGCCGCCGGCTACGACATCGTGCTCACCATCGATCACCGGATTCAGTTCGTGGCCGAGCAGGCTCTGCTCGAGCACTGCGAGGAGACCGGTGCGGCGGGAGCAACCGCCGTCATCTCGTCACCGAGCACCGGTGAGGTTCTGGCCATGGTGTCGGTGGCTCGTTCCGACACCGGTGAGTGCATCATCCCGATCTACAACAAGGCGCTGCTCGACACCTTCGAGCCGGGTTCGGTGCTCAAGCCGATCACGGTCGCCGCCGCCGTCGACCAGCTAGGCTACACCGCCGACACCCTGATCGACGTGCCGTCTCGAGCGGTCGTCGGCGGCCGGACGTTCGTCGACCATCCCGCGCATCCGCCGGCACCCTTCCCGATCTCGTGGATCATGGCCCAATCGTCGAATGTCGGCACGATCATGCTGTCCCAGCAGGTCGGTCCCGGTTACCTCCACGACTATCAGCGGCGGTTCGGCTTCGGGCAGCTCACCGGGCTCGGGGTGCGAGGGGAGGAGGCAGGCATCGTTCGACCGCCCGAAACATGGCAGGGAAGCGAGGCGGCCACCATCTCCTTCGGCCAAGGTATCACCGTCACCGCGGGTCAGCTGGCCGCAGCCTACAACGTGCTCGCCAACGACGGCCTCTATCAGAACCTCAGCCTCGTGCGCTCCCTCCGAGCGCCCGACGGCACCGAGTTTCCCCGGTCCAACGACCCGGCCAAGCCGGTCCTGTCATCGGCAGCGGCGGCCGAGATGACCCGGATGTTGTCCGGCGTGGTCAGTGACGGCACCGGGCAGAGCGCGGCGATCGACGGGTTCAAAGTCGCCGGAAAGACGGGCACCGCCTGGAAGGTGTTCACCGACGCCAACGGAAAGACCGGGTACGGTGAGCCCGGAAACCGCCGATATGTGGCTACTTTTGCCGGATATGTACCCGCTGATGATCCGGAGATCTCCATGGTGATCGTGGTGGACGAACCTCAGGGGGCGTTCTACGCCTCCGCGGTGGCGGCGCCGGTGTTCTCGAAAGTCGGACACTACGCCCTTCGCATCCTTGCCGTTCCCCCGGACGGTTCCATTCCTCCCCCCGACACCAAGGTTCGAGCCGCCCCGGCCACCATCGAGCATCTCGGTGAGGTGGAGACGGCGGCCGCGCTGGGCGGGGCGGCCCCACAGCCGCCGGCATCGGCCGAAACCAATCCCGCGGTCATCGAGGCCCAGGCCGAGGAGGCGGCGACCGAGGCGGCGCCCGCCGAATCCCCGGTGTCGAGCCAGAGCCCACCACCGGCGGCGCCGGGCGCGAACACCGGGCAGTCCGGCGAAGCGGGCGTGGACGGCGACGACTCGATCGTCGCCGGACTGGTGGCCGGCGGCTCGCCGGCACCGGCGCCGAACGAAGGACAGCCGTGATGGCCACCGCCGCCGAGCTGGCGGCGGTGTGTGACGGCACGTTGCGACCCGCTGCGACCGGCGTGTCCGAGCAGCCGATCATCGACGCCACCCACGATTCCCGTGGCGTCGAGCCCGGTTGGCTCTACTGCTGTGTGCCCGGCAGCCAGGTGGACGGCCACGACTTTGCGCCGGCGGCCGTTCGGGCCGGAGCCGCTGCACTGCTCGTCGAGCGGGTACTCGACGCCGTCGACACCGTCCCCCAGATCGTGGTTTCCTCGACCCGGTCGGCGTTGGGACCGGTGGCCGCCGCCGTCCACGGCAGCCCGTCCACGTCCATGACCGTGATCGGGGTGACCGGTACCAACGGCAAGAGTTCGATCGTGCAGCTCCTGGCCGACGTCTTTTCCCACGTCGGGCGACGCACCGAGATCGTTGGCACCCTCAAGGGGGCCCGCACGACACCGGAGGCAACAGACCTGCAGCGGCTGCTGGCCCGGGCCCGCGACGGTGGCTGCGACATGGTCGCCGTCGAGGTCTCCTCCCATGCGCTCGACATGGGGCGGGTCGACGGCACCCGGTTCGCGTCGGCGATCTTCACCAACCTCGGTCGCGACCATCTCGACTACCACCACACCGTCGATGCCTACTTCGAGGCGAAGGCCCGTCTCTTCACCGCCGGCTTCACCGACCATGCGGTGATCAACCGCGACGACCCCTACGGTCGTCGCCTGGTCGACAGGGTTCCGGATTCGACCACCGTCGACACCTACAGCCTGGACCAGGCCGTCGATCTCCGGTTCGACGGACCCACCAGCCTCTTTCGGTGGAACGGGTATCACGTGGTCCTGCCGCTGGCCGGCGCCCACAACGTCAGCAACGCCCTCGGTGCGGCCACGGCGGCCATGCGCTCCGGTATCACGATCGAACAGATCGTGGCCGCGCTCGAGAAGTCGGCTCCTGTTCGTGGCCGGTTCGAGTTGGTGTCGGGTGGTCAACCTTTTCATGTCGCCATCGACTACGCTCACACCCCGGACGCAATGGAATCCGCCTTGACCGCCGCTCGCCAGGTGGCGGGTCCGAACCGTGTGTTGGTGGTGTTCGGATGCGGCGGTGATCGTGATGCCCAGAAGCGGCCCGAGATGGGCCGGGTGGCGGAGAGAGGCGCTGACGTGGCGATAGTGACATCCGACAATCCTCGGTCCGAGGATCCCGAGGCCATCATCGATGCGGTCATCGCCGGGTTCGAGATGCCGGAGAACGCCGTCGTCGAGCCGGATCGTCGGGGGGCGATCGACAGCGCCCTGCACCGGGCCCGGCCGGGCGACGTCGTGCTGATCGCCGGCAAGGGCCACGAGACCTACCAGGAGGTGGGCGGGACACGGCTCGCGTTCGATGACGCCGCGGTGGCCCGGGAGATCCTGGAGGCGCTGACGTGATCAGAATCCTGATCGCCGCCGGTATCGCGTTTTCGCTGTCGGCGCTCGTCACCCAGTTGCTGATCGACGTTCTGAGGCGCTCCCGGATCGGTCAGCCGATCCGGGAGGACGGTCCGCAGGGCCACATGGTCAAGGCCGGTACGCCGACGATGGGCGGTATCGGCATCGTGCTCGGGGCGCTCGGCGGCTACCTGCTCAGCGACCTGATTCTCAGCCTCTCGGCCAGCCGTGACGCCATCGTCACCCGCTCCGGGTTGTTGGTGATGGGTGCCATCTGCGCCGCAGGATTCGTCGGCTTCCTCGACGATTGGATCAAGGTGTCACGAGAGCGGAATCTCGGTCTCAACGCCAAGCTGAAGACGGCCGGACTGCTGACGGTGGCGATCGTGTTCGCAACGCTCACCATCAACCTCACGTCGGTGTCGACCACACTCGGTTTCGCCCGCCACGACTTTCTCGGCATCGATCTGACCCCGGTCGGCTGGTCCATCTGGGCCGTCGTGTTGATCTATGCCACCTCCAACTCGGTCAACCTGACCGACGGCTTGGACGGCCTGGCCGCCGGGTCCGGCATCTTCTCGTATGCGGCCTTCACCTTGATCGGATTCTGGATCTTCCGCCAGGCCAGCGACGGCGACACGTTCAACGACATCTACAGCGTGCCCCACGCGCTCGACCTCGCCATCGTGGCCGTTGCCATGACGGCGGCCTGCGCCGGGTTCCTGTGGTTCAACGCCGCACCGGCCGAGATCTTCATGGGTGACACCGGCTCGCTGGCCATCGGTACCGGTCTGGCCACCCTGAGCCTCACCACCAACACGCATCTTCTTCTGCCGATCGTCGGCGGCATCTATGTGGCGGAGGCTTCGTCGGTGATCCTGCAGGTCGTGTTCTTCAGGGTGACGCGCGGTCGGCGGCTGTTCCGCATGGCTCCGATCCATCACCACTTCGAGCTCCTCGGATGGGCCGAGACGAAGGTGATCATCCGGTTCTGGCTCGTCGGTGGCGCCCTCACCCTCATTGCTCTCGGCCTGTTCTACGGCGACTACGTCAACGCGGTGAACGTGCCATGACGTCGCTTCCCGGATCCGACGCCGTGGCCGCTTCGGCCCTTCCCCTCGAGGCACCGCTCGTGGTCGGGTTCGGCGTCACCGGGCGAGCGGTGGCTCAGGCGCTGCTGAACCGCGGCGTCACGCCGGTTGTGGTCGACGATCGCCCGAACCCCCAATCGGAGGACGCAGCAGCGGCGATGGGTCTCGAACTCGTCGTCGCCCCCTCGGAGGCCGATCTCACCCGGGTGGTGAACTCGGCCTCGGCCTTGTTGCCGAGCCCCGGTCTGCCCGATCACCATCCGGTCTTCGAGCTGGCCCGGGCGCACGGCGTCCCGGTGCTGAGCGAGTTCGATCTGGCTCGTGTCTGGGATGCCCGGCCGATTCTGGCCGTCACCGGTACCAACGGCAAGACCACGGTCACGATGATGGTCACCGAGATGCTGAACCGCTCGGGCCGGCGGGCCGAGGCGGTCGGCAACACCGAGGTCCCGCTCGTGGCCGCCATCGACGATCCGAGCATCGAGACGTTCGTGGTGGAGGCGTCGTCGTTCCGCCTCGGACACAGCCGACGGTTCTCCCCCCGGGTTGCGGCCTGGCTCAACTTCGCACCCGATCACCTCGACGCCCATCGTTCACTGGAAGCCTATGAACAGGCCAAGGCGTCGATCTGGAACCATCTGCCCGACGGAGCGGTGGCCGTGGCCAACGCCGATGACCCGGTCGTCATGGCCCACACCGCACGGTTGGCCGGGGGCTCCGCCCACCTGGAGCGGTTCTCACTGAGGGATCGGGTCGAATGGTCGGTCGAGTATCCGGCATCGGGCGGTTCGGCCGGCGCCACCCTGCGCGGTCCCCATGGTCCGTTCGTGGCCGTCGCCGATCTCAAGAGATCTCAGCCCCACGACGTGGCGAATGCGTTGGCCGCCGCCGCCATCGCCCACAGCGGCGGGGCGAACCTGGACGCGATCGTGGAGACGCTGGTGTCGTTCGCCGGGCTTCCGCACCGCCTCGAGCCGGTGGGCACCTTCGATGGCGTGACCTGGTACAACGACTCGAAGGCCACCGTCCCTCACGCAACCGTTGTCGCCGTGTCGGGCTTCGACTCCGTCGTCTTGATCGCCGGGGGAAAGAACAAGGGCCTCGCCTTGGACTCACTGGCCTCGACGGTGCCGCCCGTCCGGGCGGTTGTGGCCACCGGCGCTGCGGCCGACGAGATCGCCGCGGTTTTCGAAACCGTCGTGCCGGTCGAGCGGGCCGACTCGATGGGCCAGGCGGTCGAACTGGCCCGCAAGCTTGCCCGCCCCGGTGACGTCGTCGTGTTGTCGCCGGCGTGCACCTCGTTCGACTGGTACGCCAACTACGGCGAACGGGGACGCGACTTCACCCGACTGGTTCACGAGAAGGTTCTGGGATCATGACCGCCACGAAACGCCGATCCGGGAACTCGAGGGGAGGCTCTCGTTCGACACGGTCGGGCCGCACGACGCGATCGAACAAGGCTTCGCGTACGCCGGCGTCGTCCCGGAACCGTACGAAGGCCCGCACCGGTGAGGATCGGACCGCACGGCGCCAGGCCACTCGACGGCACCCGTCGCGGCGCCGCAAATCCGGTTTCGAGGTCACGGACCTCGGACGGGCCAACTCGGCGTTCCTCGTTGCCCTCTTCACGTCGCTGACCCTGTTCGGTCTCGTCATGGTCCTCTCCGCCTCCTCGGTGGCCAGCCTCCACCTCCTCGGGGAGGATTCGCCGTTCGGGCTGTTTCGGAAGCAGCTGATCCGCGCCGGAATCGGAACGGTCGGCTTCCTGGTCGGTGCACACATGGACTACCGGCGTGTCCGGCGATTTGCCGCGCCGGCCATGGTCGGGGTTCTCGTGCTGCTCGTGGCCGTGCTGGTGCCGGGGATCGGGCGGACCGTCAACGGGTCCCAACGTTGGATCGGTGTCGGCGGTTTCGTCATCCAACCGTCCGAGCTGGCCAAGCTGGTCATGGTCATCTTCATCGCCGATCTGCTGGCCCGGCGCGAACGGCGGATGGACCGCCCGGAGTTGACGATCCGACCGGTGATGCTCACGGTCTGTCTGCTCTCGGGTTTGATCGTGCTGCAACCGAAACTGGGCACACCGCTCGTGCTGGTCGCGGTTGCGTGCCTCATGCTGTTCGTGGCCGGGGCCCGCCTGCCGAGCCTGTTCGCCTGGGCCGGCGGGTTGGCCGCAGCCGGCACCGCCATGGCTCTGGCCGTCAGCTACCAGCAGGATCGCCTGACCAGCTTCCTCGACCCCTGGAAGGATCCGGGTGGCGATGGTTTCCAGATCATCCAGAGTCGTGTCGGGATCGCATCCGGTGGCGTCGGCGGTGTGGGACTCGGTGCCAGTCGAGCCAAATGGGGCTTCCTCCCCGAATCCCAGACCGACTTCATCTTCGCCATCGTGGCCGAGGAAGTCGGGTTGATCGGCGCCTCCGCCGTGATCCTGGCGTTCGTGCTCGTCGCGTTCTTCGGGGTGCGGGCCGCACTCGGCGCACCCGACCGATTCGGCATGCTGCTGGCCGCCGGCATCACGATCTGGCTCGTCTTCCAGGCCTTTCTCAATATCGGTATCGTCATCGGGGTCCTCCCCACCACCGGCGAACCGCTTCCGTTCCTGTCCTATGGCGGAACATCCATCATCGTCACGTTGACCGCCGCCGGACTGCTGACCGGTGTCTCCCGGCGCGCCGTCGACCCCACCCTGGCGGAGGGCGACCAATGATCATCATCACCGGCGGTGGAACGGCTGGGCACACCAACCCCGGCATCGCCGTGGCCGAAGCGCTGGTCGAGGCCGGTGTCGCCCGGCGTGACATCCACTTCGTCGGTGGTGAACGCGGTAATGAGGCCACCCTTGTCGGCGACGCCGGCTTCTCCATCGACCTCCTGCCGGGGCGCGGCATCCAGCGCAAGCTCACCGTCGAGAACCTCGGTTCGGCGCTCGGACTGCTGAAAGGCCTGGCCAAGGGCCTGGCGATCGTGTCGAAGCGCAAGCCGGACGTCGTCGTGTGTCTTGGTGGCTACGCCGCGTTCGCCGCCTCGGCGGCCGCCGTACTACGGCGCATCCCGATCGTCGTCACCGAGCAGAATGCCAGGGCGAGCGCGGTCAATCGACTGTTCGGCCGCTGGGCCAAGGTCTGCGCACTGCCGTTTCCCGACACCGATCTGCCCAACGGGGTGGTCACCGGCAACCCGATTCGAGCGGCCATCGTCCGCTCCGTGGTCGACAACGACCCGATCGAGGCCCGCAAGCGCCTGGTGGAGCGCCGACTGCCCGGTCAGGACCCGTCGGTTCTCGACGGCCGGGTGATGCTGGCCGTCTGGGCGGGCTCGCTCGGTGCCACCAGAATCAACACGGCGGTTCGAGAACTGGCCCGACGGTGGACCGACCGGGACGATCTGGCGATCTACCACATCGTCGGTCGGCGGGACTGGGACGACTTCCGCGAGGATCCGCCCGCCTCCGGGCACGACGGCCTGCTCCACCTGACGGTGGAGTACGAGGATCACATGGCCGATGTGTTGACCGCGGCCGATCTCGTGGTGTGTCGAGCCGGCGCCTCGACCGTTTCGGAGATCGCGGTGGCCGGGCTGCCGTCGGTGCTCGTACCACTGCCGATCGCGACCCGGGATCATCAGCGGGCCAACGCACAGGAACTGGTCGCCGCCGGAGCCGCCGTTCTGGTCGACGACACCGACACCACCGTCGATCGGCTCGCCCGGGAGTTGGAACCGCTGATCGCCGACCACGACCGCCGCCGCCGAATGGCCGACGCCGCGCGATCGGTGGCCCGCCCGGGAGCGGCGGCCGACGTGGCCACGCTCGTGCTCGACGCCGGAGGACTGCGATGACGAACGAGATGCGCACGGCCAGCCGCAACGACCGGGACATCAGCCGCCCCCGGCACGTCCATGTCGTCGGTGTCGGCGGAGCCGGTATGAGCGCCATTGCCCTGGTCCTGGTCGGCCGGGGCCACACCGTCACCGGTTCGGACCTCACCGATTCCAAGGTGGTCGCCCAGCTGAGGAGCGCCGGTGTCGAGGTCGCCATCGGTCACGACGCAGCCAACCTCGGCGCCGCCGACCTGGTGACCCATTCCACGGCCATACCGGATTCGAACCCCGAACTGATCGCGGCCCGCGGCCGCAGCCTGCCTGTCCTGCGACGGGCGGAGATCCTGGCGGAACTGACAAGGGTTTGGCGCACCGTCGCCGTCGCCGGAACGCACGGCAAGACCACCACGTCGGCCATGTTGACCGCCGCCCTGCAGGGGGCGGGACTCGACCCGGCGTTCATCGTCGGTGGCAATCTCCGCGATCTCGACGCCGGTGCTGCGGTCGGCAGCGGTGACCTCCTGGTCGTCGAAGCCGACGAGAGCGACGGCACCTTCGTGGAACTGGAGGCCGAGGCTGTGGTCGTCACCAACGTCGAGCCCGACCATCTCGAACACTACGGCGGTTTCGACGCCCTCCGGAAGGCATTCGTTCGGTTTGTCACCCAGGCCCCCGGGCCGCGGGTGCTGTGCCTCGACGATCCCGGAGCGGCCGAACTCGCCCGGGCGGTCGGCGCCGAGACCACGACGATCACCTACGGTGCCGATGTCGACGCCGACTGGCGGATCGTGGAACCGTTGCCGACCCCGACCGGAATCAGTTTCCGGGTCGTGTCGGCCGTAGGCGACGTCGCGATCAGCCTCCGTCAACCAGGCATGCACAATGCCCGCAACGCCACCGCCGCCCTGGCCACCGCCGTCGAACTGGGCGCCGACCTGGTCGCGGCGGCGAACGCCCTGTCGAACTTCGGTGGCGTCGGTCGGCG
>JBFHME010000083.1:0-14738 GCA_041594435.1 Acidimicrobiales bacterium
CAGTTGAACCGGCCATTTTTCCCTGCCGACGGGTTCAATCGGGGCAGGCGGAACGGCAACTACGCCGGCGATGGCCGGAGGGTTTTGTTTTTTATCGTTGGGAGCGGGCATTCCCGGCGTGGGGTCGACGACTCCGATCACGCTGTCCGCGGTCAGCCTTGGAGCCGTGACCACCGTGGCGGTCGCCGCTTCGCCCGGCTCTGCGTCGGTTCGAGGTTCGTCGGCCGCCTCGTCGGCGTCGTTGGTGGGGACTTCGGCGTTGACCGTGGCCGACGTCGGCGTGGTGGCCTGGGCGGCGGGATCCGGAGCCGTTGCCGACTGGGCCCCATCCGCCGGTGCCGGTCGACCGCAGGCGCCGAGAAGCAGCACCGCCAGGGCGGCGGCGGTCAACCGCCCGCCAGCTGTTCCCGTCGAAGTCCGCATATCGACCCAGTATTGCCTATCGGTGAACCGAATGGGTGTCTGTCGCCGGATCGCTCGCACCGTCAGCGCCGCCGACCTTTGCGGCGGGATCGACGGTTGGGTCGTTCCGAGTCGCGGCGCCGGTTGGCGTCGGCCCGGTCGCGGGATTCGGCCCGCCGGGCGAACTCCTCCAGCTGGGTCTCCTGCAGCTCCAACTCGGCCATCAGCTCCCGCCAGTGGTCCAACCGCCGTTCCGGGATCGTGCCCGACGCCAGGCCATCCTGCACCCCGCATCCGGGTTCGGCCTCGTGCCCGCAGTCGGCGAAACGGCACCGCTCGGCCGCCTCGGCGATTTCGGGGAACGCCAGGGCGAGACCGTTGTAGGCCTGCCAGAGTCCGATCTCCCGGATACCCGGCGTGTCGATGATGTGGCCTCGCCCGGGGATCGGGATGAGATCACGGGTCACCGTTGTGTGACGGCCCCGCCGGTCGGCGGCTCTGACCTCACCGGTTCGTTGCACCTGCCCGCCGGACAGCAGGTTGACCAGCGTCGACTTGCCGGTGCCGCTCAGCCCCATCAACGCCACCGTCGACCCCTCGGGAATTCGGGCCTCGATCTCATCCATACCGTCGCCCGTGACAGTCGAGACGGCAAGGGTCGCCACACCGGGGGCGACGGCGGCAACCTGATCAACGGTGCGCTTCAGCTCGTCGGGATCGGGAATCTGATCCGACTTGGTGAGCACGATGACGGGCGTGGCGCCGCTCTCCCACGACACCACCAGCTGTCGTTCGATCCGCCGCAGGTTGGTGGAACGGTCGAGGCCGTGCATGACGAAAACCGAATCGATGTTGGCGGCCAGCACCTGCGGTTCCGGTACCCGTCCCGGTGCCCGGCGGGCCAGCGCCGTGGACCGGGGGGCGATGTCGAGAATATGGGGACCGTCGGCCTCGGATTCCTGCACGACGACGTAGTCGCCGGTGGCCGGCACCAGCTCGGTCCGGGTGCGGGTCGAATCCGACGCCGCCAGGACCGCGTCTCCGCCGGTGAAGACGAGACTGAAGCCCCGGCTGACTCTGGCCACCCGCCCCTTGATGGCGCCCGATTCGGAGAATCCGTTGCCCCCGGATTCGGTTTCGACGGCTTCCGCCCACCGGTCGAGGTCGTCATCCCACCCGAGCGAGGTCAGGTCGGGGGTCAAATGTGCGAGGTCGTCGATTGGTCAGGCCTTCCTCGAAAGTCGGCGGGCCGTTCGTCCGGCCGTTCGTTCGGATCCGGCCACTGCTCGATGGTCTCAGTCCATCGGATCGACCGGGGTCACGTTTTCGAGGCTAGTACGGAGGAAGTCCAGTTGTAGGCGCAGGAGGTTCTCGGCCACGGACTGTTGCGGTGTCATGTGCGTGACCCCGGAAAGCGGAAGAACCTGATGGGGGACACCGGCGGCGAGGAGCGCCGTGCTCATGCGAAGGGTGTGGGCGGCGACGACGTTGTCGTCGACCAGACCGTGGATCAGCAGCAGCGGACGGACCAGCTTGTGGGCCTCGGCGGTGAGATCGGTGTCGAGGTAGTGCTGCGGGTACATGCCGGGATGGCCGAGATACCGCTCGGCGTAGTGGGTGTCGTAGAGCCGCCAGGTTGTGACGGGGGCTCCGGCGACGGCGGCGTGGAAGCGGTCGGGACGGCGCAACACGGCCAGCGCGGCCAGGTAGCCACCGAACGACCAGCCGCGGATGCCGACGCGGTCGAGATCCAGAAAGCCGAACTCGGTGGCGGCATCGTCGAGCGCGGCGAGCTGATCCTCGAGGACGGGCTCGGCCAGATCGCCCCACACCTGCCGTTCCCAGCGGGGGCCGCGACCCGGTGTGCCTCGACCGTCGGTGACCAGCACGGCGAATCCCTGATTGGCGAACCACTGGGAGACCAGATGGGGATTGTGGGTCTTGAGAACCCGCTGGGCGTGCGGGCCACCGTAGGGATCGAGCAGGACCGGGAGTGGCCTGTCCCCGCTGTAGTCGGATGGGAAGAACAGGGCCGACTCGAGGCGATCGGCGCCGAGTCTGTAGAACAGGGGTGTGGCTTTGATCGGCGGCCGACTCGACAGGTCCTCGATGAATCCGATTGGATTGCCCAGCTCCGGCTGGAGGTCGCCGCCGTCGTCGCTCTCGGTCTCGATCAGCGGTCGAATGGCGATTTCGACGCCGTCGGAGGTCGGCCTCGTGGTGGAGATCGCCACCATGGCCAGCGGCACCGGCTCGTCGGACTCGACGGTCCCGTTGGCAACGCCGGGGACGCGCACGCCGAGCGTGGCCCGGTGCACCCCGGGGCTTCGGGTCAAGGGGATCGGCGCGGGGACATCGCCCGAGCGGTCGAACGCCAGATCGACCGACAGGAGGTGAATCTCGGTGGGCTCGGTCCAGGCGTTGATCACGGCGTAACGTCCGACCACGCCGACGATCGAGTGAACCTGCACGGCTTCGTCGGTGAGGGCTCGACCGTCGAGCATCAGCGCCCGGCAACCGGGGCGGGAGTCGGGAACACCGGGCTGATGCAGCGGCACGAGATCCTCGATGGTGAGCAGACCGTGTTCACACGGTGTCGGCGACGACGGGATCAGCTCGACCCAGGTGTCCTCCCGGATGCGTCGGCGTTCGACGAGCTTCAATGTTTCGAGGTCGAGCTCGGCGATCGACACCTCGCGCTGATCACGGGTCTGTCGCACCACCAGCGGTGCATACCCTTTCGCCCACACGACATCGGCCAGATACTCATAGTCCCCCCGGTCGGACCAGAAGACGCGTTGCAGCTTTGGTTCCGGGTCGTCGGACCGGGGGTCGGGCAGCCCGGCGATGTCAAGGAGATAGAGGTCGACGTCGGAGTTGATCGTTCCAGCCGCCGGATAACGGATGGCCGTCGGGGCCTTGTCAGGCTGAGCGGGATCGTGGACCCACCACTGGTCGACCGGACTCTCGTCGACCCGCGTCACCAACACGGCGGTGCTGTCCGGGCTCCACCAGAATCCCCTCGACCGCTGCATCTCCTCGGCCGCAACGAAATCCGCTTTGCCGAATGAGACCAGCGGATCGGGGCTGTGGGCCAGCACCCGGTCGGAGCCGGGCCGGCTGAGGTCAACCATTCTCAGCGCGTTCTCACTCTGCGGGCCGGCCGACACGTAGGCCACGTAGCGACCGTCGGGGCTGAGGCGGGGATCGAAGACGGGGCCTTCGACGAGGGGCGTGGTCACGTCGTGGGTGATCAGATCGAGCACGAACAGTGCGCCGGCCAGTGCGAAACACGCTCTGGTGCCGGCCGTGTCGACCGAATACGACACGATCCCCGACGCCGATTCGCGCGCCCTCTCGCGGCGGGCCTTCTCGGCCGGTGGCGCCTCCCTGTCGTCGCCAAGCGTCAGGAGTTTGGGGCAGGCCAGACGTTCGTCTTTGCCCGACTCGAGATCGATCTGCCACAGGCACATGGCCGGATCCTCGCCGTCGTGCGAGCGGAGGTACAGCACACGGGTCCCGTCGGCGATGATGGTGACGTTCCGGGGAATGCCGATGGAGAACCGTTGCGTGCGGGCGTACGCAGCCGGAAACTCGTCGACGGAGTCGGTGGTGGGCGAAGGCGCGTGGCGGTCGGTGGAACCAGCTCCTGCGGAGCCCCTGGCTGAGTTCACAGCCCCCAACCTAGCGCCAGAGGGACGGTCAGGAATAGTCATCAACACCGTTAGCGATCGATCCGTAACGAGCGATCGTCGCAAGGCCTGGAACGAACGGGATTCGGGGTCAGATTCGGGCTACGCCCAGTTCGCGGAAACTCAGTCCGATGCTCTTGACCAGCAGTTCACGGTCGGTCACCGCCGCCGGGTCCATGTGGATGCCGAACTGGCAGATGTCGTTGTAGCTGAGCATCGTGATGTTGAAGGCCGTCCCGGTCACCGGTCCGACGGGGAACATGTTCTCCAGTGCCTGGCCGGCGAACCAGACCGGGATCGGCAGGCCGGCCACGTTGCTGGTGGCGAAGTCGACCCGACCGGCCTGTTCCAGGACGATCGACGCCGCCACCTGCGGGGGTACGAACGCGCCGAGCCCGCTGAGGGCGCTGAGCGCGCCGCTGCGTCCCTCGAGCATGGCCCGTTTGGCCTTCACCTCGGCACGGATGATGGCCAGGCGCTCGGCGGCGTCGACCGAGTGGCCGGGCATCTCGATCGGCACGGGCAGGAAGTTGTTGTCACCCTCGCCGAGGTCCAGAGGATCGGCCTGCTCGCCGCCCCCGACCGGCACGTTGATGACGACGGTGGCCCGAACGTGGTCGAGGGCGATGTCGTACTCGGCGTGGTAGTGGACGGCGGCCTGAGCACACGCTCCGACGAAGAGGTCGTTGACCGACACGCCGTGGACGTGTGCCGCCTCCCGCATCGAGGCCAGCGATTCCACCGTGGATGCGAAGCGCCGGTTTCGCGATCGCCGCGACCACAGCGGCGCGGCCTCCGTCGAGGGCTCGGAACCGCGACCGAGATCGAGCTTGATGTCACTGGCCCGGGCTGACGTGATGGCGTCACCGCCGAGCTCCCACAACTTCTGGGGGGTCGGCACGTCGCGGAAGGCCCCCTGGAGCAGTTCGGCCACGCGTTCGGCCCCGGCCCTCCACCGGTCGCCGCCGCCGCCGTTCCTTGTTTCGGCGGCGAAGACGGCGTCGAGATCAACCCGCTCGGGGGCCGGGGCGTGCGGTTCGAACTCCAGCAGCTGGGCACCGAGGCGGATCATGCCGTGACCGTCGGAGATCGAGTGATGGACCTTGCCGAGCAGGGCGGCCCGGCCACCGGCCAGCCCGGACACGACCTGGAACTGCCACAGCGGGCGGGTTCTGTCGAAGGGGTCGTTGACGAAGGTCGTGACCAGGCGGGCAAGCTCCGGACCGTCGGTGGCCGGATTCCCGGGCAGGCTGCACCAGCGGAGGTGGTGGTCGAGGTCGAAGGCATCGTCGACCACCCACTCGAGCGTGCCGATGGTTCCGCCCAATCCGAGTGGATCGTTGACCTTCACCCGCAGCCGGTCGACGGCCGCCACCAGGTTGGCCATTGTCGTCTCGAATCGGTCGATCGAGGGCGCAGCTTCCAGAATGCCGAACAACCCCATGGTCGATGCCAGGTTCGGATCCTGACCCAGTGACCACATCAGCGACTCGGTGTTGCTCAGACGTTTCCCCATGTGACATCAGGTTAACCCCTGGGGATCGGGGGTAGTGCACCGATAGAATCGATCATGGAGTTGGCCCGTCCGTGGCTCGCCCCCCCCCTACAATCCTCCGCAACTCCGAACTCGTAATCTAGCCCCAAGGAGCTATGCAATGTCAGACATCAAGGTCTGGATCGACCAGGATCTGTGCACCGGTGATGGCCTCTGCGCCGAGATTGCCCCCGACGTATTCTTTGGCATGGACGACGGGCTGTACTACGTGAAGGAATCCGCCGACAACTTCGGCGCCGAGAAACTGTTCGACGGCACCAACAATCCGGCCGGCGCCGAAGGCATGGCCCGAGTGCCCGACGGTGGCCTCGAGCGGGTCATCGAATCCGCCGAGGAGTGCCCCGGCGAGTGCATCTTCATCGACGTTCCCGAGTAACGGACACCGGTGGGCGGAGACCCCACCGAGTTCCGATCGGCGTCCTGACGGGCTGATCCGAACGACCTGATCGGAACGACCCAGGAGCTGGGCCGAAAGGCTCAGCTCTTCGCCGTTTTGGCCGAAGGGACCCGGTGGACGTCTTGAAGGCCGCCCTCTTCGCCGTGATGGCGTTGTCGCTCGGGCTGATGTGGCACGAGCGGGACTTCGTGCTCGACGCGTACCGCCAGGACGACGACGGCCCCGCCGAACTACGCCTGAGCGGTGTGACGCTCGACTTCGAGAAGACCGACATTCCGGCTTCGCCGTATGTGGTGCACACGGCCCCCGACACCCGACGGCGCCCGATGTCACTTTTGTTCACGGCACCGGAGGTCGATCCGGTTGAGATGGTCGGCGGAAAATCAAGGATCAGCGGCAGCGTCCAGGTCGAGGGCGAACCGGCGCCGGGTGCGGTGGTGCGTCTGGAGCGACACACCAGCACCGGTACCGGAGTACGTGATCTGATCGTCGGTGCCGATGGTCGGTTCAGGGCCCGCAAGCTGCCCGGCGGCCGCTACCGGGTCCGGGCCTGGATTCCGGGAATGGCCACGATGACCTCGTCCGATGTGTTCTTCCTCGAAGCCGAGGAGGCGATCTCCCGGGACTACGAGCTGCAACTCATCGACCTCGAACGCCGGGTCGAGTTCGTCGACGGCGGGACGATGACCGTTGGGCTCACCGGCAGCTTCGGCGTCGCGATCAGCCGCAACGACGTCGACTCCGACGGGATCGTCGTCACCGCCCCGGTGAGCGGCGTCGAGGTGTCGGCCTCGTTCACCGACGATGTGATGCCGCTGTCCCCGCTGGTGGCTTCAACCGATGAACGGGGAGTTGCCCAGTTTCGAATGCGCTGTCTTCGAGCGGGAACCGGTCGAGCCACGGTGACCATCGGCGGCGAGGTCCAGACGTTGCCGTTGGCCGCCTGCGTGCCGATGCCGCCGATGACCCTGAACCCCGAGGGCGAACCTACCGTATCCGCCGGGGGCGGGTCGACGGCGACGACGCAGCCGGTCGGCCGTCCCACGACCACGACGCAGCCTTCCGGCACCGGTGGCGCGGAGTCGCCCGGGGACGGGAATGGCTGAACGTCTCGACGGTGTCCACCGGTTGGCCGCCACCTTCCTCCGGCTCGTCGTCGCCTGTGCGGTGGCCGTGGTGATCGTTCCTCCCGTCGCCGCCGGGGTCGCCGTTGCCACGCTCCTCGAAGCGCCGCTTCCTGTCGGCCGACTTCCGGAGGCACGCCCCCAGATCGTCGCCGAGCCGACCATGGTCTACGACGCAGCCGGACGACAGATCGCCTTGTTCCGTAGCTTTGACCGAACCGTCGAGGTCCGGCCCGAACAGATTCCCCAGGTTCTCAAGGACGCGGTCGTGGCCATCGAGGACAAGCGATTCTGGGAGCACGACGGCATCGATTACGAAGGCATCGCCCGCGCCGCTCGCACCAACCTCGAAGTCGGCGGTATTGCCCAGGGCGGTTCGACGCTCACCCAGCAGTACGTGAAGAACGTGTACCTGTCGACCGAGCAGACATTCGAGCGGAAGGTGTCGGAGGCGTTGCTGGCCACCGAACTCGAGAAGGTGATGACCAAGGAGGAGATCCTGTTCGGTTATCTCACCACCTCCTACTACGGTTCCGGAGCCTACGGCATCGGGGCCGCGGCCAAGATCTATTTCGACAAGGATCTGGACCAGCTCGACATCTCCGAGGCCGCCATGTTGGCCGGAGTGGTCAAGGCCCCGACGAGCCTGTCACCCTTCGTCGATCGCGAAGCGGCCGACGAACGGCGCCGGTTGGTGCTGCAGGCCATGCTCGATCAGGGTTACATCGATGACGACGACTACGAGCGGGAAGCGGCCCGCCGGCTGTGGTCGGTCGAGGATGACGATTTGCCGAACGGCCCGGTGACGGCGCTGATTCCCCGTCAGAGCAAGGGCGCGCTGGATCACCATTTTTTCGTGGATCATGTCGAAGCCGAACTGATCGACCTGCTCGGTCCGGACCTGGTCTACAACGGCGGCCTCCGGGTCGAGACCACGATCGACTCGCGGCTCCAGGAAGCGGCCGAGGAGGCCGTCGCCCGCCGGCTCGGCAACACCGAGTATCCGATCGAGATGGCGCTGGCCACGGTCGAACCCGACAGCGGACACATTCTGGCCATGGTCGGGGGCCGCGACCACGAGTTCAGCCAGGTCAACCTGGCCACCGGGGGGTCCACCGGCTTCCAACCCGGTAGCTCGTTCAAACCCCTGGTGCTGGCCGCAGCCTTCCGACTCGGCCTCAACCCGGAGACCCGCTATCCGGCACCCGGCCGGTTGCAGGTTCCCGGGTGCAGCGGCGGCAGTTGCACGATCTCCAACTACAGCCACCGGGGCTACGGGAACATCACCTTGCGTCAGGCCACGGCGGCGTCGGTGAACACGGTCTACGCCCAGCTCGTGATCGACGTCACGATCGACGACACGGTCGAGCTGGCCCGCAGTCTCGGGTTGAGCCGAATCGACCCGGACCAGAACTACGGTGCCAGCCTGGCGCTTGGTGCGGCCGAGTCGTCGCCCCTCGAGATGGCATCGGCCTACGGCACGTTCGCCAATCGAGGGGTGCGGGTGGCTCCCACCTCGATCCTCCGGGTCGTCGACGCGGAGGGCAACGTGTTGATCGACAATCGGGCCCGGGTCGGTGAGCGGATCCTCGACGAGGCGGTGGCCGACAACGTGACCGACGTTCTCACCGACGTCATCGAATCGGGAACCGGGAAGGCGGCCGCCATCGGGCGCCCGGCCGCCGGCAAGACCGGAACGGCGCAGGCCTACCGGGCGGCGTGGTTCGTCGGCTACACGCCACAGCTGGCGACCGCCGTGTGGATGGGCCACGCCGACCGTCTCGCCTCACTCCGCAACGTGAACGGGGTCGGTGCCGTCACCGGTGGGTCTCATCCCGCCGTGGCCTGGGGTGAGTTCATGGGTAGGGCCCACGAAGCGCTTGAACTCGAGGTCGAGGAGTTCCCCGAACCGGCCCCGATCGTCCCGATCGCCGACTCGGCCAAGGAGATCATCACGTCGTACCGAACGAGGGAGGAGACCCGGGCCGGCAGCCGGCAGGCACCGAGGGTTCTGGCCGACGACTGCGGAACATCGTGTGTGGCAACCGCCTCCGGGCCGCCGGCTGTGGCCCCGGCCGAGGTGCCGTCCACGCTGCCGCCGCCCACGACGGCACCTCCCGACGGCGAGGGAGGCACCGGTCCATCGACCACGGGATCGACCTCGACCCCGACGACCACCCCGAGCGGCAACGGAAACGGCGGACAGACGACCACCGCGCCCCAGGTATCGGGCGAGCAAGCAGCAGGAGAGAACGATGGCTGACACCCCGGGCAAGACACCGGTCAAGAACCGGTCGAAGCCGACATCAACGGCAAGGTCGAAGGCGAGTCGGAAACCGGAGGCCGCAATCGATCGAGACGACGTCGTCGACGCCGATGCGGTGATCGACGGTCTCGACGCTGATGCCATCGGGACCGATGCGGAGATCGGCAGGGCCGTCACGACCGTCGACCTCCGCCGAACCACCCCGGCGCCACCGAGCGGCGATGACGTCGTCCGCACGACCGGCCGGACCGAATCGCTGATGACCGAGGTCGCCCTGAAGATCCGGCACCCCCGTCCACCGCGGTCGCTGCGCCGGACGAAGATCGGCGGTGTCGCCCCGTACATCGCACCGAAGCACCGGCTCGGGCGGTGGGCCCGGATGCGCGACCTCGGACGCCGGGGCTACGTGCCGCTGAGCCCCGGTCGACGCAAGCTCCGACATCGCATCCTTCCCCGGACGGTCATCGGGATCTCGACCATGCTGTTGATGCTCGGCATCGGTTCCGCCTTCAGCGGTGCGGCCTTCTACGCCTACTACGACAACCGGTTGGCCGAGAACGAGCAGGCGGTGTCCCGCTTCGTCGAGGGGTTCGACCAGCAGTTCACCGACGCCACCGGGGCGATCGACGAGCTACGAGTCGACACGATCGGCGAGATCCGCAACGAGCTCCGTCCGCTCGGCGACTATGTGGCCGACGCCGATGGCGTCATCAACCTGCCCCAGTCGGCCGGGCCGTCGGTGTGGTTGCTCGAGTCGCGCGACGAGGACGGTGAGATCATCACCGGATCCGCCTTCGCGGTGGTGGAACATCGCGACGGAACCGCACTCGTAACCAGCTACGCGGTGGTCGTGGCCGCCGTCACCGAACCGAGTCCCGGCATCGATCTCATCAAGGGCAACGAACGGATTCCGGCCCAGCTTTGGGCGTGGGACGCCGAGCGTGATGTGGCGCTGATCGTCGTCGACCGTGAGATCCCGCTGCTCGAATTCGCCTCCGAACGTGGTCAGCTGGATTCGGTCGGCGCGCGGGTGTTCGCGCTTGCCGGCGTCGGTGGCTCCGGTGCCACCGCCTCACCCGGCGTGCTGCTCGATCACTCCCAGATCGGCCTCCAGCACACCGCACCGATCGGCACGCTGTTCCGCGGCGGTCCCCTTCTCAATGGGGAGGGCAAGGTGTTGGGCGTGGCCTCCGACCACTACCGACCGTTCGGGATCGATCCCGGCGATGTTCGCCAGGCGCCTGACGTCCGGGCCATCTGCGTGCGAATCCTCGAATGTCAGGAGATTCGCGAGGAGTTCACCATCGAGGTCACCGACACCGAGACCGAAGCGCCGATCACCACCGGCGAGCTCGTTCGGGAAACCCCGGGCGGCAATGACGCCGAATCGGGTGGCGATGATGCCGAATCGGGTGGCGATGACGCCGAATCGGGTGGCGACGGGTGACGAAACCGTTGACGGCGTCCTAGTCGTCGACAACGTCGACGATGTGGGCTCCGGTGCGGTCCCTGCTCGGGCCGCCGCGTTCGGTTCGGATCTGCTTGGGGCGGAACGGCCGCTGCGGAAAGTTGAGCCGATCGAGAACCACGGCGATCAGCCCCAGTACGAGCGCCCCGAGGACCAGCGAGAGTACCGACGACGTGTTGATGAATCCAACCATACTGCCTCCAGTTTAACCGGCTCAGCCCAGCGGAGTCGGGAGCGACGTGCGGTGCAGCACGAGCGTGACGGAGCGTTCGCCGTGGTCGGCCCACCGTTGCTTGTAGTGGAAGTCCATGCCCATGTCGTAGGTGTCGGCCAGGTCGTCGTCGGCGAGCCGTCGTAGCTGATGGTTCTGCAACAGGTTCCCGATCGACAGGTGGGCGTGGTCGGCGTCGAAGCTGATCTGGAGTCCCCGGTAGCGGCGGTTGCGGATCCCGCCGAGGATGTAGCCGACGTCGGTTTGTTCCCCGTCGACCGGCAGGCGGGCCACGTGGGCCTCCAGCCGGCCGCGTTCGCGAAGCCGTTCGATCATGACGTCGTACATGGTCGACATCTCCGGGCCGGTGATGCCGCTGCCGTCGGTGCCCTTCCACGAGCGTTGTTCGACGTCCATGATCCGCTTGAAGAGCCTGGGGTCGTCGTCGGCCGCCTCGATGGTCAACCCGGCCTCGCCCGCCCTCGACTCGGCTTGACGGAGGTTGCGTCGGAACCGTGGGCGGCGCGACGCCAACCACGGTTCGTAGCCGTCGTCGAGATGGGCCACTCGCCGGGTGATGCCCTCGGTGAACAGCGACGGACCGAGCGGGGCGAGCCCGTCGACGATCGATCGACTGAGATGGTGGGGGAGCGGCGGCAGTCCCGACACGATGAGGAGCGACCAGTCGTTGCGCCGGCGCAGGTGGGCCGCCAGCTCCTCGGTGAGGGCCCTGGTGTCGGGTCCGAAGATGGGGCTGGCGAAACCCCACAGCGGTTCGATGCTCGACAGGAGGATCTGACCGTTGCGGCGGTAGAAGCCCAGGAGCACGTAGCCGTTGCCGACGACCGAACGCAGCAGCAGGCGTTTGCCCTGCGGCGCGAATCCGCAAGCAACCGGGACGATCCAGTCGAGGGCCGAACACCAGTGGTCGATCCCCGAGGTTTCGTCGACGGCGGCCTCAACGTCGGCCCATTCGTCGAGCAGTTGGTCGAAGGTCAGCTGGTCCACAGGATTGATGACCATGGTAGTGCGGTCGCCGACCGGGGCGGGATCAGCCCGACCACGCTGCGTGGCGGCGATGCACGTTGCCGTCCGACCGGGAAGGTGCCGGGATCCGTCGTGCAGTTGACAATGTTGTTGACGATCGGCCTAAATCTTGGTGTTGGTTGGTCCCGCCCACTAGAACGAACTCATGGTCGACGATTCGACAATCGAAGCTTTTGCTCGAGACGGAGTTGTCGTCGTTCGTGGTGCCCTGACTCCCGACGAACTGGCGGTTCTGGCTCGAGGATTTCGCCATGTCGTCGATCATCCGAGTGAACGTGCCGTCGAGGCCAGCCGGTCCGATGATCCCGGCCGGTTCTTCGAGGATTTCGTGCGGTGGCGCGACACGCCGGAGATCGAGGAGATCGCGCTGCGGTCGAAGCTGCCTGAGCTGGCCGCAGCGCTGATGGATTCCACGTCGGCCCGGTTCTATCACGATCATGTG
Organism: Acidimicrobiales bacterium; assembly: GCA_041594435.1. Taxonomy (GTDB): domain Bacteria; phylum Actinomycetota; class Acidimicrobiia; order Acidimicrobiales; family SZUA-35; genus JAHELU01. Next base: position 12,605 of record JBFHME010000083.1, read on the forward strand.
CTCGTGAAGGAGGCCGGCACCTGCCAGCAGACACCCTGGCATCAGGATCAGCCGTACTACAACGTCGACGGGACCGGTATCAGCGCCTGGGTTCCGCTCGACGAGGTGCCCCGCAAGGGTTCGCCGGAATTCTGGGCCGGGTCGCATCGAGGTCCGTGGCGGATGCCCCGCACCTTCCTCGATCAGCAGGCCAAGTGGTTCCCCGAGGGAACGCTGGCCGAGATTCCCGACCTCGACTCGGATCGTTCCGACTACGACATCCGTCAGTGGCAGGTCGGCCCCGGTGACGCCATCTTCTTCAGCTTTCTGACCGTGCACTCGGCGCCGGGTTTCCCGTTCGACCATCCACGTCGCGTGGTGTCGTTCCGCTATCTCAGCGGTGATGCCCGCCACGCCGTGCGGCCGTGGAAGACCTCACCGGAGTTTCCCGGCCTCACCGACGAACTCGACGACGGTCAGCCGTTCGACCACCCGGACTTCCCGCTGGCCTGGCCCGTTGCTGTTGGCTGACCGCGACCCGTACCCCGCCTCGCTGGTGTGCCGATGTCACCGTCGCTGACCCGCCTGCCCGACGACACGTCCGAGCACGGGGTGGTCGTCGGCCCGGAATCCGGGGCCGACGACGATCATCCGATGCGAACGGTCACCCGCCAGGTGGCGTTCGAGCGCGGTTGGTCGTCGGGTCGGGCCCGCAAGGTGGCAGATCTGTTCGACGGTATGGCCGCCGAGTGGGACGCACCCCGGTCCGGGCTCGTCCGCACCGCCCCGATCCGTGATGCCCTGGCCCGAGGTGGCATGCGGCTGAGCGGGCGATGGTTGGAGTTGGGTGCCGGGACGGGCGTCGGGACCCGGATCATGGCGCCCGCGGTGGCCGAGTGCGGCGGGTCGATGGTGGCCGTGGATCTGGCGCTACGGATGTTGCGCGCATCGCCGTCGCGGGTGGCACCCATGGTGCAGGGAGACGCATCGAGCCTTCCGTTCGTCGACGGGGCGTTCGCCGGCGTGGCGATGGTCAACATGTTGTTGTTCCCCGAGGAGGTCAGCCGGGTGACGGCCGCCGAGGGCGGCCAACTGCTCTGGATCAACACCTCGGGTGACCGGACACCGATTCATTTGTCGCCCGGGGATTTCCTTGCCGCGCTACCGGGAGGCGATTCGGGCTCCTGGACCGCGCGGTGGGCCCGCTCGGGCACGGGCTTCTGGGTGGTCGCCACCCGGTCGCCGAGGTCCCTCTGATCGTGTCGCCCGCGAACGGCGGTTGGATCAGCCGGCCGGTTCGACGATCACGGGGTCGCCGGTTGCGATGGTGCCAGGTTCGATGACGGTGGCGTAGAGGCGACTGAGCGGGCCGTTGCCGTGGTGGATGCGGCCGACGTCACGGTCGCTGAACCACTGGGCGTTCTTGGCGCACGGCACCGCAGGGGCCGAGATCTGGGCCAGGACCGAGCCGAGACGCAGGCGGGTGCCCAGGGTGATCGTCGACCAGTCGATCCCACCGATCGTGATGTTCTCACCGGCAGCGCCGGGGAAGATGGGGTGGCCGTCGGCTCTGAGTTGGTCGATGACCTCGGTCGACCAGAGACACAGGGCCTGCCACGGGCGACCGTGGTGTTTGCGAGTGGCCTGACGGTCGTTGACCAGGCCCCGATGGTCTACCACGACCGCGTCGACGGCCGACTTGGGCACGCCACCGTCGGAGGCGTTGAGTTGGGCGACGGTGCCCTGGGTGGTCTCGGGTTGTGTGCCGCTCTCGATCAGCGCCCGGCGGGCATCGAGGAGCAGTGGAAAGGCGTTGGTGATGGCGGCCGCCAGGGCGCCGTCACCGGGGCGGGCAGTGCCATCGACCGCGGTCGCCGCGATCCGCTGGAGCTCGGCTCGACGCTCGGCGAGCGCCATCTGAGCCCCGCCCGGGTAGCAGTCGAGCAGGTCGTCGAGGTGAGCGATGGTGGCCCGGGCGTCGTTCACGCTGAAGGTGTAGGGCCCGACGGTGATGCTCATGCGCGACGAGTGTAGTGCGGCTGATTTCGGGCAGAGCCCGAGTTTCGGGCCGGTATATTCCATGGGCGAGGTGACACGAACGTCACCCCGGCCCCTGTAGCTCAGTGGATAGAGCGTCGGTTTCCTAAACCGTGCG
>JBFHME010000084.1:0-14446 GCA_041594435.1 Acidimicrobiales bacterium
ATGCGGGACGCCGCCCAGACCGATTGCGGTAAGCCGGATTCCTCATTGAGCTCGTCCGACGAGGACTCCGACGAGGACTCCAGCTCGGAGTCCGAATCCGATGATGACGACGACTCCGACGACGACTCCGATGACTCCGATGAAGACGACTCCGGTGATGACGACTCCGATGATGACGACTCCGACAAGGGCAGCAGCGGGCGGGGCAAATCGGACGAGCGAGGCCGGACGGACAAGGCGGACCGCTAGAGCCATCGCCGCAAGCCTGCCATGTCGTGGCAGGGCCGACCCGGCCCGGGTACGGTCGGGGAATGATCGACAGCGTTTCCTGGGCTCAGGCCGCCGCCTCGTTGGTGCTGGTGGCGCTGGCCATGGCCGTCGGCTGGTGGCTGAGGCTCGGGATCACCCGACGGTTGCTCATCGCCGCTGCTCGAGCCGCGGCCCAACTGGTGGCCGTGGGAGCGTTGTTCGGGCTCATCGTCACGTCGTCGAGGGCGATCACCCTGGCATGGCTGTGGGTGGTCATCATGGTCGGAGTGACGGCGATGGTGGCTCGCCGCCGCGCTCCCGGGTTGCCGAACGGCCCGCTGATCGCCGTGCTGGCCGTGGTGGTCACGATCGGATTGTGTCTCGCGATCGTGTTCGGGCTTGGGATCATCCCCTACGAACCGGTCAATCTGATCGTCATCGCCGGCATAACCATCGGCAACACCCTGCCTGCCCTGGTTCTCGGCGGGAAGCAGACGGTCAATGCCGCCGTGGCCGAGCGGGGCCAGATCGAGGCGTTGATGGCCCTCGGCATGACGACGATGCAGATCGTGCAGCAGGTCGGCGGTCCGATCGCACGCCTCGCTCTCGTCCCCCAGATCGAGCGGACCAACGTGGTCGGCCTCATTGCGCTGCCCGGCGCGATGACCGGTCTGCTGCTGGCCGGCGTTGCCCCCCGGGACGCCGTGCTGGTGCAGTTGGTCGTGATGTACCTGGTGCTGGGAGCGGTTGCGCTCTCCGTTGTCGTGACCGTGACACTTGGGATCCGGAGCCTGTTCACCCCGTCGCTCACGTTGCTGCCTGTCGATCGCCTGCAAACGGTACCGTCCGACCACCCCCGACGTTGACGGCGATATCCGGGCCGCCTTCGGCCGGAGCCGAACCGGATCGCCGCCAACGCCGTCGTGGCCAGATGACTCCCTCCAGGTTTCACCCGGCCCGACCGTGGCTGCGCAGCGCCGCCTAGACTGAACCGAAGCAGGTCGGCCACAGCACCTCGACCACCAACCTTCCGGGCACAAGAAAATTATGTGGTCTCGACGGCGACGAAAGGCACACATTTGCGCGAAATCCGGGGGTCTGATCGCACGGTCGGCCGGCCGAAGGCCCGCCGAACCGGCAACCGAACGAACGCAGCCACCGGTGTACGCGCGACCCGAAAGGAATGCGAGGCGTTGTTCGCGTTCTGGCGGGCCACGGTGATGGGACATCGCGGCCCATCGCGAACACTCCCGGCTGCGGTCGCCGGCTACTTCTTCACCGACGCCGATCGGCCGGCAGCGCGCCACGTTCCCCTGGGTGCAGTCCGGCGAAGCCTGCTGTCCCTCCTCGACCGGACCGAGCTGACCGACGACGAGCGAACCGTGATCAGGCTCTACTACGGTCTCGACGGCCTGCCGCTCCCCTATTCCTCGACGTCGAGCCCCGACATCGCCGCCGGACGCGACGAATCATCGCCTCGGGGCACCTGCCGCTCGGGTATCGCCAAGGTGGCTCGCCACCTGGTGCATCGTCCGCTGGCCGTTGTCCCGGAACGGGGTGTGGTCGATCCGCTGGCCGAACCGTGGTTTCAGACCCAGGTTCTCCCGGACCGGAGGCGAGCTGTGGTGGCTCGAGCCTGGGTGCGGGCGATGTCGCAGTGCGACGGTCCCCATGGTCCACCCACGGCTGCCGCCCTCCGGCACTGGTACGAACTCTGCGGATACGCCGACCCGGATTTGCAGGAGGCCACCCCCGCCGGGGCCGGGCGCGGCCACACGCCAAGGCGCCGACGACCCAACACCAACGCCCGGCATCGCGCTGCCGCACTGATGGAAATCGCGCTCTACGAGGAGGTCCGTTCGCAAATCCAACCGGCTCGCGTGCGGATCGCGCAGCTCCCTGCACCCCGGTCCGGGCCTCCCGACAGCAAGCGACTACCGGAAACGGTGACACATCCACTGCTGACGGCGTTGCTGACCGAGGATCTGTCGCCCGACGACCTGGTGGCCGCTGCGGCCATCCTGGAGGATCTGGCCGTCAACGGTGTCGACGTGTCGGGGCGAACGACGCTGTTCCTCCGCCACGTCCGTCCGAGGGTCCACTACATCGCAGGGCAGCGGCTGGAGCGACTCGCGGTGTCGATGTCGTATGTGGCCGCCGTGCAGGGCAATCCGTTTCTGGCCCTCGAGTGGCTCGGCATCTTCCTGAGCCGGGTCGGGATCACCGACCGGACCTTCACGGTGATGGTCAACACGATCGAAGCGGCAGCCGAGGGCGGCTATCACGATCTCGCCGTCCGGGCCGACCGGCTGTTCGATCGCCTCGGCCTCCAGTGGGACATTCCCGGTCACCAGATTCCGCTGGTCGAGCAATTCGAGGCGGAGCAGCAACGGCTGGCCGCCAGGGCCTACCGGCTGGAGCGGCTCGGCCGGGCTCAGATTCGGCGGGGAGACCTCGGGCGCGCCACGACGTCGCTGCAGCGAAGCGTCGCCGTGGCGTCCCGTTCGGCCCGCATGGCGGAGCGGGTGCTGACCGACCGGTCGACGTTTCCCACGATCGAGCTCGACGGCAAGGCCGGCGAACACGGCGGCGACCTCACCTGGCCGTGGGCGTTGGCGGCCGCGGCCTGCATCGTCGAGCCACTGGAACACCTGCATACCGGCGGCATGGCTCGTGACAGCGGTGCCGACCTCATCGAACCGGCACGGTTCGCCCGATCGCTCCTCGACGGCTACGAGGGGCCACTCGACTGCAACCGCTATCGCCTCTGGTACCGGCACATCGACACCGTCACCACCCGGGTCTTGGCAACCGCCGACTGACAAGCCGGTACCATCGCAACATCGTGGAACCACTGCCGATCGAACCAGGGCCCGCTGATCGCGCCGTGCTCGAGGAGGCGGTGTCGGCGCTCGTCCATCGCTTCATCGACGAGCTGGCCGACGCCCCCGTCCTCCACGGACCAGCCGACCAGGTGCTGATCGACGAGCTGCTGGCAGGACCGGGCGAGACGGGCGTCGACATCACCGACTTGCTCGGGCGGATCGAGCGGGCGGTCAACACCGGGTTCGACACCGCATCGGGACGATTCCTTTCCTACATCCCGAGCGGCGGGCTCTACACTGCGGCGCTGGGCACCTATCTTGGCGCCGTGCTCAACCGGTACACGGCCGGATCACACGCCGCACCGGGGATGGTGGCGGTCGAGGAGTCGGTGATCCGTTGGATGACGTCACTCTTCGGGTTGGGCGACAACGCCGGGGGCGTCCTGATGTCGGGTGGCTCATTGGCCAATCTGACCGCCGTCGTAACCGCCCGATCCCGGCTCGGTGAACGGTTCGGCGGCGGCGTGATCTACACATCGGAGCGCACCCACCACTCGATGACCAAAGGAGCACGGATCGCCGGCATCGCCTCGGATCGGGTCCGTTTGATACCGACCGACGCCCGTCTCCGGATGGATGTGGCGGCGCTCGGGACGGCCATCGGTTCCGATCTCGACGCCGGGCTGCGGCCGATGATGATTGCCGCCACGGCGGGGACGACCGATACCGGAGCGATCGACCCACTCGACCGCTGCGCGGATCTTGCCGCCGCCCATGGAGCCTGGTTGCACGTCGATGCCGCCTACGGAGGCTTCTTTCAGCTCACCGATCGGGGCTGCGCCCGGCTGACCGGGATCGAGCGAGCCGACTCGATAACCGTTGACGCCCACAAGTCGCTGTTCCTGCCGTTCGGGGTCGGCGGTCTGCTGGTGCGCGACGTCGAGCATCTCGTCGACGCTCACGAGGGGCGCGGCGCCTACATGCAGGACGTGGTCGACGGTGATCTCCCCCACTACCTGGCGATGGGGCCCGAGCTGACCAGACCGAATCGCGGCCTGCCGTTGTGGTTGGCGTTGAACCTCCACGGGGTCGGTGCCTTCCGTCAGACGCTCGACTCGATGCTCGATATCGCCGCACGGGCTGCCGAACGCCTGGCCCACGTCGAGGGGCTGGAGCTGATCAGCGAACCCGAGCTGTCGATCGTTGCCTTCCGGGCTTCGAGAGGCGACGAGGCAACCGCCCGCATTCTCGCCGCGGTGAACGAATCCGGCCGGGTTCACGTCTCGAGCACCACGATCGACGATCGCCTGTGGATCCGCCTCGCCTTCCTCAGTCAGCGAACCCGTCACGAGGAGGCCGACGAGGCGGTCGACCTGGTGCTACGCGCCGTTTCCACGACGGCGATGCCACCGGATCGCCCGCCCAACGGGGTTCGATAGGACAGACCCGTCGCTGGATCGGGGTGGAGTGGAGTCAACGATGTTGGGCGCCGAAGACTCTAAGCTTCAGCAATGGCAGACCGGTGTTTGTGCCGTCGAGATGGGCGGCCTCGATGACCGTAATCGAACGGGGCCCGGGTCGACCATCCGGGTCGCTCGGAACCTTCGGCGGTGTGTTCACGCCGAGCATCCTCACCATTCTGGGACTCGTTCTGTTCCTGCGGGTCGGCTACGTTGTCGGGTCGGTGGGGCTGGTCCGAGCGCTTGCGATTCTGGCGCTGTCCACGACGGTCTCGGTGCTCACCAGCGTGTCGCTGGCGGTCGTGGCCACCAACATGCGAGTTCAGGGAGGAGGAGAGTACTACCTCATCTCCCGCACCCTGGGCATCGAGTTCGGAGGCGCCATCGGAGTCGTTCTCTATCTCGCCATCTCGGTCTCCATCGCCTTCTATGCAATCGGCTTCGCCGAGGCGCTGGTGACGGCATTCGGGGCCGACCGCTCGACGATCATCCAGCTGGTCGCGGCCGCCTTGATCGTGCTCCTGACCGCGGTCGGATACATCGGAGCGGACCTCGCGACCCGCCTCCAGTATCTGGTCATGGCCTTGCTGGTGGTCGCGTTGGTGTCGTTCTTCGCCGGCTCCCTCGGCGATTTCAGCGGCGATCAGCTGAACGACAACCTCGGGAAACCCGATTCGGGCGTCGGTTTCTGGGAGGCCTTCGCCATCTTCTTTCCCGCCGTGACCGGATTCAGCCAGGGCGTCGCCATGTCGGGTGACCTGAGAACGCCGAGCCGCTCGATCACGATCGGCACCTTCGCCGCCGTTGGCCTCTCCACCGTCGTCTATATCGCCGTGATCGTGATCCTGGCCGGTGGCGCTCCGGCCGCGGTCCTGGCCGCCGACACCACCACCATCATGGGCGATCTTTCGCTCGCCGGGTGGACGATGCTGGTCGGCGTACTGGCCGCCACACTGTCATCGGCGCTGGCGTCGACACTCGGAGGTCCCCGGGTGCTGCAGCGGCTCGGTGAGGATCGGGTTCTCCCGAGGCTGGAAGCCTTCGCGGTGGGCGCGGGCCCCGGCAACAATCCACGACGGGCTCTTGGGGTATCGGCCGTCATTGCGTTCGCGACCGTGGCCGCCGGTGACCTGAACGCCATCGCCCCGGTGATCTCGATGTTCTTTCTCGCCAGCTACGGGATGATCAACTACGCCACCTATTACGAGATCCGGGCCAAGAGCACCTCGTTCCGGCCCCGCTTTCGCTGGGGTGACCATCGGTCCAGCCTGGCCGGCGCGCTGGCCTGTGCCGGCGCCGTGGTGGCCATCAACCCGTTGGCCGGTACGGCCGCGGCGCTGGCCCTGGCGCTGCTCTACAGCTACCTGCGCAATCGGGATGTTCCCGATCGATGGATCGACAGTGCCGGCTCACATCACTACACCCGAGCTCGCCATCATCTGCTCACGCTGGCTGATGAGCCCACCGGGTCGCGGGATTGGCGACCGTGCATCCTGGCCTTCGTGCCCCGCGACCCCGTCAACCGTCATCGTATGATCACGGTTTCCTCCTGGCTGGAGGGGGGCTCCGGCTTTCTCACGGCGGTACGGCTCATCGAGGGCTCGGGGCCGGTTTCGCGCCGTCAGGCCCGCGACATCGAAGAGGACCTGGTTGAAGAGGTCGACCGTATCACCACCGACGCCTTCGCACGGGTCTTGCTCGTGGGTGACGACGAGGTCGGGGTGCAGACGCTGGTGCAGGCACATGGGATCGGCAACGTGCGGGCCAACCTCACCGTGTTCGGGATGCGTGATCTTCGAGGGACCGAAATCGATCGCAGGACCTACGGCGCGATGCTGCAGAACTGCGTTCGTTTCCGCACCAACGTCGCCGTGATCAACGTGCGCGATGACGCATGGCAACGTTTCGAGGAGACCCCGAGAGCGGAGCGCTCGATCGCACTGTGGTGGTCCGATGACCAGGCCGGCCAGCTCATCACACTGCTCGGATGGCTGTGTCAACGCCACGAGGACTGGGAGGGGGCGTCGATCATCGTCTACGTCCCCCAGGACGACGATCCGCAACTGACCGATCGCGTGACATCGCTGATACACGCGGCGCGGATCGAGGCCACGATCACGCCGGTCGCCGGAACCCCGGCCGCCTTCACCTCCGCCCTATCCGGTGCGACCATCGCCTTCGCCCCGCTACGAGTCCGGCGGGGCACCGCTCTGGGGCCCTTCGATACGCCGTTGGGCATGTTGGTCGAGAGCCTGCCTCTGGCCGTCCTGATACTGGCGACGGAGGTTCTCGACCTCGACGCCGAACCCGACGAGAGCCAGCTTGCGGAGCTGGCGCGGGCAAAGGACCAGGCCGACGAGGCCGCCAAGTGGGTGGCGGAGCTCGACAAGGAGTCGGCGGAACTTCTCGTCGCCGCGGAGGCGTTCCGGATCCGGCTCGAGAACGGCGACGGGGAGTTCACGGATCGGCAGGCGGGAGAGAAGGAGCTGGCCGAGTTGGAAGCGGCCGCCGCCAAGGCCTACCGCAAGTATGTGGATGCCCGAGCCCGCTACGAGGCGTTACAGGCCACCGTGGCCGAGCTCGATTCGTCGCGATCGAGTACTACCGCCGATCCCGACATCTGGCGTAGCTCGACGGTGCAACAGCCCGGCTGAGCACCGGTGAGCGGCCGGCGTGTCGGGGCCCGCCTCCCGGCCGATCGGGCGTCAGTCGGGGAGTTCGGAGGTCCGGCCGATGAGATTGCGGACCTCACGCACCGCAACCAGCAGAACACCGATATCACTGCTGGTGGTTCGGATGTCGACCATGGTCTGCCGGTACCGGTCGAGCGCCATCTTGTGCCGGTCGGTCCAGGCGTCGAGCAGACGAAGCGGGTCGGGTTCCTTCTCCCCGTCGCCGCTTTCGTGGGCGGTGGCCGTGGCCGCCACCAGACTCGTCAACTCCCGGAGGTCGGTGTAGAGATCCATCCGCAGCGTCAGCCGGGCCAGTGTCGACCACTGGGAGTCGCGGGGCAGGGCGAGGATTCGATCCCGCAGCCAGGTGAGGTCGAGACGATCGGCGACGTTGAAGTAGATGGCCGTGGCACAGCCTACGGAGACGTCGGCCTGGCGGGCCACCTCGACGATGTCGATGGCCGCGACCGACGTCGCCAGCCCGGCGATCCGCTCGGCCAACTCGGGGGCCGCGCCGGCGGCGGTGAGATCGGCGATATCCGCCTCGTAGCTTTGGCGGTCGGTGCCGAGCAGATACCCACCCAGGCCTCGGATCGTTTCCTGCACCGGCGCCGCCAGCTCGGCGATCGCCGCGGTGGCGTCGAAGGGGTTCGGGCGTCCCCGGATGAGAATGCGGGTGGCCCGCTCGGCCAGCTGGCGGCAGCTCAGGTAGGTGGCCAACTGCCGTTCCATGGAGAGGACTCCCTCCAATTCGTTGACCTGCCTGATCACGGTCTCCAGGTCGAAGATCTCCCAGGCGGCAAAGTGGGCGGCTGCGATCTCGACGTCCGGTGCGGAGGTCTCCAGGCCCAGCCGGTAGACCATCGACACGCCGGCCCGGTTGACGACCTTGTTGGCCAACACGGTGGCGATGATCTCCCGACGAAGCTGATGACGGGTGATTCGGTCACCGAACCGCTCACGCAACGCGGAGGGGAAATACTCGACGAGCAACGTCTCGAGCGCAGGGCTGTCGGGAACGGTGGAATCCAGGAGGGCCGACTGCAGCGTGTTCTTCGAGTAGGCGTTGAGCACCGCCAGCTCTGGTGTGGTCAGTCCTTCGCCGGCCAGTCGCCGCTCACCGAACTCCTCGGCGTCGGGGAGGGCTTCGATACGACGATCGAGGAAGCCGTCGAGTTCGAGCTGGGTGACATACCGGGCATGGACATCAACCAGGCTGGTGGCGTCGATGCGGGCGGCGCTGAGCGCCAGGGCCTGTTGGTAGTTCCCTGCCAGCACGAGTTCAGCGACCTCGTCGGTCATCTCCCCGAGCAGGAGGTTGCGTTGCTTGGTGGTCATGTCACCGTCGGCCACCACCCGGTCCAGGAGGATCTTGATGTTGACCTCGTGGTCGGAGCAGTCGACACCTCCGGCATTGTCGATCGCATCGGTGAAGATCCGGCCGCCACGTTGGGCGAACTCGATGCGACCACGTTGCGAGAATCCCAGATTGCCGCCTTCGCCGACGACGGCGCAGCGGAGCTCCCGAGCATCGACACGAAGGGCGTCGTTGGACTTGTCGCCGATGTCGGCATGGGTCTCGGACGCCGACTTGACATAGGTTCCGATCCCACCGTTCCACAGGAGTTGGGCCGGAGCCCGGAGGATGGCCGACAGCAGCTCGTTGGGCGCGAAGGTGTCGACGTCGGTTCCGAGCGCCTCTTGGGCCTCCGGCGAGATCGTGATCGACTTGGCGGTTCGCTCGTAGACGCCGCCGCCTGTCGACACCAGCGACAGGTCATAGTCGGCCCAGCTCGATCGAGGCAGGTTGAACAACCTCAGGCGCTCGTCGTAGGAGGCGGCGGGATCGGGGTTCGGGTCGATGAAGATGTGGCGGTGGTCGAAGGCCGCGACCAGCCGGATGAACCGCGAACGCAGCATGCCGTTGCCGAACACATCGCCCGACATGTCGCCGATGCCGACCACGGTGAACGGTTCGTTCTGGACATCGACGCCCAGATCGAGGAACTGGCGTTTGACCGATTCCCAGGCGCCCCGGGCCGTGATGCCCATGGCCTTGTGGTCATAACCGTTGGATCCCCCTGATGCGAACGCGTCGCCCAGCCAGAAACCTCGACCGGTGGAGAGCTCGTTGGCAATGTCGGAGAACGTCGCCGTGCCCTTGTCGGCGGCGACCACCAGGTAGGGATCGTCGTCGTCGTAGCGGACCGTGTCCGCCGGGGCGACAATCGCCCCGCCATCCAGATTGTCGGTCAGGTCGAGGAGGCCGGATATGAAGAGGCGATAGCACTCGACCACTTCCTGCCGGACGTCGTCGAACTGCTCCGGCCGACGTTTCAACACGAATCCGCCCTTGGCGCCGTGGGGCACGATGACGGCGTTCTTGACCATCTGGGCCTTGACGAGGCCGAGCACCTCGGTGCGGTAGTCCTCGGTGCGATCCGACCACCGGAGTCCGCCACGGGCAACGGGCCCGCCACGCAGGTGTACACCTTCGAAGCGGGGGGAATAGATGAAGATCTCCCGGTGGGGACGGGGCTCGGGGAACTCGTCGAGGGCTTGGGGATCGAACTTGCATGCCAGATAGGGCCGCCGGTGCCCGTGTTCGTCTCGTTGGGCCCACGTGGTTCGGACGGTGGCGCGGATCAGGTTCCAGAATCGCTGGAGCAGCCGGTCTTCGTCGAGACTCTGGATCGACTGGATGAGGTCGGCCAGCTCGGTCTCGATGGCGATCGTCGTCTCCGATCGGTCTGCCGCCGGTTCCGGATCAAAGCGCGCCACAAACAGATCGACGAGGAGGCGGGCGACTCTCGGGTGGTTCTCGAGGGCTTGCTCGACGAACAGCCGGCTGTAACTCAAGCCGATCTGGCGAAGGTAGCGGGCGTACGCTCGTAGGACGGCCACGTCGACCACGCTCATGCCCGCGCTGAGAACGAGTCGGTTCATCCCGTCGTCCTCCGCCTCACCGTTCCAGACGGCAAGGAAGGCCTCCTCGATCAGGGCCGAGGCGGTGGAGAAGTCGAGTGACGTGGTGTGGTGCTCCACCGAGAAGTCGTAGATCCATACCGGGTCGAGATCGAGTGGCTGGACTTCGTAGGGTCGTTCGTGAACGACGGTCAACCCGAGATTGGTCAGGCTCGGCATCACCGTTGACAGTGACACCGGTTCGCCTCGACGGTACATCTTGATCCTGAAGGCCGACCGGGCGTGTCCAGGTTCGCGATAGGCGATGAGCCGCAGCTGACCCGGCTGGTCCAGTTGACGTATCTGGCCGATGTCGGCGCTGGCCGTTCGTGGATCGAAGGTCGACTGATAGCCCGAACTGAACGCGTGACGGAACACGTGACCGAGCTTGAGGGCATCATGGTCGGTGTAGTCGCGCGCCAGGGCGTCGTGGAGGCCGTCGTCCCACACCTGGGTCAGGCGCTCGATACGCTGCTCGAGCGCCCCGGTGTCGACGGCGTCGCGTTCGACGTCTTCGACCTGGAGCACGAACCGAAGGCGAGCCAGGACGGATTCGGACAGAGCCGCATCCCAACTGACCACCGTTCCCGTGTAGGCACCGCTCAGTTCCCGCTCGATGGCGGTCCGGATCGAGGTGTTGTAGCGGTCGCGGGGCAGGTAGACGAGCACGGTCACGAAGCGACCGAACAGCTCTCGTCGGGCGAATAGGCGAACCTTCCGTCGTTCCTGCAACCCGGCGATGGCCCGGGCCACGGAGGACAGTTCGTCGACATCCATCTGGATCAGATCGTCGCGGGGATAGCGCTCGAGGATGATCATCAGGCGCTTCTCGTCGTGTCCGCCGACCGGGAATCCGGCTCGGCGCACGACCTCGGCCACCTTGTCCCGAGCATAGGGCACGGTTTCCACCGATCGGGTGTAGAACTCCGAGGTGAAAAGACCGAGGAATCGGCGCTCCCCGGTCACCGTTCCCTCATCGTCGAAGGTCTTCACGCCGATGTAGTCGAGGAACGAGGCCCGGTGTACGGTCGACTTCGAGCCTGCCTTGGTGAGGTTGAGGAGCCTCCGCTCGTGAACGCGCTTGCGGGCGTTGGGGCCGAACGAGGACAGCGGGCGCGATCGCCCGAGGTGGCTGTCGCCGCCGAGAATACCGAGACCGGAACCGGGCACGATGCGCAGAACCTCGACGCCGTCTTCGAACCCCAGTTCGTAGTCGCGGGCGCCGAGGAAGATGAAGTGGTCGGTGGCCAGCCAGTCGAGGAGCTCCCTGACCTCGGCGATTTCGTCGTCATCGAAGGGAAGCGAGCGGGATTCCAGGTGGTGTGCAACCTCCCGCATCCTGTCCCGCATCCGATCCCAATCACCAACGGCGGCCCTCACGTCTTCGAGGACCCGACTGATGTTGTCCTCGATTCGCTGCCGGTCGGTGGCCGTGGGTTGACGATCGATCTCGATGGAAATGAGCGACAGCGACCGTTGACCGTCCTCGCCGGCCACCGAGTGCCGGTAGTGAACGACACCGTTGCCGTCTTCCGATCGCCGCAGCACCGGATGGACCACGAAGTGGATGCCCACTCCGAGGCGGGTGAGTTCCATCGTCACCGAGGCGACGAGGAAGGGCATGTCGTCGGTCACGACGCGAAGAATCGTGTAATCGCTCTCCCAGCCGTCGACGTCGATTCGCGGGTTGACAACCTCGATGGCGACCGTGCCGACCTCCCAGCTCGACGCGAGACGGAGATGATCGGCGGCCATGCCGAAGAGATTGGCGACGTGTCGGGTCTGCAGGTCGGCTTCGTCGACATGGGCGAAGTAGGCGCGGAGGAACGATTCGAGGTCGGTACGCCCAGGAACGGTCTCGCGGGCATGGGCCACGATTCGGTCTATGGTCTGTTCTTCGTTCAATTCGACTCCATGCAACATAACCCGACATTAGTTCTCGCCAGGGTCGCCGATCGACTGCTCGGCCAATTCGTGTTCGCCTGCCTACGGTGACGAACCCCTGTGGAGGCGCTGGGCCCGACGCAGACGGCGCTGAGCGACGACGGCGACGTCGGCTGGGCTACTGACAGTTGTGTCGTTCGACCAGAGCCTGGGTCTGGTCAACGTAGAAGGGGGCCGGGTCCAATGCCAGAAGCGCTGCGATCTCCGAGCAGACATCCTCGGATCGACCTTCCCGATCGGCGATCACCGCCCGAAACGTTCTGGCATCGGGATAGTCCGGATCGACCAGCACGGCCCGGTCCAGGTATTCCGCCGCCGAGGCCAGAAGCGTTTCCTGCTGGTCAGGCGTCACGACATCCTCCGCGCTCGTCGCCACGACCAGATACCAAGCCCTGTAGGTAAGCGCTTCCACGTTGTGGGGGTTGTCGGCCAAGACGGCGTCGAAGCACTGCAGTGAGGCAAGCAGCTGCTCATCCTGCAGCGCCAAATCGTGACAGCGGGCCACATGGTCACGGACCGGCTCGTCGATGCTTCCGGTCAGAGCTTCGCCGACGCCACGTTCGCCGATCGAACGAGCGAGGAGCCAACCGGCGGCGACGGACAGGACCAGCAATCCCAGTGCGACAACGACTCGACGCAACCGTCGACTGGACAACAGCGCGGTTGGTGACCCATTGCGGTTCTTGTCGTCGATGTCGGCGCCGGCCCCGGGCGCCGATGACGATGCTTCGGCAATCGAGTCCAGTCGACGTGCGGCTTCGGCAATCCGAACGGTGTAGACCGCACGGAGGCGCTCGTAGTCGTCTTCGTCCAGATCGCCTGCCTTGTACTCGACATCAAGATCATTCAACGATTGCACCAGCTGTTGCAGCTCGTCATTTGTCGCGTCGAGATCGTCGACAGCCACCTCAGAACTCCTCTTCTCGTTGTGCCGCCATGACCTGATCCCTCACTCGTTGGGCCAGTAGACGGTCGTCCTCCGAGGGTTCACGCTCTCGGTCATGCTGACGATTGAAGGCCGCCCCGAGGGCGACCGCGCCGAAGATCGCAACGATGACCGGGAGGATCCAGATCAGCGACGCAAAGCCCTCGGCCGGCGGATTGGTGAGAACACGGGTGCCGTAGGCCATCACCAGTTCGTTCCGGATGGCTTCGTCGGTTGCATCGTCGGCGACCCGTTCGGCGATGTACTGTCGAATCGTCACCGAGACCGCCGCGTTCGACTCGGCCACCGTTTCTCCATCGCAGACGGGACAGGCGAAAGACTCGTTCAATCGCGTGATCCGCTCACCGGCGCTCTCGTCCTGTTCCTGGTCGACCACGGCGACGGTCATCAGCACGACGACGGCCGCAAGGATTCCCATCCAGATGGCGTACCGATGCCGAGGACTCAAGGTCATGGATCGCGATTCCATAATCAGCTGCCACCCCCGGTTGGTGCGAGTTCGGTTCGATTCCCGGCGTCTGGAATCTCAACCGGAACCTCGGGCTCATCCGCATTCTGGCTGGGAAGAGCTCCAACGGCCAACTCGCCTTCCGAGATCGTGTCGGAAAGTCCGGCCGGCGAACCCTCGGTGGGTTCGGCCCGGGCCGGTTCGGGTGACCTGCGGCGAGTGCCGCGAAAGAGGGCGAGCACCGTTCCGATGGCCATCAAGATACCACCGGCCCAGATCCAGGCGACCAGTGGCCGTACGATGATTCGCAGGTCGATGGCATTGCTGGAGGGGCTGGGCAACGAGGCCAGCACGAGGAAGACATCCTCGGTGAAGCCCGACCGGACGGACGGTGTCGGAACGGTCTGGCCGGTCTGGCGAAAGCTGGTGGCCGAGGGATGGTGGACGGCTCCGCCATCGATCTCGATGGCGGCGAACACCCGGTGGCGCCGGTCGTCCACTTCAGCACCGGGCTCGAGATAGCGGAACTCGTGACCCTCGACAACAGCCGTCTCTCCGACCGCCAGCCGCACCGTCCGCTCGGACTTGTAGGACTCACTGGCGGCCAGGCCGACCGCCAGCACCACGACCCCGAGATGAACGATCATCCCACCGTTCTTGCGTCCAACCAGACCGCTCCACCCCTGGCGGCGCGTTGCCAGCACGACCTGACGGAGTGCGGCCCCGCCGGCGAAACCACCGAGGCCAAAGGTCAGCACGGGATAGAAGCCCCTGGCCCCGAGAGCGAGGGCGACGACGAGTGCGGTGATGGCCAGGAGCGCCGGTACCAGAAGTCGAACCGAGAGAACCTCCGTGGACGCCTTTCGCCACGGGAGGACGGGCGCGACCGCCATGAGAAAGAGAAGGACCAGGGCAATGGGTCGCACCATCGAATCGAA
>JBFHME010000085.1:0-14347 GCA_041594435.1 Acidimicrobiales bacterium
ACCATACGAACTGCCTGCAGCAACGAGTTTGCCGTCAGGCAAACTCCAGGCGAGGGGCTCCGTCTCCGAGCACCATTGCCTACGAATAGCTTCCACCCAGCCGGCGAGCATCCGACGCCCCGTACGTACTGTTCCGCCGTCAGCGACGCGGAGCGCGCAGCATGCGCAGCACGTTCACCGGTCCGGCGACTCCCGGAGTACGACCAGGCGGTCGTCGGATCGGAACCCGCCGGCGGCGACCTGGATCGGGGACAGGCGCTTGCCCGCCCGAACGACTGCGACCAGCGCCGAGCCGTCCGGCGGCCGAAAGCCGTCGACCGAAGGCTCGGGTGCCACTTCCACCAACTCCAAACCGGCACCGGCGTGGAGCAGGTCGTCCAGCACACGCACTGCGGCCGGGGCGTGGGTGCCGAGGCCGAGCATCCGTCCGACGGCAGCGGTGGCGTCGATGACCTCGTCGGCTCCGCCCTGGCGGAGGAGATGGAGGTTCTCCTGCTCGCGGGCTGCGGTGACGATATGTGCCGATGGGTTGAGGTCGCGAACGGTGAGGGTGATCAACACGGCGGTGTCGTCACGGTTGGGGGCGACGATGACGGCTGAGGCCCGCCCGATGGCGGCCTGGGTCAGAACATCCTGTCGGGAGGCGTCACCCTTGACCGCCACGAGATCGAGGGCGACCGCCTCGTCGATCGCCTCCCTGGACTGGTCGACGACCACGATCGTGGACCGGTCCACGCCCCTGCTCACCAGATCGGCGACCGCGGCCCGTCCCGTGGCCCCGAATCCACAGACCACCGTGTGGTCGTTCACGTCCTGCCTCCAACGTCGCTTCTGCAGATACTCGCGGGTCTGCTCGGACAATACCTCGACCGTGGTCGACACCACCAGGATCAGGAACAGCACCCGGGCCGGCGTGATCAACACGATCGTGGCCAGTCGGGCATCGGCGCTGACCGCCGTGATGTCACCGTAGCCCGTGGTGGTGACGGTGACCGACGCGTAATACAGGGCATCGAGGAACGTGATGTCGTCGCCGGTCACGTCGATGTAGCCGTCTCGGCCCAGGCGCACCACAAGTGCCACAAAAATCACGAGGCCGGCGGCGAGCGCGATCCGGCGGGTGATGTCGGCGAACGGCGCCCGGTGCCGCCGAGGCACATGCACGAGATCCATCGCCACGCTCATGCTGGCAGGCTAGTTGCTCGTCGAGCGGAACCCCTTTTCGCCTCGGAGGTGACGGACGAGTAGTCTCGTGGTCACCATCGGCGATTCCCGGGGGGAACAGTGGACAACTTCGGCGACTTTCTCCCACCGCTCGGCTCCGAGGGGGTTCCGCCGGCGATGCCGCCGGTTTCGGTGTACGTCGCATCGACGCTGGACGATTTCGGCGATCTGCGGCGTCTGCTCCAGGGGCTTCCGTCCGGGCTCGAGGTGCCGGTGCGGGTCCTGAACCTCGATGACAGCACAACCGTCAAACCGGTCAGCGAGTCGCTCACCAGGGCCGGTGAGGCCGACCAGCTCCTCCTGCTCCTCGGCAGCCGCATCGGCCCGACGATCCCCGGCAATCACCGCAGCAGGATCCAGGCCGAATACGAGGCGGCGGTCCGCAAGGGCTGCGACGTCATCATCTATGAACAGATTCCACCACCCGGCGTCGAACCCGATCCCCAGGTGACCAGGTTCACCGACGAACTCCGCGAGCACCACACCGTCGGAATGCTCGATCAGCTGGCCGACGCCCTGCAATTCGAGGTCATCCACGACCGTCTGGTGAAGTGGTTGAACGAGACTGGGCGATCCCAGCAGACCAGCGCTCTGGTCGCCCTCGGCGAACGGCTGGTGGTCTCCCTCGACGACCACTGGCAGGATCACCGCATCAACCAGCTCGATCGGTGGGTCATGGGGCTGCCGGCGCCCCGATCCGAGAGCGGCACGGCCAGTCTGGTCGAACGGGCCAACGACGACTGGAACGAGGCCTGCATGGCCTTCGACCTGCGAGCGGCCGATGTGATGAAACTCCACCTGAACCGGGTGGTGCGGAGGCGGCCGCTCGACGGCAGGGCCCGTTACTGGCTCGGTCGGCTCCTCATGACCACGGCTTCGACCCGTTCGGACTGGAAGGATGTGCTGCGCCACATCGAGGTGGCGACCAGGGTCTACGCACACGATCAACCGAAGGGGGCGGCGACCGGGCTCGGGCATCTCGTCCAGGCCAAGTGCCTGCGCCACATGGGTGAGCTCGAACGAGCCCAGCGGTCGGTTCGGGAGGCGCTCGATCGGCTGGAGTGGCATTCCGAAACCCACCTCGAGGCCTGCTATCTCGAGCTGGTGGCCGGCAACATCGAAATCGCCGAGGACCATCTCCACGACGCGTTCCACCGGTTCCCGCCGAGCTTCACCTTCGTGGAGGACGAGGTTGCCGACCTGGCCGGCGGCAGCGTCGCCCACACGCGGGTCCGGCTCCGCCTCCTCCTCGAGGTCCGACAGCACCTCTCCGACATGAGCCGGTTCGAGATCGACGTCGGCCGGGCGATCAACCTCGCCCGCCAGCGCAACGCCCAGACCGAGGTTGCGTTGGGCTTCATCAACGGCTTCACCGTCTCGCTTGGCCGCGATGCCTCCTCGTCGAAACCCAAGGCAACGGGCATTCTCCTCGGCTCCGACGATGAGCCGGAGGAGGAGCCGATTCGCCAGGCCCCGCTCGACCATCTCACCGTCAAGCCGATCGGCAACAACGGCGGCGTCACCGAGGTGGCCAAAAACTCGAGCGACCCGGTCCGCCTGGCCAACCTGGCCCAGTCGCTCTCGACGCTGAACCACACCCGCCTCGTCGATCTCGAGTACCAGCTGGAGCGGGCGTTCGCCATGTACGCCGAGTCGCGCAAGCACACCAACAAGCTGCGGGAGACGACGGCGCTCCATCGCCGCAACGGCCTCATCGTCGGTTCCTGCCTGCTGGCGTTGATCCTGTTCGTCGGATTGATCGGGCAGATGTCGGCTCCGACCACAGCGTCGCTGGCGTGGCTGACGGTTGTGGGGAGCGTGGTTGGTGCCTGGTGGTGGAACCGCCGCCGGATCGAGCGCAGCGCGGCGGCGACCGAACGGGCATTCGTCCAACTGAAGAACACCGCCGGCGACTTCGAGGAGCTGGTGGGCCGCTACGAGAACGTGCACACGATGCTCCGCTACTACGTGCCGCTCGTCGACGATCCATGGGGTGACCACCGGCTGTGGCGCTTGCAGGCCGGTTCTCGGGTTTTCTCGCTGGTGTCGAACGACGCGCTCGCCCCGCATGTCCGTGACGCCGTGGGCGGCTTCCCGATCACCCCCCAGACATCGTTGCGTTTGTACCGGGCCACGCCGGGCGAGGGACGCTCCGCTCAGGCGGAACGGTGGCGGGCCTACGCATCGAGTGCGGCGATCGCTCTTCATGACCCGAGCCCGACGGTGAAGACGACCCCGAACCGCCTCGGCGGGAACGACCCCGCGGCGAAATCCGACTCCGCCCCAAACAAGAAGGCATAGCCACGACAGGCGAACCGACGGTGCCGACGGGCGAATCGACGGTGCCGACGGGCGATCCGTGCCGGCGTCGCGAACCGACCAAACTATGGTCGTTCGCGGGCGATAACGGTCAATGTTGGTCGTTTTCGCCCGTTTTCGCGGCCGGGAGCCGTTGCTGAGGGGCAACCGGGAACCGCAGTCTGCGGTTGGGCCGCTTGAATGGTGGGCATGCCCGAAACCCAGTTGCTCTACCTGCACGACGCCTACCAGCGCGAGTTCACCGCCAACGTGGTCGACGTCCGCCCCGACGAGGGATCCGGCGCCGCGATCGCCCTCGACCGGACGGCGTTCTACGCCACCGGCGGTGGCCAACCCCACGACACCGGCACACTCGCCGGTATCCCGGTGACCAACGTGCGTAAGGAAGGCGCGCTGGTCTGGCACACACTCGCCGGCGAACCACCCGAGATCGGCGCCGCCGTCGACGGGATCATCGACTGGGACCGCCGCCACCAACTGATGCGCACCCACACCGCGCTCCACATTCTGTGCGGCGTCATCTGGAACGAATGGGGGGTGTCGGTCACCGGCGGAAACATGGAGCCGTTGAAGGCGAGGATGGACTTCGAGTTCGATCCGCTGCCCGAGGGTTTCGCCGAACGCATCACCGAACTGGTCAATGCCGAGATCGACGCCGACCGGCCGATCGAGATCAGCTTCCTCCCCCGGTCCGAAGCGCTGGCCGACGACGATCTGATCCGCACCAGGGTCAACCTGATCCCCGAGTTCGTCGCCGAGATCCGGGTGGTCGACATCGTCGGCCTCGACAAGCAGGCCGACGGTGGCACCCACGTGGCGTCGACCAAGGAGGTCGGCACGTTCGCGGTCACCAAAACCGAGTCGAAGGGCAAGGGCAACAAGCGGGTGCGGATCGAGCTGAGCGACTGAAACGTCGGCTGCCGACCGGCAGCAGGCCCTCAACCGGGGCCGCGTCGTTGATCGACCCGTCGGGTGTGTCGATGCGCACGAGGTCGTCCTTCCAGCCCATCCCGAATTCCGGGGGCCGCCGGCCGAGGCTCGACTACACGTTCTTCGGGAGCTCGGAGAACGGCGTGTCGCGGGCTGGTCCCGGTTCCCGGGCCAGCCCGAGCACCCGTTCGCCGATGATGTTGCGCTGGATCTGATCGGTACCGCCGTAGATCGCCGGCGCCTGGGCGTGGAGCACGAACTCGGCGATCGCCGGGTCGGTGGCCGACGATGCCCCGGCCAGCATCCCGTCGGCCTGCACGATCCGCAGCGACAGATCCCGGAACCGGCGGTGGATCTCCCCATCGAACAACTTGGCGATGTTGGGCTCCCCGCCGGTGCGCTGGTTCCTGTCCCTCGCCCGCTGCAGGTTCCAGCGGTTGACCTGCAGCATCGAGTACAGCTCCATGATCTCCTGGCGCAACACCGGATCGTCGGTGCGACCCAGCGAACGGGCCAGCTCGGTCCAGCGACCATAGAGCTTCATGCCGACGCCGGGAGCGTGACCGCCGACCTTGCGTTTCGACGCCGCCTCGACGATGTCCCCGACCCGACGGCCGAACTGGTTGGCCTTCCGGCCGGGCGCGGCGACGGCGAACCCCACCGACCCGGCACCGATCGACGCCCGCTCGACGGCCAGGGTGGTGTTGGCCACCCGCCAGCCATCGCCCCGAGCGCCGATCATGGCATCGTCGGAAACCCGGGCGCCGTCGATGAAGACCTCACTGAAGAACGTGCGACCGGTCATCTCCTTGAGCGGCCGCACGTCGACGCCGGGTTGATCCATGTCGAACGCGAAATACGACATGCCCCGGTGTTTCGGTAGCTCCGGATCGGTGCGGGCCACCAACAAGCCGAGATCGGCATAGTGACCCTGCGACGTCCACACCTTCTGACCGCTCACCACCCACTCGTCGCCGTCACGCACCGCCCGGGTCTGCAGCCCGGCCAGGTCGGACCCGGCGACCGGCTCGGAGAACAGCTGGCACCATGCCTTGTGCCCGTTCAGGATCTCCGGGACGTAGCGGTCGATCTGCTCCTGCGACCCGTGCGCTGCGATCGTCGGGGCCGCCAGCATGGTGCCGAGCCCGGGAGGTGGGCCGACGACATTCCGATCTGCCAGAACCCGCATGGCGCGAACGGCGTCGCCATGGCTCCAGCCTTTGCCGCCGGCTTTCTCCGGCAGCGAAGGATGGGCGTAACCGGAATCGGCGAGGAGTTGCCACCACTCCCCCAGCGTCAGATCGGGATCCCAATGGTCGTCGACCCAGTCGGCCAGTTCGGTTGCAGCATCGATGTGGCGGTCGGTACCGGTATCTGCCATGGCCAGCCATGCTACTCACCGTGGCTTCGGCGCCCGAAGTCGCAGACAACGAGCTTTCAGACCTCGGCGGAGCGCTCCGATCCTGTGAAGAAGAAGGTGCGCAGGTAGGTGTCGGGGTCGAGGACGGAGGCCCGAACCAGGGAATAGATCTCGGCCCCTTGCGAGGTCTCCATGCCCGCGTCCGACAGATGGAAGCAGTCACACGATCCGAGGTACTCGCCATCGGCGTAGCTGTCGGCTTCGGACTCGGCGAGGTCGATGGCCTCGTCGAACCCGGCGGCCTGCCACACCGTGATCCGTTCCTCGTAATGGCGCTCGTCGATCCGGAAGTGACAGCGGACCGAGTACCACCGCAACGGCGGGTTGTCGTTGCCCTCGAAGTCGGCGACGAGCCCGGATCCTTCGGCGCCCGATGTCGACCCGCCGGCAGTCGGCGTATCGCCATCGTCCTCGATGGAGAACCCGCCGTCGACATCTTCGTGATACGTCATGGCGACCCGACTCGGCAACGGTGGTATCGGGCGGTCCATTGCTTCCATGATCTCGGACGGCGAGGCAGCCCGAAGTTTCTGCAGGTCGGTTTCGAGTGAGGTGGACGTCTCGGCCGGGCGGCGGGCGCTTCGACTCCGGGATGTCGGATGCGGGTCGTCACGGCCTGGGGACAGGACCGGGGTGGAGCGTACGGTTGGTCCCTTCACGGCACCGACGACCTCCGTGGTGCCGCCGCTCGCCAATTCCCCGTAGGTCAACCAGCAGGAGATCGCGAACAGTGAGCTCAGGCAGATCAGAATCAGCGACGGGTCTTCGATCACCCGCGCCGGGTCGAGGGTGGTGGTGAATGGTCCGCACACGACCAACGTGGCCGCGGCCACGATCGTGGCCCGGGTGGCCATCCGGCGGGCCCGTTCGGCCGTCATGCGAACGAGCATGATCCAGAGCACGACGGCCATTCCCATGACCACGTAGAAAACGGACGGGTTCACCGCTCCGGCCATGATGAAGTTGACGTTGAGGAAGATGCCGACCAGTGTCCAGGCGACGGGCCGGATGTTGGCGAGCAGTGCGAGTCCGATCAGCGACTGGAGCACGAGCACGATGACCGAAACCAGGATCGGCAGCGTTCGAACGATGATATCGACGAACGGATCGTAGACGGGAAGCCGAAGCGCCTCGGTCGATTCGAGGAACTCGAGGAGGTTATCACCCGACCACCACGACAGGTCGGTGCCATGAGCGATCGCGGCGCGAATCCAGCCGAACCCGAGAAAGAACTGGGGATACAGGACGCTCGCCGGGACCGAACGAAATCGAGCCGCTATGGCGCCGGCAGCACGAATGATGGTTTGCACGCAGAACCTTCCGCCAGATTGGATTTGCCGCGGATGCCCGAAATTCTCGGCAACAGCGGACCATCCTAGTGAGGAAGCGGGTTCCTTGTCCAAGGTGGTCCAGGAAAAGGCAAGCAGCTCGGGGTCCGGTGTTCGCTCACCGCCGGGCGATGATGCGGTGCAGTTGGCCGTCCCAGTTGACGGCCAGCAGCTCACCGTCGGCGTCGACACCGAAGCTGGTGACCTGCCCGAGGGCGGCCAGGTCACCGCTCCAGTCGAACTGGTCGGTGACATTGCCCGTGTCCGGGTCGTAGCGCATGCTGCGTACCCAGCCTTTGCACCAATCCGCATAGAAGTAGTGGCCGGTGAACTCGGGGATGGCTGCGCCCCGATAGACGTGTCCGCCGGTGATCGAGCAGCCCTCGTCGTGGGAGTATTGGAGGACCGGAGGGGTGTAGCGATCGGGGTCGCAGCCGGAGCGGAAGCACTGATCTCCTTCCATCTCGATCCAACCGAAGTTCGTTCCGGCACCGTCGACGAGGCCGACGACGTTGATCTCCTCGAACCGTTCCTGGCCGACATCACCGATATACATGAGGCCCGGCCCCGTGCCCGGCTTGTCGATCGAGAAGCGCCATGGGTTGCGGAGGCCGTACACCCAGATGTGGTCGCGGTGGTTTCCTGCCGCCGGGTTGCCGTCGACGTCGAGACGTAGGATCGCCCCGAGGGGGTTGGATGTGTCCTGGGCGGTCCTGCCGCCCGACCCGCCGTCTCCGAGAGAGAGATACAGGTGGTCGCCGTCGATCACGATGTGCCCGGCATTGTGTCGTTCGGCCGGTTGGTCGACGGTGAGGAGGATCTCGGGTTCGACGGAGGTGTCGGCACCGCTGAAACGGGCCAGCACGCTGTCGCCCTGAGGATCGGTCCAGTAGGCGTACAGGTCGCCTTCACCGAACGCCAGGCCGAGCAGTCCCTGCTCGATGCTGGACGACCCGATTCGATCGGACAGATCGGCGAGGGTACTCACGGTCCCGTCGGCGGCGATGACCTTGATGATCCCCTCCCGCTCCGACACGTAGATGGAGCCGTCGTCGGCCGCATCGTCGACCGCCACACTCACCGGCTGATCGAATCCGTCGGCGACGAGTTCGACACCCAGTCCCTGGAGTTCGGGCAGCGGGGTCGTTGTGCTCACCGTTGTCGCCGTCGATGCGGTGTCGGTTGTGACCGTTGTTTCGATCGAACTCGCGGTGCTCGATGTGAGCGGCGGGAGCGTCGACTCGGCGGCGAAGGTGGCCGCCGTCGGGTCGTCGGCCACACACGCCGTGGCCGCCATGGCCAGCGTGAGCGAAAGCGCAAGGGTCCGTCTGACGTTTCTCATGATGTGGGCAGCCAATCGGTTCGGTATGTGCCGCTGTAGTTCCAGAGCATCCAGCCCGCTCCCCGTTGTTCGGCCTCGGTGATCTGAGCCCGGATCTGCTCACCGTTGTAGTAGAAGGCCTGGATCCACGGCTGCATCCTGGTGCCGGGCGCCATGTCGTCGGCCGCCGAGTCGAGAGCATGGGCGATGACCGGGCCGGGGTGCTCGTTGGGGTCGTCGAAGCCGATCCAGCCCTCGCTGTAGTGGCTGGGATAGAGCATCGGGCTGAGGGCGTCCACGTTGCCGGACAGCGTTTCGACCGTCTGGCCGATGCCTTCGTCGGTGGTACTGGCGGTGATGATGCCGAACACGGCCGCCGACGTACGACAGCCTTCCTCGTCGAGACGTGTCCTCGCTGTCTCGAGGAACTCGGCAATGGCACCGGTTCGTTCCTCCACGGTGGCTGGAACCTCGGAGCGGCGGGCCGCCCTGCCGTCGGGAAACCGCACGTAGTCGAACTGGATCTCGTCGAATCCCAGCCGGCATGACTCGACGGCGAGGTCGATGGGGTATGACCAGTTTGCCCGATCCGCCGCGTTCATCCAGGTTCCCGCCAAGGACGCCGCCGGCCTGGCACGCGACCAGTGATCGTCCTCGAAGGTGACGATTCGGGTGATGGTGTAGACGTCGTACTGCCTGGCCAGCGCCAGGAGTTCGGCGGGATCGTAGACGTCGCGCACGGCCCCGATCTCGTTGGCGAATGCCACCTCGCTCGCGTACAGCACATCGCCGGCCTCGGTCTTGGTGTCGAACACCAGCGTGTTGACGACCGACTCGTCGGCCAGTTCGAGCAGACCGTCGAACCGTTCTCGATCGCCCGCCACGATCTCACTGACCCGCAGGCCCCGCACGACATCGGGTGGCGGAAGCCTCTCCGGCATCGTTGTCATCGTGGTGGGAGCGGTGGTGGTCGTGGTCTCCACCGTTGTCGGCGGCGGCGTCACCGTGGTTGCAGGGACCTCGGTCGTCGTGGAGGACACGGAATCGGTCACCGAAGAGGGCGCCGCCTCGACGTCCGCTTTGCGAGAACCAGCACATCCGCCTGCGGCCCCAAGCAGCATGAATGCTATGGCTGCACGTGCCAACACCGTCGCGAAGTCTACTGCCTCGTTCTGCCGCCGATCGGTCGGGACGGTCGCCACCGAGGCCGCCACGCTCCTCCGCTGCCCCCTCCTCCGGTCGAAAACGGGCGAAATCGGACACAAGTGGTCGATTTCGCCCGCGAACGGCGGCCAGGGGGGCTCAGGTGGCGATGGTACCCCCGTCCACCATCAGTGTTTGGGCGGTCACGAACTTCGACGCGTCGGACATCAGATAGGCGATGGTGCCGGCCACGTCGTTGGGTTCGAGGTTACGGCGCAGCGACTGTTGCCCGGCGATGATCTCGAGCGCGCGGTCCATGCCGCCGTCGGACCCGAAGAACTCACTGGTGCCCTCGGTCTTGACCGCCGAGGGGGCCACGGCGTTCACCCGGATCCAGTGTCGTCCGAGCTCGCGTGCCAGTCCGCGGGTGAGCCCGATGACCGCCGCCTTGGACGTGGTGTAATGCAGCGCGTTGGCCATGCCGTAGACCGCGGCGAGGGAGGCGATGTTGACGATGCTGCCCCCACCCCGTTCCTTCAGAGCCCCCACCGAGGCCTGGCAGACGTTGAACACCCCGGTGACGTTCACGTCCATGGTCGCCTGCCACTCGTTCATCGTGATCTGGTCGAACGGGGCCATCGACAGCGTGGCATAGAGAGCCGCGTTGTTGACGACGCCGTCGAGCCCACCGAAGGCGTCGACGGCCGCTTCGACCGCGGCGTCACACGACGCCCGATCGGTCACGTCCAGCCCAACGCCGAGTGCTTCGCCGCCGGCGGCCGTCACGGCCTCGATGGTTGCGCTGCGATCGGCGATGTCACCGGCGACGACCAGCGCGCCGTGACCGGCCAAAACCTCACAGTAGGCCCGACCCAAACCCCGGGCCGCCCCCGTGATGAGGACCACCTTGCCGTCCAATCCCAGACCGTCCGTGCTCGGGCCATCGGTGCTCATGGTTTCTCGCTTTCCATCATCGTGACAATGTTTCGGTAGACCTCGCCGAGGGTGCGATCTCGAGGATCCACGCCGTCGAGCAGTTCGCGGACGCGCCGGTGCAGGAGGCGCTCGACGTCGTAGCGGGCCCGATCGATCCGGCTCTCCTCGCCGTCTCGGCGGTGCTCCCGGCCGAGCGCGGTCTCCAGCTCGTCGAGACCGCGACCATCCACCGTGGAGGTGACGATGACGTCGCCCACGATGGGGGCCAGCTCGGCCGCCAATTGCTCGGCGCCCGGTCGATCCCCCTTCGTGACCACATGGACGTCGCCGACCTCGAGAATCCCGGCTTTCATGGCCTGCACCGTGTCACCCGACCCGGGTAGCGTGAGCACCACGACGGTATCGACGCACCGGCGGATGCCGTAGGCGGCCTGGCCGACGCCGACCGTCTCGACCCAGATCTCGTCGAAAGCGCCGGGGCCGTCGCTTCCACCAAGAGCAGCGAGCAGGTCGGGCAGGTTGTCGGTGAGACCGTCGTTCGCTCGGCGGGACGGAACCGACCGCACGTACACGTCGGCGTCGATCCGGATCCTGTCCCCGAGGATCGACCCACCCGACAACGGGCTGGTCGGGTCGATGCACAGCACCGCCAGGTTCACACCGCGGGCGGCTCGGCGTCGGGCCAGCGCTCCGATCAGCGAACTCTTTCCCACCCCGGGTGGACCGGTGAAGCCGATCCGGCGGGGCCCGCCGGACGTGGCCAACCGCTCGTCTCCCCGGACGGCCAGCACCTCGGCGACCGACGCGTCGGTCAACGTGTTCATCCGCCGCCCGAGTTCCCGACGGTTACCGATCATGGCGCAGCCGTCACAGGCGTGCCGCCACCCGCCGGACCACGTCGTCGAGGTGATCCTCGGCCGTGAACACGTCGGCGACGCCGAGCGATCGGAGTTGCTCGTGATCGTCGGCTGGAATCGTGCCGCCCACGAACAGCACGACGTCGTCGGCGTCGGCGGCCCGGAGCGCCTCGCGGGTCTGGGTCACCAGATCGAGGTGGCTGCCCGACAGGATGCTGAGTCCCACGGCGTCGACCCCCTCGTCAACGGCCACCCGGGCAATGTGGTCGGCGCTGCGGCGCAGGCCGGTGTAGATGACATCGGCCCCCGCGTCGCGCAGTGCCAGGGCGATCACCTTGGCGCCGACGTCATGGCCGTCGAGGCCGGGCTTGGCGATGAGAATCCGCTTCCGTCGGAGGTCGGCGGTCGAGCGGTCGGTGTCAGAACCTGATGGGCTCATCGAACTCCCCCCACGCCTCTTTCAGGACCGCGACCATCTCCCCGACCGTGGCCTCGGCGTGACAGCACTCGACGATCTGCGGCATCAGGTTCGAACCGGCCCCCCGGTCGTCGCCACCGGGGTCGTCGGTGGCCGCCAGCTCGCCCAGTGCCACGAGCGCTTCGTCGACCCTGGCCTGATCCCGCTCGGCCCGCAACCGCTCCAGCTTCTCGATGGTTCGCCGGCTCGATTCGGGGTCGAGGGTGAACGTCTCCCCGATATCCGGACGGCGGTCATCGGCATAGACGTTCACACCGACGACCGGGCGTTCGCCCGAATCGACCTGCTCCTTCCGCTCCTTCGCCCGGCGGGCGATCCGGGCCTGGAGGTAACCGTCCTCGATGGCGGGAACGACGCCGCCATACTCATCGAGTTCGCTGATCACCGCCATGATCTCGGACTCCATGGCGTCGGTCAGTTGTTCGACGAGATAGCTGCCGCCCAGGGGGTCGACCGAAGCGGCGACACCCGACTCCTCGGCGATGATCTGCTGGGTCCGCAACGCCAGCTCGGCCGACTCGGTGGTGGGGATCTGGAACGCCTCGTCATACGCACAGGTGAAGATCGACTGGGCGCCTCCGAGCACCGCCGCCAGGTTCTCCACCGTGACCCGGACCACGTTGTTGAGAGGCTGCGACGCCGTCAGCGAGGAGCCGCCGCAGACCACCCCGAACCGGAACTGCTGGGCCTTCGGGTCGGTGACACCACACCGCTCGGCCATCAGCTTGGCCCACAGCCGGCGGCCCGCCCGAAACTTGGCCACCTCCTCGAACAGGTCCATGTGCACGTAGAAGAAGAAGCTGAGCCGCCGGCCGAAGTGGTTCGGGTCGCCGCCCCGCCGTTGGAGCTCCTCCACGTAGGCGAGGCCGTTGGCCAGCGTGTAACCCATCTCCTCGACGGCCGTGGCCCCGGCGTCGCGCACGTGGGCGCCGGCGATCGAGATGGCGTTGAACCGTGGCGTCTCGGTGTTGGCGAACAGCACGGTGTCGGCCACCAGTCGCATGGACGGCTTCACCGGGAAGATCCAGGTACCCCGGGCCACGTACTCTTTCAGGATGTCGTTCTGGATGGTGCCGGTCAGCGCTTTGCGGGGCACGCCCATCCGGTCGGCGGCGGCCACATACATGCCGTAGATGATGGCGGCGGTGCCGTTGATCGTGAACGAGGTGGAGATACCCGACAGATCGATGCCGCGGAACAGCGCCTCCATCTCCCGGATCGAGAACAGCGACACGCCGACCTTGCCGACCTCGGCCCGGGCCATCGGATCGTCGGGGTCGTAGCCGCACTGGGTCGGCAGGTCGAGGGCCACCGACAAGCCGGTCTGGCCCTGGTCGAGCAGGAACCGGTAGCGTTCGTTGGTTTCCTCCGCGGTGCCGAATCCGGAGTACTGGCGCATCGTCCAGCGCCGTCCCCGGTACCCGGTGGGGAAGATACCGCGTGTGTAGGGGTACTCGCCCGGCGCCGGTGGCGCCGGTCGGTCGCCCACCGGCTCGGCGACGACCGGGACGGTGATGCCGGACGGGAGGGCGACGTCATCCACGTCCGGACACTCCGTCACCGAGCACCTTGTCGAGAGCCCGCCAGTGATCGTCGTGGACCCAATTGGTCACGAAGTTCTCCAGCTCGGCCGCTTCGATGGGCGGGCGGGCGGCGTTCATCCTCGCCGCCACGGCCATGGCCTTGTAGGTTCGCAGCACCTGCGGTGGTTGCTCCAGCATCGGCCGGGTGAACTCGGCCACGACGTCGGCCAGCGGCCGGCCGGCGACCGCGCAGCGATCGTAGAGTCCGATCGACAGCCCGAGGTCGTGGTCGACGAACTCACAGGTGGTCAGCAGTCGTAGCGCCCGAGCCGGGCCGACGAGCTGCATCAGATCAACGCCGCCACCCCATGCGGTGGAGATGGCGTGGCGGCCCTGCACGAAAGCCATGCGGGCGGTGGCGGCCGCGATCCGGAAGTCGCAGGCCATGGCCAACTCGGCTCCGCCGCCGAGGGCGTCACCGTTGAGCGCGGCCACGACCGGGGCGGGAAACCGCCGCAGGCGATCCAGGACCGATCGGGCGTGCAGCGCCATATCGGTGGTGGCCTCCGCTGTGCGGACCTCGATGAGCTTCTTCAGGTCACCGCCCGACACGAAACTGCGGTCCCCCGCTCCGGTGAGCACGACGAGCCCGATCGTGTCGTCGTCAGCGAGTGCGTCGAGTGCCGCGGCCAGCTCGTCCTGAAGTCGACGCGACAACGCATTCCGTTTGGCCTCGCGGTCGACGATGACGGTGACCAGCGGCCCATCACGCTCGGTTCGAATCCGACCCTCACCTGCGACGTCCATCGATGGCAGTGTCCCACCCGCCGGAGAGTGACACAAGTCTCTCCCGCCCGTCTCGCCGGGG
>JBFHME010000086.1:0-14246 GCA_041594435.1 Acidimicrobiales bacterium
CCGGTGCCTCCGACTCGATGCCAACGGCTGAGGAGGTGACGGAGGCCCTCGCCCGGCGGTAGCGCGCATCGTGCTCGTGGCCGATGCAGCCGTGCCTGCAGGACTGCCGGCAGCAGCGGGCACCACGTGACTTGCCGCCCGTTGCCGGTGCGGTCAAACTCGAGGGCTGAACGAACGCAACAAGACGTCCCAGTCCCCCGAGGATGTGGCTGCCGTCGCGGCCGCCCTGGTCGGTGCCGGCTGGCAGTGGTGGTGGTCGGTTGTCAACGAACTCCAGCACCTGCCCGATGTGTTGCGGCAGATGCGGGAGGGCGTCGAGAGTTTCGAACAGGTGGCCGGGCAGCTGGCCAGCAGCACGGCGATGTTCGAGCAGATCGTGGAGGTCTACGGAAAGACGATGCTCGAAGCGGCCGAGCGGAACGCTGCCATGACCGATGCGATGCGGCAGCGTCTGGAGGGCTTGGCCTCCCTCAGTTCGCCCGACGCCATGAACGAAACCATGGTCGAACTGCAGAAGATGTTCGGCACGCTGGCCAGACTCAATCCGCTCTGGCCGGGACAGCTCGACCGCCGGCCCGACGACGACAAGACCGCCGCCGACTGAGACCGAGCGGGAACCGCGAACGCGAGCGACAGCCCGAACTGTTGCAGCGGGTGGCCGACGCCGGGCCCAGGATGAAGGGGGCCCGCACGGACCGGCCAGCGCATTGCACTCCGCATCGAGGTCTGCAGTCACACGTCTTCCTGAACCAGACGCGCAGTATGCGCGGATTTTTCAGGAAGAGTTGGGGCCGAGGCAGGGTCTCACGAACGGGTTGCCCTCCACGCCTCGAAATCGGCCCGACGTTCGTCCGAGAGCGGGAAGATCCCATGGGTCGACTCACCGGCCTGAACCCGTTCGGCGGCGAAGGCCTCGCGCTCCTCCTGCGCCATGCAGTCGCGGGCCACCTCGTCGACCAGAGCGTGCGGTATCACCACGGCGCCCTCGGCGTCGCCGACGACGACATCGCCCGGTTCGACGTAGACCCCGGCGCAGGTGATCGGCTCGTCGCAGCTGTAGGGCATGTGGTGGCGACGCCATGTCGACCCGTGGGACGACTGGTGATACACCGGCCGGCCGAGGGCGGCGATGCCGCCGGTGTCGCGTAACGCCCCGTCGGTCACGATGCCGACGGCACCCCGGTGGTAGGCGCGGGCGGCGTAGATGTCGCCGACGGTTCCGGCGTCCGGAACCTCCCGGGCCTCCATGATGAGAACGTCGCCGGGATCGATCGTCTCCGACGCCCGACGCTGAGCGTCCAGGCGGGGGCCGCCGGCGTTCAACACGTCCTCCCGGACCGCCACGTAGCGCAGGGTCCGGGCCCGGCCCACCATGCGCTGGTCGGGTAACAGCGGCTTGAGCCCCGACAGGAAGGTGCTACGAAGACCGCGGCGAAACAGCTGAGCGGTGATGGTCGCTGTTCCGACCGACGAGAGCATCTCACGGAGTTCGTCGGTGAGGACGTCGGGGATCTCGGGGGCGTCGGGGTGGTTCGGGGACGTTGCGGTCGAAGACACGGTGTACTCGTTTCTGTGCGGTGACGAATTCGATGCCCAGGTCCTCGATCACCTGGAGATGGTCGCGGCGGCCGACGCCCTCGGAGCCGGTGACGGCGCGGTCGGGCATCACCCCGAGTTTCATGGTTACGACGTGTTCCCGGGGTCGTCGGCGACCGCACTGATGTAGGCGAGGAACGTCATCTGCACGAACATGCCGTCCGGCAGGTCGGCGGTTTGGGTGTGGCGGGCCGGCATGTGGTTCGGGTCGGGGTAGATGCGCAGCCAGGCTTCCTCGACCGCCGGCCGGTGGGCCCGATCGGCCACCAGGAAGTCGAACTTCACGACGTCGGACCAGGTCGCACCGGCGGTGTCGAGGATGCGACCGGCAAACAGGAACAGGTTGGCCAGTTGGGCTTCGACGGTGTCGGGCAGGTCCCGGGTGCCGTGGTCGCGGCCGACGATGACACTCGTCGCCAGCAGCGGTCCGACGCGGCTGGCCGCCGGTATCGACGTGTTGTGGGCGAACCCCTCGATCTCGATTGACTCCTGCATCGGGCTCATCCTAGTTTTCGTTTGCGATCAACCGCTGGGAGCCGCTCCATGAAAGCCGTGTATCGGGACGAGACACTGCAGGCCATCGCCGAGGGCGTGCGAGCTGCCTGCAGCCGCTTCGACGACTCCTACTGGGCGGCCTGCGACCACGACCATCGTTTCCCGCATGAGTTCCACGACGAGATGGCCAGGGGCGGCTGGATCGGTATCGCCATCCCCGATCAATACGGCGGCGGCGGTCAGGGGATCGCCGAGGCGGCGGTCTTGATGCGGGAGATCGCGGCCAGTGGAGCCGCCATGAACGGTTGCTCCGCCGTGCACCTGACGGTCTTCGGCTTGAACCCCGTCGTGATGTTCGGCTCCGATCGACTGAAAGACGCGTTCCTCCCCCGGGCCGCAATCGGTGACCTGCACGTGGCCTTCGGCGTGACCGAACCCGATGCCGGCACCGACACCAGCCGCATCACGACCCGCGCCGAACGCGACGGCGACAACTGGCGCATCACCGGCCGCAAGATCTGGACGACGAAGGCGCTCGAATCCGAGGTGGTGCTGCTCCTGGCCCGGACCGACCCCGACTCGGCCGGGACGCTGCGGGGCATGAGCCTGTTCCTGGCCGATCTCGACCCGGATCACGTCGACATCCAACGAATTCCGAAGCTGGGTCGAAACGCCGTGGCCTCCTGCGAGGTGGCCTACGACGGGTTGCCGGTGGAGGGGTGGCGCCTCGTCGGCGATGAGGGTGATGGTTTCCGTCACCTGCTCCACGGCCTGAATCCGGAGCGGGTGCTCGTGGCCGCCGAAGCCGTTGGCATCGGCGACGCCGCGCTGACGAAGGCCGCACGCTACGCCACCGACCGCCATGTTTTCGACCGCCCGATCGGTTCGAACCAGGCGATCAGTCACCCGCTGGCTCAGGCCCACGTGCAGCTGCACGCGGCGTGGCTCGCCATCATGGATGCCGCCGAGCGCTACGACGCCGGCGAACCGTGCGGCGAGCAGGCCAACGCGGCGAAGTGGCTGGCCGCCGAGGCCGGGTTCTTCGCCGCCGATCGAGCCATCCAGACGTTGGGTGGCATGGGGTATGCGTCGGAGTACCACGTCGAGCGCTACTGGCGGGAGGCCAGGCTGATGCGGATCGCCCCTGTCAGCCAGGAAATGGCGCTCAACTACATCGCCCAGTCGGTGCTCGGCCTCCCCCGCAGCTACTGATCACCGCTGGCGGGCTCGGAGGCGGCGTTGAGTTCGTGGAGCGTCGGGCGTCCTGGGCGTTTCGTCGCTCCGGACGGGCCGGCACGATCCGTCGTCAAGCCCTGCGCGGATCCACTCGAACTCTCGCAGCAGGAAGCGAGGTCGAACCGTGCTTTCTGCTACAAATCTTCTGAGTAACCAACAGTTGGAGAGTTCCATGTCACAAGATCTCGGATTCGATGGCAAGGTCGCCGTCATCACCGGTGCCGGCGGCGGATTGGGCCGCCAGCATGCACTGATGCTGGCCGCCCGGGGCGCGCTGATCGTGGTCAACGATCTCGGCGGCGCGGTCGACGGATCCGGAAGCGACGAAACGGCCGCCGAGAAGGTGGTGGCCGAGATCACGGCCCAGGGCGGCGAAGCCGTCGCCGACGCCAACTCGGTGGCCACCGCCGAGGGTGGGGCCGCCATCATCCAGACCGCCGTCGACGCCTTCGGCAAAGTCGACATCGTCATCAACAACGCCGGCATCCTGCGCGACAAGTCGTTCCACAACATGACGCCGGACCTGTCCGACGCCGTCATCGACGTGCACCTACGGGGCGCGTTCCACGTCACCCAGCCGGCGTGGGTGCGGATGCGGGAGCAAGGCTACGGCCGGGTGGTGTCGACCGCCTCCGCCGCCGGGATCTTCGGCAACTTCGGTCAGGCCAACTACGGGGCGGCCAAACTCGGGCTCGTCGGCCTCACCCGGGTCCTCGCCGTCGAGGGGGCAAAGTACAACATCAGGGCCAATGCCATCGCCCCCCTCGCCGCCACCCGTATGACCGAGGACGTCCTACCCGACGAGATGAAGGCTGCACTTGCTCCCCAGGCGGTCTCGCCGCTCGTCACGTGGTTGTGCCACGAGGACTGTGAGTCGACGGGCCGCCTCTACGCCGTGGGCGGAGGTCGGGTCGCCGAGGTTTTCCTCGGCGAGACCCAGGGTTACACCAACGTCGGCCACAGCGCCGAGGACCTGCGGGACAACTGGGACAGGGTCACCGACCGCGACGGCTACGTGGTGCCGGCCAACATCGCCGAGGAGACGGGCTTGTTCATCCAGAAGCTCTCGGAGGCCGCCGGGTCCTGACCCCGACCCTCTTCCACCTCCCCCCAACCGCTCCCGCAACCGTTCTGTGCGGCCAAATCCCGGCTTCCCGGGCCTGGGCCGCACAGAAAGCTGGGCTGCGGGTATCGCCCCAGTCAGGGCAGGAACGTCGTGCCTCGGCCTGGACGAACTCGAGGACCGGGGGCTACAGGCGGGGAATGATCTGTGTCCCGACCGCCTCCAGGACGTCGAACCGCACGTCGAGCGGCGGCAGGATCATAAGCTGATCGAGTCCGGCGGCGTCGAGTGCAGCCAGGCGATCCACGATGTCATCGGGTTCGCCGATCAGACACGTCGACTGCATCAGCGCCGGAGTCACGAACCGCTCCTCCTCCGGCACCACCCAGCAGTTGTGGCCCTGATGGATCCGCTGATGTCGTACGGCTTCCGGTACTCGATCGAGGAGCGCAACGTAGTCGTCACAGACCTCGAGGACGGCCGGGTTCGACGGCTCCCGGCCGTAGTTGCGCCACTGATCGTAGGCGTAGTGCAGGGAGGCGATGGCGAACGCCCCGCAGTAGGCCCGCACCCGCTCGGAGTCAGGCCGCTCCCGCGGTTCGAGCACGACCACGGTCGACAGGGTCGCGGTGTGGAACGAGTCCCGCTTGATCGTTCGCCCGACCGTCGCCGCCCCCTCCTCCACCCGGCGCCAGACCCGCTCCATCATGTCGACGTCGAGGGGTATCGACAGGACGATGCCATCACCGTGCTTGCCGGCCAGCGCCATCGAGCGGGGTCCGAACCCGGAGACGTACAGCGGCATCGGGTCGTCGAAGTCGACGAAACCCTCGTCGGGCATGATGTGGCGCACGGGCGAGGTGGCGCCCCGCCAGGTGACCAGCGCCTCCTCGCCTCGTAGCAGCGGCCGCAGCTCGGTGAGGTACCGGTCGAACTCGGCGATCGTCATGGGTTTGAGACCCATGATCCGCACCGCGGTGTTGCCGGTACCGATCCCGCAGAACGTTCGTCCGGGGGCCAACTGGTTGATCGTCGCCATCGACGCCGCCGTCACCACCGATGGCCGGGTGGCGGCCACCGAGACGCCGGTGCCGATCTTGATGGTCGACGTCTTCTCGGCGGCCAGCGCGGCCGCGACGTAGGCGTCGCTCCACAACATCTGAACATCGGCGAACCAGGCGTGGGTGTAGCCGAGCTGCTCGGCCCGCACCACATAGTCGGTGTCGGTCACCCGGCTGGCCACACAGATTCCGATTTCCATGCTCAGTACCCGGTCTCTACCGGCCCTTCCAGACAGGGTCCCGTTTCTCGGCGAAGGCGGTCGCCCCTTCCCGGGCGTCCTCGCTGGCGAAGACGGGGGCGGTGACCTCCCGAACCCGTTTGGCCGTGTCCTCGCCCATCTCCTCGTGCATCAGTTGTTTGGTGGCGGCCACCGCCAGCGGCCCGTTGCGGGCGATCACCGCGGCCAGTTCGAGCGCGGTCGCCATCACCTGATCGGCCGGAACCACACGGTTGACCAGGCCGAAGTGGTAGGCCCGCTCAGCCGACATCGGCTTGCCGGTCAACCCCAGTTCGAGGGCGATCTGCAGCGGCAGCCGACGGGGCAGCCGGGTGCCTCCGCCGGCGGCCACGAGGCCCCTCGTCACCTCCGGGATGCCGAACACCGCATGGTCGGCGGCAACGATCAGGTCGCATTTCATCATGACCTCGAAGCCGCCGGCCAGGGCCATGCCGTTCACTGCGGCGATCACCGGTTTCGGGAACGACACCAGCCGGGCCAGGCCCCGACCGACCGGAGCCATGTCCTCCCCGGCGGCGAACGCCTTCAGGTCCATACCGGCGCTGAAGATCTTCTCGCCCGCCCCGGTGACGATCACCGACCGAACAGCGGGGTCGCCCTCGGCCTCGTCGAAGGCGGCGACCAGGCCCTGCCCGACGTCCGGGTTGAGTGAATTCCCGGCCTTGGGACGGTTGATGGTGAGCACCAACGTTCCATCTTGCCGTTCGGTCAGGACACTCATCGGCGACTCCAATCTGATCGGTCCGACGCAAACCTAGCGCGCTCGACCGAGCCGGCAGGAATCTGCGCTACCAGGAGGTCTCGTAGAGTTGATCGTGGGCGAGACCCCACGGTGGACGCAGGAATCCGAGGGCCCGGACATCGTTCGACCAGCGGGCGAACGGCGACCCTCCGGAGAACGAACCACCGCCAAGCGTCCGGGCCAGATCCGACACGATGTCCTCGGCCAGCTCGGCGATCGACTGCTTTCCCCGCAGCGAGCCATGGGCCGCCGTTTCCGGGTCGTCCGACTCCACCGCCGCCAACGCGCCCTCGAGCGCCTGGAGAGTCGGCCAGTACCGCTGTTCGTCAGGTTGAACGGTGACGCCCTCAGACCGATCTCCGGGATCGAGGCGTCGTGCTCGTACCGTACGGCGATCACGCGGTCGAGCTTCATACCGTGGCTCTGGGTGGCCGCCATGCCGACTCCGTCCCAGGGGGCGGTGAGCGTCAGTCCGGCCGATCCGTCCCACGGAACGTCGGTCCGGGAAGAAGAAGATCGCCGGGTCATCGGAACCGTCGGGCCGGGCGGTGGTGATCATCCAGTCGGTGATCCCCATGCCGGAACCGAAGTGTTTGACGCCGGTGATGGAGATCGGTCGCACCGAACGGGCGGCGTCGATCCAGGTGGCTCCCTCGTCGACCGGCACCATCGACAGGACGTAACCGGTCTTGGCGATGGCATCGAAATCGCTGCGGTCGAGGGCGGTTCGGCCGAGTCGTTCGGCCCGCTGGGACCGCCAGGCAGCGGCGATCTCGCTCAGACCCTCGATGGTGGCATCGAGGACACCGGATGGGTCGTCGAGCGCGGTCATGGTCCCTCCAGCATGGACGATCGGGACGGCCGGGCGCACGGGAGAACCCGGTTCCATCCACCGGGCCCGGCGCGATCTACAATGACGGCGGACCGGTCAACGACCGGGAGGAGACGGTACGTCATGCAGTTCCATCTCGATGGATACCGGCCGGGTGATCCGGCGGTCGCGTCGGCCACTGATGCGCTGCCGCCCCCGGTTCTGGAGCGGCCGTTGCCGGCGGAGGTGGACGTGTTGATCGTGGGCTGCGGCCCGACCGGGTTGACGCTGGCCGCTCAGCTCTCCGCGTTCCCCGACATCTCCGTCGCCATCGCCGATCTGAAGAGTGGTCCGCTGCGGGTCGGCCAGGCCGACGGTATCGCAGTCCGCTCGATGGAGATGTTCAACGCCTTCGGGTTCGCCGAGCGGATCCAGCGGGAGGCCTACTGGGTCAACGAGGTGGTGTTCTGGCGACCCGACCCGGAGGATCCCAAACGTATTCGCCGCAGCGACCGCATTCAGGACGTCGAGGACGGACTGTCGGAGTTCCCCCATGTCATCCTCAACCAGGCCCGGGTCCACGACCACTTCCTCGAGACCATGCGCAACTCGGCCAGCGGGTTGACACCGCATTACAGCCGGCGGCTGGTCGGGCTCGCGATGCCGATCGACGACAGCGCCCCGGCCGTGGCCCGCTTCGAACGGATCGGTCCCGACCGGCAACCGGTGCCCGGCTCCGACGGCGAACCGGAGACCGAGGAGGTTCGGGCCCGCTATGTCGTCGGCTGCGATGGCGCCCGCAGCTCGGTTCGCCGACTCATGGGTCGCACCCTCCGCGGTGACGCCGCCAACAAGGCCTGGGGGGTCATGGACGTCTTCGCCGTCACCGACTTCCCCGACATCAGGTTCAAGGCCGTCGTGCACTCGGCCGGAGAGGGCAATCTGCTCGTCATCCCCCGGGAGGGCGGCTACATGTTCCGCCTCTACATCGAACTCGACAAACTCGATGCCGACGAGCGCGTGACCGACCGCAACATCACCATCGACTACCTGATCGCGGCCGGTCAACGCATCCTCGCCCCCTACACACTGGATGTGAAGGAGGTGGCGTGGTGGTCGGTCTACGAGATCGGTCAGCGTCTGACCGACCGGTTCGACGACGTCGGAATCGATCGTGATGGCATCGAAGACGGCGACGGCGGGGAGACCGGGGGGCAACTGCCGCGGATCTTCATCGCCGGCGACGCGTGCCATACGCACAGCCCCAAGGCGGGGCAGGGGATGAACGTGTCGATGCGGGACAGCTTCAACCTCGGCTGGAAGCTGGCCGCCGTGCTGCGAGGCCAGGCCAAACCGGAGCTGTTGCACACCTATACGGCGGAACGCCAACGGCTGGCCAAGCAGCTGATCGACTTCGATCGGGAACTGGCCAAGATGTTCAGTGCACCACCGAAGACCGGCGAGTCGTCGGAGGACGACGAAGCGGTCGACCCGGCCGAGTTCCAGCGCTACTTCCAGCAGCACGCCCGGTTCACCGCAGGCACGGCCACGAAGTACTCGCCGTCGATGATCGTCGGCGCCGCCACCCACCAGCACCTGGCCGCCGGCTTCGAGATCGGCACCCGATTCCATTCGGCTCGCGTGGTTCGGCTGGCCGACGCCAAGCCGATGCACCTCGGCCACACGGTCACCGCCGATGGCCGCTGGCGGTTGTTCGCCTTCGCCGACACCACCGAACCCGACGATCCCAACTCCCGATTCGCCGCCCTGTGCCGGTGGCTGGCCGACGACCCCGGCTCCCCCGTCGGCCGCTCCACACCACCTGATACCGACATCGACTCGGTGATCGACGTGCGGGGCGTCATCCAGCAGAGCCACCGAGACGTCGAGATCGGTCGGGTACCGTCGATTCTGCGACCGTTGAAAGGGCCGCTAGGCCTCGTCGACTACGAGAAGGCGTTCTGCCCGGATTTCAAGGAACCGGGCGCAGGAGGCCGAGACATCTTCGATCAGCGCAGCGTCGACCGCCAGGCCGGAGCGTTGGTGGTCGTCCGGCCGGACCAGCATGTGGCCCATGTTCTACCGCTCGACGGGTTCGACGAGCTGACCGAGTTCTTCGACCGGT
Organism: Acidimicrobiales bacterium; assembly: GCA_041594435.1. Lineage (GTDB taxonomy): Bacteria > Actinomycetota > Acidimicrobiia > Acidimicrobiales > SZUA-35 > JAHELU01. The sequence goes on from JBFHME010000086.1 coordinate 9,369, forward strand.
TCATGGTTCCGGCGACGTGAAGGGACGCGAATGATGCGTGTGGTCGTTGTTGGTGGAGGGATCGTCGGAGCGAGCGTTGCCTACCATCTGAGCCGTCCTGATCTGACGGGTGGCACCGAGGTCGACGTGATCGTCATCGACCGGGCACACAGGGGAAAGGCCACGCTGGCCGCCGCTGGCATCGTGTGTCCGTGGCCATCGGCGGCGGCGACCGGCGCCTACCTCGACCTCTACCTGGCCGGTGCCGGCTACTACACCTCGCTGATCGAGACCCTGGCCGCCGACGAACATCGGCAGCGTTCGATCGGCTACCGGCGGGTCGGCGCGCTGGTGGTCTCGGACCACGAGGACGATCTCGACGCGGCCGAGGAGCGCACGGCGCGGCGCGCCGCCGGCCGACCCGAGGTCGGCAGGGTCGAGCGGATCTCGAACAGGGCGGCCAGAGCGCTGTTTCCGCCGTTGCGGCGAGGTGTCGACGCCCTCCGAATCGAGGGGGCGGCCCGTGTCGACGGACGGTTGTTGGCCGAGACGATGCTCGGAGCGACCCGGGCGCCCCGGATCGCCGTGCAACCCGGATCGGCGACACTCGAGGTCGACGACGGTCGCGTGACCGGGGTCCGGGTCGGCGACGACGTCGTGTCGGCCGACCAGGTGGTGGTGACGGGCGGGGCATGGACCAACGAGCTGCTGGAACCGCTGGGGCCGGGGCTGTCGGTCGACGTCGAACCGCAGAAAGGCCAGATCGTGCATCTTCGGGTCGACGCCGACACCAGCAGCTGGCCGGTTCTGATGCCGGTGGGCCTGCAGTACCTGTTGGGATTCGACGACTCACGAGTGGTGGTCGGGGCGACCCGCGAAAACGATTCCGGGTTCGACACCCGGGTCACCGCCGGCGGCTTGGTCCAGGTGCTGGAGGCGGCGCTTGCCATCGCTCCCGGGCTAGCCGACGCCGAAATCATCGAGACTCGGGTCGGGCTTCGCCCGCTGGCCGCCGGGCTTCCGACGGTGAGCCGCCACCCGGAAGTGAACGGCCTGTTGGTCGGCACCGGCCTGGGCGCCGGAGGGCTGACGTCGGGCCCCTTGTGCGGGCGGCTCCTGGCCGAGATCGCGCTCGACCAGGAGCCGTCGTTCGACATCTCCGCCTACCGCCTGTAGTGGGGTCGGCGATCAGACCGCTCAGGCGTAGAGCGCCTCGATCTCGTCCGCGTAGCGGGCGTGGATGCCCCGCCGCTTGAGCTTGGAGGTCGGGGTCAGAAGATCGGTGTCGGGCAGCCACTCCTCGCCCAGCACCTTCACCTTCTTCACCCGCTCGGCGTTGCTGAAGCCGGCCATCACGTCGGGCAGGGCACGTTCGATTTCCGCCACCACCTGCGGGTGTTCCGCCAGTTGTTCGAGCGAGTCGAAGGCGATGTCGTTGGCCGCGGCCCACGACGGAGCGACGTCGGGATCGAGCACGACCAGCGCCGACACGAACGGACGGTTGTCACCGATGGCGATGGCCTGACCGACGAGCGGGATCAGCTTGAGCTGGGCTTCGAGGTTCGACGGTGAGAGGTTCTTGCCACCGGCGGTGATGATCAGTTCCTTCTTCCGGTCGACGATCTTGAGGTAGCCGTCGTCGTCGATCTCCCCGATGTCGCCGGAGCGGAACCAGCCGTCGTCGTCGAGCACCTCCGCCGTCTTCTCCGGCTGGTTGAGGTAGCCCCGAAACACGTTGCCGCCCCGACACATCACCTCGCCGTCGGCGTCGAGCTTGACCTCGACACCCGGGCAGGGCACGCCGACCGAGCCGGGCTTGACCTTGTAGGGCTCCCACGTCATCGGGCCGCATGTCTCCGACAACCCGTAGATCTCCGACAGCGGCACACCGATGGTCCGGAACCAGGCCAGCATCTCGGCGGGAATCGGAGCGGCACCGGTCACGGCGGCTTCGAGCTGATCGAGCCCGACAAGCGCGCGGATGGTGGAGAAGGCGACGGCGTCGAGGAACTCGTAGGTCTCGATCTCCTCGGGGGTGGCGGTACCCCAGGTCATCTTCTCGGCAATGGGGCCGGCGGCGGCCACGCCGTCCTCCACCGCCTTCTGCTTCTCCGGATCGGCGGCCAGGGCGGCCTGCACGCCCCCGTAGATCTTCTCCCACACCCGGGGCACACCGAACATGATGTTGGGATGCACCTCACCGGCGTAGGCGGCGAACTGGGTCGGGTCCGGGCAGCACGTGACCTCGTAACCGAGGAACAACGTCTGATAGTGGCTCATCATGCGCTCGGCGATGTGGGCCATCGGCAGGTAGCTGACGATACGTTTCCCGGCGTAGTCGTCGAGGTCGAACGACCGCTTGAGGCATTCGACGGTCCAGCACACGTTGGCGTGGTCGATCATCACACCTTTGGAAGGGCCGGTGGTTCCGGAGGTGTAGATGAGGGTGGCCAGGTCGTCCGGTTTGGCCACGGCCGCCGCCTCGGCGAGGTCGATCCCGTCGTGGCCGAGCAGGTCGTCGTAGGTGAAGTCGGCCGACGGACCGTCGCCGGCGGTGCGGACGATGCCGACCTTGGTGAGCGAGTCGATCGATGGGCGGGCCTTGTCGAAGAGCTGGTAGAAGCCCCGATCCTCGACGACGGCCATCGACGCCCCGGCGTCGTTGCACAGGTACTCGATCTGATCGGATGACGACGAGTTGTAGATCGAGACCGGCGTGGCACCGACGAACAGTGCGGCGGTATCGAGCACGTGGAACTCGGGTTGGTTGCGGATCATCAGCATCAGCCGATCACCGGGTCCGAGACCCTGGGCCGCCAACCCGGCGGCCGAGCGGGCTACGGCATCCGCGAACTCGGAGTAGGTCATCTCGTGCCAGGCGTCGGTGTCGGCGTCCTTCCAGCGCAGCGCCACCATGTCACCGTGGTCGTTCACGGTCTTCAGGAACTCGGTGGTGATGGTCTGGCCCGCGACGACCTCCGAAATGGCTGCGGCGTCGGTCATGAAAGATCCCCTTCTGTCGAATGTGTCCCACAGCGGCTCGCTGTGACTCCATCACTGTAGAACATCGGGTTACCGTCGGGTAGGTCGAGTGGCCGTGCCTTTACGGGGTCCGGTCGATCCGCAGTCTCGTCTGGTGGTGCTCGTGGCGCAGACGTTCCACACGGGCCTGCAGCGAGCCGACGTCGTCACCTCGCTCGGTTCCGGCCCTGATGCGCCGGTTCAGCTGTTCGATTTCGCCCGCCAATCGGTGTTTGCGGTCGATCAGCTCGGCGCGCGTTGGCTGGTCGTCGAGGCGAAGCCGGCGACGGATGAACTTCATCATGCTCCAACTGTACGTGAGCCCGTGACCGGCCACGGTCCGACCGCAGGCTGGGGGCGATCGCCCCTCCGCGACGACGTCGAGCACGTGCGAACGACCGCCACTTCGACGCGGCTTCCGTACCACCGGGTCTGCTGGCAGCCCACTCTCGTCATCGAGGGGCCGGTGTCGTTCGACATCAGTCTTCACCGCGGAGGGGAGTCGGTCGGCTGAGGTCGGCCAGGGGGCAGGCGAAGCTGAGTTCGTGTCCGTCGGGGTCCCGGATGTGGAAGTGGCGTTCGTTCCAGGCGGCGTCACGAGGAGTGAACTCGGGACGGTGGCCGGAGGAGACGGCGGTGCTATGGACGGCATCGGGGTCGGGGGTGAAGAAGATGACCCTCCCCCAGCCGTTCCCCGGGGTCTGGCCCGTGTGCTGCAGGTTGACGAAGTTGACCGGCTCGTCGACTCCCCACGAGAGTGTCGTGAAGGCGTTCTCCGGGCCGCCGTAGGCGAGTGTGAAGCCGAGATCGGTGTAGAACCTCACCGATCGGGCCATGTCGGTCACGACCAGCGTGATGGCGTTGATCTCGGTCCGGGCCATGAGCCCAGGTTAGAGACCGCCACCGAAATCGGGCGAGCGTGGTGTCGGAATCGACCGTCGACAAGGGTTGGTTCGCCGCCTGGGCCTGCCGTCAGGCGACGCCGATGGCGGTGGCGAGGACCACGGCGATCCCGAAGATCAGCTGCTGGATCCCGATGACCACCGCACGCCGTGGTGCCAGCCGTACGGCAACGAGGTGGATGGCGGCGAGCACAGCGATGGCGACCACAGCCGCAGACGGCACCATGCCGACCGTCCATCCCAGCAGTGCCACCGCAACGGCGATCAGCTGGGCGATGTCGCTGTGCCAGCGGGGTCCGGGCCGTGATCGGGTTCGAAGGATCTGGGTTCGTACGTAGGGAATGGCTGCGACCGAGCGGGCCGCGATCACCACCCACAAGCCCCAGGCGAGGTTCATGGATGCGCCGGCGGCAAGTGCGATCGCCGTGGCAATCGAGCCGATGCCGATCGACCCGGCCAACTCGGGGATCAGGCGACGGCTGCGGCTCCGCATGTCGAACCACAATTCGAGTGCAACGAGCGGCGCTGCGACCGCCAGCGGCGCCCAGAAGGACTGTCCGGCGATCGCAGCGTAGACGACGAGCGCTGTCACGATGAGCAACTCGCCGGCTGCGACCAGCGCGGCCAGGCGGGTACGGTCGAGCCGGCGGTGCCGGAATCGATCGACCAGGACGAGCTTCAGCGGTGTCCGGGCCACGAATCCCACCATTGCTGCGACACCGAGCGCAAGCCCGGGCACAGACCACGCCACCAGCAGACCGAGCAGCGCCGGTTCGGCGGTGAGGCTCCAGCCTCCGTGCTCGGAGGGCAAGGCCACCGACCGCCACGACACCGCGCCGTTGTGACGCAGCAACCGACCCCGTGCCCTGGCCTGCATTGAGCCGGACTTGCCGGCGCGGGTCACGATGACACCGCCGACGCTTCGGCGATCGAGGTCGCATCCGGCTGGACCGCACGGACCAACACCTCGTCGAGG
>JBFHME010000087.1:0-14233 GCA_041594435.1 Acidimicrobiales bacterium
GCAGCGTTTCCCGGCTCCTGCCCGCCGTGACCAACAGATAGAGCGACTCGGGCGTGGTGACCACGAACGTGCGGGGCCGCCGAACCATCGACTGTCGCTCACTCGACGGGGTGTCACCGGTGCGGACCCCGATGGTCAGCTCCGGCGCCGACAGCCCCATCGCCCGGGCCACCTCCGAGATCTCCGCCAGGGGCCGCTCCAGGTTCTCGGCGATGTCGACCACCAGCGCCTTCAGGGGCGAGACGTAGACCACCTGGGTGCCGCCGATCTCGACCCCGGTGTGAGGGTGTGCATGGGCCAGATACAGCCGGTTGATCGACATCAGAAAGCCGGCCAGCGTCTTACCCGACCCGGTGGGTGCCGCAATGAGTGTGTTTCGACCGGCGGCGATAGGAGGCCAACCTTCGACCTGGGGCGGGGTGGGCCCACCGTCGAACCGTTCCTCGAACCATCGAGCCACCGCCGGATGCAGACCGACCCCCGGCACCAGATCCTCCCGCAGCGACAGCACCGGGTCGAGCGCATCGGCGAACCCCTCGTCGAGCGCGCCGAAGTCGAGCTGCTCGACGACGGCAGCCTTCGGTGGAATGAGTTGCGGGGGCTCGATCAGGGCCACACACGGCACCGTACTGACGGCCTGTGACGCTCTCGGGCCGAGGGGGCGAGGTGACCACCGTCGCGAGCCGTGGGAGACTGGGAAGGTGACAGCTCTGTCACTGCACTCGATCGAGGTTCAGCTCGGCGGGGTCGAGATTCTCCGGGGCCTCGATCTGATCGTCGAGTCAGGCACCTCGCTGGCCGTGCTCGGCCCATCCGGTTCGGGCAAGACCACGCTGCTGCAGACCATCGTCGGACTGCGACAACCATCGAGTGGACAGGTCGTGCTCGGCAACCGCGACATCACCCATGTCCCCACCTACGACCGGGGTATCGCGATGGTCAGTCAGACCCCGGCGCTGCAGCCCAACATCACGGTGGCCGCCAACGTCGAGCGGCCCCTCCGGTACGCCGACGAACAACCGGCGGAGCAACGCCGTCTGCGAGCCTTTCGGGAACTGCGCCGCTTCCGGATCGGTCGGCTCGGGAACCGTCGCCCGAACGAGACGTCGGTCGGTGAACAGCACATCGCCGCCACCGCCCGAGGCACGGTGCGAGAGGCGGCTCTGTTACTGCTCGACGAGCCGGTGATCGCCCTCGACCCCATGGCCCGGCGGACCATGATCCGCCAGATCCGCGAGCAGCAACGAGTCCAAGGTACGACAATGGTGGTGGCCACCAACGACTGGGAGGTCGCCGCCGGTCTGGCCGATCGGATGGCGGTGCTGTCCAACGGCATGATCGCCCAATCCGGCACCGCGCCGGATATCTACGATGGTCCGATCAACCTCGACGTCGCCGGGCTGACCGGCCGCTGGGAACTCAACCGACTGGCGGGTCGGGTCCGCCCGATCCAGGGGGAGCGGACCGAGATCATCACCCCGGCGGGTGCGCTGCGGACATGGCGGACGGTGCCCGAGCGGCCGATGATCGTGGGTATCCGCCCCGAGGACCTCGAGGTGGTCCAGCCCGATCGTCGGATCACGGCTGGTCAGGACACCGCCGTCGATGGCGGCCTGCTAACCGCCGTCGTCCGGTCGGCGACCGTGCTGGGACGGACCAGCCTCGTCCACCTCGACGCCGACGGCATACCCTTGCAGGCCATGGGACCGGCACCGGCTCCGGCCGCGGGATCCACGGTCCTGCTGGTCTGGCGGCGGGCACACCTGTTCGACCTCAACGGGGTGGCCTTCGACCACCTCGACTAGAAGCCCCCGGGGAGTGTCGTCGGCAACGGTCCGGCTCGCTGCCACGAGACCCGCTACCCGGGAGGCGACTGCACGTCGGACATCTGGCTGTGACCCGCGTCGTCGTGACGAACCGCGACGGCCGAGTGGTCGAGGTGGCGGACGGTCAGACGATCCTCGAAGCGGCCGAAGCCGGCGGTGTCGTCCTGCCGTACGGCTGCCGCTACGGCGGGTGCGTGACCTGCGCCGCCCGGCAGCCGACCGACTGCAAACTGGAGGTCGGTGTGCGTAGCCACTTCCGGGGCCTCTACCGCAACCCGTTCCGCTCCTCCGCCCGTCTCCAAACCGACCTCCTCGACGACTGACCACGACAGCCACGTTGTGGCCCGTCGGCTCCGGCGTTTCGACAACCACATCACCCACCCCGTCACCGGCCTCGCCACCGTGTCTTCGGCACCGACGGCGGGGTGGCGGGGAACGGCGCTGAGTGGCGTTGGTCACAACAGTAAACCTTCGAGAGCCCGCCGATGGTGTGAGGGGTGTGTATGCGAGAATCGACGACATGACCGAACAACCGGTCCATGGTCCGCTTCGCAGCGCTCAGCACCAGGACTTCGACACGTTCTACCGGCGGGAACTCCCCGCCATGGTCGCCCTGGCGGCGGCCATCACCGGCAGCACGATCGCCGCCGAGGACTTGGCCCAGGAAGCCCTGCTGCGGGCCTACAATCGTTGGGAACAAATCAGCCGGTACGAACGCCCGGGCGCCTGGGTACGCCGGGTCACGATCAACCTTGCGCTCACCAACCGCAAGCGGGTCGGGGCCGAACTCAAGGCCAGGCTCCGCCTCCGCAACCGTGACCGCACCGACGGCCATGCCATCGAGCCCCATCCCTCCCGATTCGACGACGTGTGGACGGCGGTGGCCAGCCTCCCCGGTCAGCAACGAGCGGCCGTGGCGCTCCACTACCTCGAGGACCGGTCGGTGGCCGACATCGCCGAGATCCTCCACTGCTCCGACTCCACCGCCCGAGTACATCTTCACCGGGGCCGCAACGCACTGGCCTCGCTCCTGGAAGGAGCATCCTCATGAGCCCGAACGAACCGATGAACGACGACTACACCCCCTCCAGCCAGATGACCGACGATCACATCGCCGAGGCCTTTCGTGACCTCAGCCGCCGGGCCGGCACCGTGCCCGTCGACAACGGCCCGCACCTTGCGGCCGGGGCCCGCGCCCGCCGAGGCCGGCGTACCAACCCGTTCGGCGCGGACAGTCGCCTGATCCCGGCGCTGGCCTTCGCCGTGCTGGCCGCCGTCGCCGGCTTCGGCGCCTGGCAACTCCTGCCCGGCGACGACTCCGACAATGTCAACGTGGCCACCGAAGGCGATCTGACCGACGACGGCACCACCGACGACACCGACGATTCCGACAACACCGTCACCAGCGACGACGGCACGTCCGACAGTACCGGCACCACGGTTGACGGCGGCACCGATGGGATCCCGTCGGTGGGCGAGACCGGAGCCCGGTTCCGGGTCGACACCACCAGGGTCGCCGCCGACGTCAACGACCCGTTCCTCAACGTTCGACGGGCCCCCAACGCCGGAGCGGAGATTCTGGCCAAGCTGCCACCGACCTATCGGGGCCTGGTGTACGCCGGTGAGGCGGCCACCACCGACGACGGCGCCACCTGGATCCAGGTCCAGCTCGTCGATCCCGTGCCGGTCGACCTCGGTGAACCGCTCCACGGCGGCCTCCCGACCGGTTGGGTCAACGCCGCCTTCGTCCTCGCACTCGAAGACGGCATCGCCGTCGGCACGAACGAGGTCCCGGCGTGCGCGTTCCTGCCCGAGGAGAGCGGCACCTTCGGCGGGCTGTCCTCCACCGGTTTCGTCTACGGTCTGGAGAGCCGCTACCTGCGGGACGGCTGTCTGCGGATCGTCGTGACCCTCGGCGCCGGTTCGACTCCCTACCTGTGGGAGGACATACCGGCCGGGACCGGACCGGCGGCCTCCCTGCCCGACTCCTTCATCAGCTCCAGCGGCGGCATGGGTGTCACCCTCGAACTGGGTGACAACATCACCTCGGCCTGGCCCTCCGCCACCGAAACCGACGACGGCGTGTACATCGCCCGCAGCGACGATGGCACCGTCGATCTCATCAGCCCGGTCCCCGTCGGCCGAGTCGGCGTCACCCCACTGGCCGCGAGCGGCATCCTCGTGATCGACATGGAGGTGACGGGTGAAGCCCCTCAGACCGGTCGGTTCGTGGCCCTCACCGACGACCCGGCCGTCGGTCCCGGCACCGTGACCGTCACCGGTCTGGCCCGCCCGTTCGAGGCCAACCTCGGCGTCTCCATCGTCGACGACAACGGGCAGCCGGTCGCCGCGCTCTACAGCGGCAGCGCCGCCTTCGGCACCCTGCGCGGCACCGAGTACGCAGTCCAGACCACCGACTGGACCGAGGCGTGGGGACGGTTCGCCGTTACCGCCGCCGACCTCCAGCCCGGCTCCTACAGGATGCTGCTCGACGGCGAGGGCGGCGTCGAAACCCCGACCCGGACCGCGGTGCCGTTCACCATCACCGAGGGCCCGTCGAGTTCGGCCTCCGAACCGGACGCCGACGACCAGGCCGCGGCGCAGGCTCTCGTCCGGTTCGCCCAGGGCGGCCCGATGACGGACCTGGATCTGGCTGCGGAGGTCACCCTCGGTTTGGGCTTGGAATACGAGGAGACGTTCACCCGGGCCGAACTGGCGGACCGTGACAACTGGGTGATCGACGTCGATGCCGGCTTCGGAGGATTCGTCGGACCCTTCGACATCCTCGCTCCTCCGGCCGACGGCCGGGTCACGTTCAGCACCGGTCCCATCCCCCACTGCGCCGGGCCGCCCCGTGACTGGCCGACCACCTGGGACGCTCTGTCGCAGGTCAACATCGAACCGGTGGCCGCCACCAGCTGCATCGAGTGGTACAGCGTGAGCCTGTTCCGCAACAACAGCGGCGAGATCGAGGTGATCGTGCTCGATCTGTTCGGTCCTTAGCCGGGTCGAGGGGTCCGTCGAGAAGTCGGCGGATCCCGGCGGCGCGCTCGCCACACTTGATGCCATGCGATCACAGCTGTGGAGCGAGGACCACGCCCGACACTACGACGACCGGCATCGCCACACGTTCGACCCCGCTGTGCTCGGGCCGACGATCGACTTCCTGTCGCGCGTGGCTGCCGAGGCGGCCGAAGGACACCGGCCACAGGGGTTGGAGCTGGCCATCGGCACCGGGCGGGTGGCCGTGCCGCTTCGCCAGCGGGGTGTCGCGGTGGCGGGCATCGAGCTGTCGGAGCCGATGGTGGCCAAGCTTCGGGAGAAAGCCTCCGCCGAGGAAATACCGGTCGTCATCGGCGACATGTCGATCACCACCGCTCCCCCACCCGGCCCCGGCGGCTTCCACCTCGTGTTTCTCGTCTACAACACGATCACCAACCTCCTGACCCAGGACGCCCAGGTCGACTGCTTCGTCAACGCCGCCCGCCATCTCCGGCCGGGTGGCTGCTTCGTGATCGAAACCGTCGTGCCCGACCTGCGGCGCCTCCCTCCGGGTCAACTCGCTGTACCGTTCGATGTGACCGACGAACACGTCGGTTTCGACACCTTCGATCTCGCCACCCAGCGACTCACCTCCCATCACCTTCGCCGGCGGGGCGATTCCTGGGTGCGGCTGGCATCCGAGCATCGCTTCACCTGGCCGTCGGAACTCGATCTCATGGCCCGCATCGCAGGAATGGAGTTGGTGGACCGCGTCGCCGACTGGGATCGGAGCCCGTTCGAACAGGACAGCCGCTCGGCTGTCTCGGTGTGGAGGCGCCTGGGCTAGTATCCGGACACGCGACGGCTCGACCAAAGGGGATGCCATGAGCGATCGGATCACGGTGGCGCGAGACGGTGGGGTGGCCGACGTTCGGCTCAACCGGGCAGACAAGATGAACGCCCTCGATCCGGCCATGTTCGCCGCCCTGATCGACACCGCGGACGAGCTGGCGGCCGACCCGAGCCTCCGTTGCGTGGTGCTGTCGGGGGAGGGCGAATCGTTCTGCGCCGGGCTCGACTTCGCCAGCTTCCAGCAGATGGGCGGCGACCCGATCGACGGCAACGGCAACAGCACGGGCAACGGCGACAACCGTGGCGTTCGCGACATCACGAAACCGATGGAGGGGCGTATCACCCACCGGGGTCAGCAGGCCGTGTACGGGTGGACGTCACTGCCGGTTCCGGTGATCGCCGCCGTCCACGGTCATGCTCTCGGTGGCGGGATCCAGCTGGCCCTCGGCGCCGACATCCGCATCGTCGCGCCCGACGCCACGATGTCGGTCCTGGAGATACGGTGGGGTCTCATTCCCGACATGACGGGCACGCAGGCGCTCGTCAACCTGGTCGGCATCGACGTGGCCAAGGAACTGACGTTCACCGGGAGGATGATCTCCGGCTCCGAGGCCCACGAACTCGGGCTGGCCACGAAACTGAGCGATGACCCTCGGGTCGCCGCGCTGGAGATGGCGGGCGAGATAGCGTCCAAGTCCCCCCACGCCATCCGGGCGGCCAAACGGCTGTTCAACGAGGCGGCGAAGGTGTCGGTGGCCGACGGGTTTGCCCGCGAACGGGCCGAGATCGCCAAGCTGATCGGTTCACCCAATCAGCTCGAGCAGGTGATGGCCTTCTTCGAGAAGCGTCCGCCGAACTTCACCGACCCGGTCGACGAGTGACACACGTCGAGCACGGCCGCCGGCTCGACGTGGGCCGGTCGGCTGCCGGGCCCCATCGTGGCTCCTCCTCAACCGAAGTTGTCCCATGATGGCCAATGGAGGCGTCGGCTCGCGACCGCAGCCGACAAACCGTTACAGTTGAGCGGTAGCATCCTGTCGACCGATCCAGGTGAACAGACAATCGTCGTGCGAGGTAGGAACATATGAGCCATATTCTTCAGGAGCGGGAGGTCCGATCGATCCCCGAACTGCTGCGGCTGCGAGCCGAGCAGACGCCACACAAGACGGCATTCCGGTTTCCCGACGGTGCGTCGTGGGGAACCCTCACCTGGAGCGAGCTGAACGACAGGGCCCGCCGGCTCGCGGCAGGGCTCCGCAGCATCGGTGTCCAGTCACAGGACCGAGTCGCCCTGTTGTGCTCGACCCGGGTCGACTGGGTGATCGCCGACCTCGGGATCCTCACCGCGGGCGGCGCCACGACCACGATCTACCCCTCGAACACCGCTGAGGAGTGCGCATTCATCATCAACGACTCGGATTCGCAGGTGATCATCGTCGAAGACGTCGATCAACTGGCCAAGATCCACGAGGTCGCCGGGGAGCTGAGCGGCCTGCGCACCATCGTGCTGATCGAAGGCAACCCGCCCGAGGGTCGGGCTGATGGTGTCGTCAAACTCGACGATCTCGCCACCAAGGGCGATCTGAGCACCATCGACGACGTCATCGACGGTATCGACCGCGACCATCTCGCCACCCTGATCTACACGTCCGGAACCACCGGTCGCCCCAAGGGTGTGGAGCTGACGCACGACAATTGGCTCTACGCCTCCGAAGCCTCGTCGAAGATCGGCATCCTCGAGCCCGACGACGTGCATTACCTGTGGCTTCCCCTGTCGCACTCGATGGGCAAGGTACTGGAGATCCTCATGATCGACGCCGGCGTGGAGACGGCGATCGATGGTCGGGTCGACAAGATCGTCGAGAACCTGGCCGAAATCCGCCCGACCCTCATGGCCGCCGCACCCCGCATCTTCGAGAAGGTCCACAGCGTGGCGGTGTCCACGGTCCGGGCCGAAGGCGGGGCGAAATCGAAGATCTTCGACTGGGCGGTCAAGGTCGGCACCGAAGCATCCCGCAAGAAACGGGCCGGTGTGGAGCCGGGGAAGGCGCTGCAGCTGCAGGCCAACCTGGCCGACAAGCTCGTGTTCTCCAAGGTGCGCGATCGCTTCGGCGGTCGAGTCCGTTACTTCATCTCCGGTTCGGCGCCGCTGGCCGAGGAGCTCTGCGAGTTCTTCGACGCCGCCGGGCTCACCGTGCTGGAGGGCTACGGGCTCACGGAGTCCGCCGCCTCGACCTTCGTCAACCTGCCGGGCAAACCCAAGTTCGGGACCGTCGGCCCACCCCTCGAGGGCACCGACCTGAAGATCGCCGACGACGGCGAGATCCTGGTCAAGAGTCGAGGCATCATGCGCGGCTACCACGGGCTCGACGAGGAAACCGCCGCCACGTTGAAGGACGGATGGCTCTATACCGGCGACCTGGGCGAAGTCGACGACGACGGCTACCTCCGGATCACCGGCCGCAAGAAGGAGCTGATCAAGACCTCGGGCGGCAAGTACGTCGCACCGGCCAAGATCGAGGGTCTGATCAAAGCAGCCTCGCCGTATGTCTCGAATGCCCTCGTGCACGGCGATCGGCGCAAGTATTGCGTGGCGTTGGTAACGCTCGATCCCGACGCCGTCGCGCATTGGGCCACCGAGCACGGGGTTGAGAACGACCCGGTCGCCATCTCCCGCCATCCCGACATGATCGCCGCGGTCGAAGCGGCCGTCGAAGAGGTCAACTCGAATCTGGCGTCCTACGAGACGATCAAGAAGGTGTCGATCCTCCCCGCCGAGTTCGCGGTCGAGACCGGCGAGCTGACGCCGTCGATGAAGGTCAAGCGCAAGTTCGTCGAGGAGCGCAACGTCGACGTGCTCGACTCGATGTACGACTGAACCCGGCGACCTGGCCAAGCGGGCCCATGACATGGCCGGCAACTGACGCCTGACGGTTGGCGTCGGTCAACCGACGAGAGCGATGTTCTCCACCGATTCGGTGAACGCGACCATGACGGCACCGCGGGACACACCGATGTCCAACTGACCCAGCCAGTAGTTGCGCCCGCCCGGATCGGGTGGTCGTCCCAACACGTTGTTGTAGACCAGGTCGACGTACTGGCCGTTCGACGTCTGCCCGTACCGGGCCCGGACTTCGGCCGAGCTGGCGAACTCGTCGGCAACCGCCACCAGGGAAACACCACCGGCTCGCACATCGGCCCAATAGGTGAGACCGGCCTGATCCGGCTCACGACCGAAGGCACCCAGGTACAGACGACGGATCTCGCCCCGGTGGCCGGTGGTTTCCGGACCGGGGGCGGCGGGGGCCGGTGCCGGCTGCACCACGCCGTCGAGTTCGACGGGCCGCAGGCCGGCGGTTCGGGTCCTGATCCGGAACTCGGTGGAATCGGCGAAAGCCAGAAGCATCTCGGCCCTGGTCATGCTGGCTCCGAATTGGGCCAGCCAGAAGCTCCGTTCGGCCGACGTCGGTGTTCTGGCCAGCACGTTGCGGTAGAGGGCGTCGACGAACCCTGCGTTGCCGAGTTGCCCATAGTGTGACCCGAACTCTCTGCTGGCGGCGAAGGACGCGGCCACCGCGTCGGGTGCGGTGCCGTGGATCATCTGACGTCGCCAGTACACAAAGGCCCGTTCGCTGGGAAGCCGCTGAAAGGCGGCCCGGTACAGCCGAACGATCTGGCCGTCGAGCGTGCTTGTCGGCCGGGCGGGATCCGGTACCTCGACCTTCACCAGTTCGGAGGTCGACGGGATGCCGTTGCTGTCGAGTACCGACAGGAGATAGTAGCCGGGGGTGATCACGGCGTCGTTGTCGGGCAGATGCGTGACGACACGGTCGCCGTTGACGGTCGTGCGGTTCATTCGGAAGTCGAGTTCGACGAATCGCTGGTCCATGTTGAACGAGTGGGTGACCGATCCGGTTTTGACGAGCGTCACCCGCGCGATGTCGGCCCCGTCCGGCACGCTGAGCACGAGGCGCTGACCGGCGGTCAGCGTGCTGTCGGAGATGCGTTGGATCGTCGGGCGGGGCATCGGCGACCCGTCGACCCCGATCAGATAGTCGGGATGGTACAGCTCGGCATCGGTGTTGGTGATCGGGCCCGGTGAGCCACCGCCGGCGGTGAGGACCCGCCCGTCGGGCAGGAGGAGCGCCGTCGAGTGATAGAGCCGGGGCACCTGCGCCGAGGCCCCGACCGACCATTCGCCGGTGCGGGGATCCCAGATCTGGGCCGAGAAGCTGGAGTCGTAGGTGTCGATCGGATCCTTCGGGCGCAGACTCGACTCTTTGACCGAACCACCGGTGGCCAGGACCCGTCCGTCGGGAAGCAGCGTGCCGTTGACCCAGTGGCGGATGGAGTCCAACGAGCCGGATGGTGTCACGACCGGTTCACCCCCGCCCGTGACGTCGATGATGAGCGCCTGCCGGGAATAGCCGCCGAACAGCAGGATTCGGCCCGGTTCGAACATCACCGAGGTCGATCCCACGCCGCCATAGCCCACCGGAAGTCGGCCGACGATCTCGAGCGACGTCAACGACTCGGACACGTAGTACATCCAGCGATTGCCCGAGATGCCGAACACCCGTCCGTCGGGCACGACGAAGTTGCGGGGGTAGAACCAGCCGATGGTTGACGTGTCGATCGACAACAGCTCGGCACCGCGATCGGGCGACCACCGTTCGGGTCGATCCTCGCCACCCTTTCCACCTTGCACGTAGATGGAGCCGTCGGGCATGGTGGTGCCGGTGGCGTACCAACGGGGACGATGCATCCCCGGAATCGTCGAGATCGTGCCGCTCCGGGCGTCGATCTGGTTGATGTCGGGGTTGCCCAGATTGTTGGTGCGGGAACCGGTCCAGTTGTCGCCCCCGAAGAGGATCATGTCGCCGCTGTCCGGCCGGTTGAGCTGGAGGCTGCAGAACAGATCGGTGCGGGTGGTGTTCTCGAGCGTGCTGTGTCCGGCCGCGGCCGACGCCGACGGGGTCCAGATGTCGTAGATGAAACGACCGGTCTGTTTGCCGTCGGGGTTGGTGCCGTAGGTGACGACCCGGCCGTTGCTGTCGAGCGCGGCGTGAATCGCCACCATCGGCCAGTCCTCCACGGGCCCCCACCGGCCTCCGGGATCCCGGGCAATCGGAGCCGCCGGGGCGGCGGCCACCGGTGCCGCATGTCCCGGTTCCACAACCACGATCGATGAGATGATCATGGCCACCATCGCCATGACCGCAACCGACGACCGAGATCGCCGGGTCCGCCATACACCCATGTTCCGCATCCGCCTTTCGGCACCCGAAGGTATGGCCGGTCCGCGACGGACTTGAGAGTGAATCTTCCCAATCCGAAACCACTGCCCAGTCCTTCGTGGGTCGTCGGGCCCGGCGCAGCGGCGACGGTCTGGGTCATATGGCCCGGGTCGGTCGGACCACCGTGCGGTTCAGACGGCGAAACGGTGAGATCACACCGCTCAAGTGGCCGCCGCCCGGCGTCGAAATCAACTCCGTAACCCTTTCGAACCCCGAGCCGACCCAATCCCGGAGTTCGTTCGTGTACAGAGAGAGCATGCCCATGAACAGATCGACGGCCACCGAACTGATCGCCACTGCGGCGCCAATCGACATGACGGACCAGGAGGCGCTCCTCCGCCACATCTTCGACGAACACGGTCAGCGGACGGGGGAGACGCGCGTCCTGCGGCAGCTTCTCGATGAGAACGTCGCCGGTGTCGCAATCTTCACCGAGGCCGGCGAACTGCTGTTCTCAAACGATCCGTACCAACGGCTCGACCTCCCCTCCGCCCTCGTCATGCGGGAGCAATGCCGCACCGCCACCACCGGCGTGGTCACCTTCCCGCAGGATCTGGTGAGCAGCGTCAGCGTCAAGCTGGTGGAACTCGACGGCGGGTTCAGCATCATCACCGACCCGGCCATGGATCGGTTGGGTATCCGGGAGAAGGCGTTCGGCTACCTGGTCGACCCGGCCTTGGCCGACGAGAACATCTACCGGCGCGGCGCGTTGGCGCTCGGTCGTGCCATCGGCTGGCGCTGGATCGGAGTGAGCCGGTTCCGGGACGACGATCGGGACACGGTGGACTACGTCGGCTGGTGGGACACCGCCGAGTTGAAGCCGGAGTTCGAGTCGACCGTCGAGGGTACGGCCGACGAGGTGGCGATCGCCACCGGGGAGTTCTGCTACTACGACGGCCAGCACGAGCTGCGGCGACGTTTCCCCGACTGGTCGATCGTCGAGGAGAAACCGGTGATGTCCTATGCCGCGTTGACGTATACCGTCGACGGCAAAGCGGCCGGTCACGTGATGGCGATGCACGACGAAGCCGGCACGTCGCGGGAAGTCGTCGAGGATCTCCTCCGGCTCTTCACCCAGTTCATCGGTGTTCACGTCCAGATCGAACACCAGCGCGACGCGGTCAACGCCGCACTCGCGGCGTCCCTGACCGACGAGCTCACCGGCCTCGGTAACAACGACGCCCTCGAGCGTCACCTGGCCGGCGTGACCAGGACCTTTGCGGCCGGCGACGTCGAGGACGTGTTGGTGGTGCTCGCCGACCTCGACAACCTCGAACGGGTCAATGACGAGTACGGCAACCAGGCCGGGGACCGCTATCTCAAGTCCTACGCCGAGGTGATCCGCAAGATGTGGCGGCCCACCGATCACTTCTTCCGCGTGGCCGGGGGCCGGTACGCCATGGTGATCTCCGGCATCACGCCCGGTCAGGTGAAGCTGGTGGAGAAACGGCTGATGGACGGGCGGGAGGATCTCCGGAAGGCCGTGCGGTTCGATGGGATCATGACCGACGTCAGTTATGGCATGTCGTTCGCCTCGATCAACGACGGCGACATGGAGGCGGCGATCGAGCAGGCCGAGGCCGGACTCCGCGACATGAAGGTCGCACATCGAGCCCAGCAGATCATCCGCGATCAGATCGAGGATGCCAAGCGCAACCGCTGAACGATCGGGCGGTCCGGTCGCCCGACGATAGGCCGAGTCGAATCAATCGCCGGCCACGATCCATACTCGACGGATGCGCCATATCTTCGAAGACATCCGCGTTCTCGACTTCAGTCAAGTGCTGGCAGGCCCGACCGCGTCTCGGTTCCTCGTCGAGATGGGAGCCGATGTCATCAAGGTCGAGCTCCCGCCGGGCGGGGATTCCAGTCGGCAACTCCCCTATCGGGATCCGGCAACCGGCCGCAGCGGATACCACGTGCAACAGAACCGGGGCAAGCGCAGCCTCTGCATCAACCCGCGTGATCCCAAGGCCCACGCCGCGTTGCTGGCGCTGCTTCCCCATGTCGACGTGGTCGTCGAGAGCTTCAGTCCCGGCGCCATCGGCCGGCTCGGATTCGACTGGGAGACGGTCTCGTCGATCAATCCGCGAATCGTGATGGTTTCACTCTCGGCCTTCGGGCAGGAAGGGCCGTTGGCGTCGAAGCCCGGCTATGACAACATCGCTCAGGCCTACTCCGGCATCACCTCGATGATCGGCGAACCCGGTGAGGCACCACCGATGGTGGCCGCTGCCATCGGCGACGTGCTGACCGGCGTGCACGCCTTCGGTGCTCTGGCCGCTGCGCTCTACCACCGGGAACGGACGGGCCGGGGGCAGTATCTCGACATCTCATTGGTCGACGCCTACTTCGGCTGTCACGAGATCAACGTGCAGGCCCACTCCGCCAGCGGCGGCGCTGTCGAGCCCGACCGCTCGGGGTCGCACCATTTCGCCGTCACGCCGTTCGGCATCTTCTCGGGAGCCGGTGGCCACGTTGTGATCTGCGTGGCGGCCAATGAGCAATGGTCGCGGCTCTGCTCGGTGATGGGTCGACCGGATCTGGTGGACGACGCCCGATTCGTCGACAACGCCGCACGCTGCCAACACCGCGACGAGGTCGTCCGGCTGATCGAGGGTTGGCTGGCGACACGCCACGACATCGCCGCTGCGGTCGAAGAACTGGATGCCGGGCGGGTGCCGTGCGCTCCGGTGCTGTCGGTGCCCGAGGCCATGGTCCATCCCCACCTCCGGGAACGGGAGACGGTACGCACGGTGACCGACCGCGCCTTCGGGGACATCGACCTTCCCGGCTTCCCACTGCGGTTCTCCGAGTTTCCCGGCTGCCTCGACCTCGAGGCGCCATTCCTCGGCGAGCACAACCGCACGATTCTGCAGGAGGTGGCCGGGCTCGACGACGCGGCGATCGACGAGCTGGAGGCGGCCGGGGCTGTGGCTTCCGAGCCGATCATCGACTAGAAGTCGTCCGCTTCTTGTAGGTGCGGACGGAGGGCTCGAACCGCAGGAGGTGCGTCATGTCGGAAACGATCTGCGTGGTGCACGGAGCCTCGACCAACTCACTGATCCGCTCGACGTCCGCCGGATCGACCTGGATGTCCTTCTCTCCCGTGACCGAAAAAAGGGGGACGGTGATTCGTTGGAGTGACGGAGCGGGATCGTGGACGAGGTACTCGCGGAACCACCTGACGTTCAGCTTGACCACCTTGATCCTGGCGGTGTCGCCGTCGGTGGCCTTGATCACCACGATCGTGCTGCCGGGTGAGACGCCGAAGGC